>CP046062.1:335000-562500 GCA_009676745.1 Leuconostoc mesenteroides subsp. mesenteroides
ATCACTTTGAGACAATGATACCTATTAAAGTATCACACTCAAAACTAAACAAAACTTTGAAACAAACAAATTGACACTTAAGTCGCTGTCGCTTTCCGATTATCCTTAGAAAGGAGGTGATCCAGCCGCAGGTTCTCCTACGGCTACCTTGTTACGACTTCACCCCAGTCATCTGTCCTGCCTTAGACGGCTCCTTCCCGAAGGTTAGGCCACCGGCTTTGGGCATTACAAACTCCCATGGTGTGACGGGCGGTGTGTACAAGACCCGGGAACGTATTCACCGCGGCGTGCTGATCCGCGATTACTAGCGATTCCGACTTCATGTAGTCGAGTTGCAGACTACAATCCGAACTGAGACGTACTTTAAGAGATTAGCTCACCCTCGCGGGCTGGCAACTCGTTGTATACGCCATTGTAGCACGTGTGTAGCCCAGGTCATAAGGGGCATGATGATCTGACGTCGTCCCCGCCTTCCTCCGGTTTGTCACCGGCAGTCTCGCTAGAGTGCCCATCTGAATGCTGGCAACTAACAATAAGGGTTGCGCTCGTTGCGGGACTTAACCCAACATCTCACGACACGAGCTGACGACGACCATGCACCACCTGTCACTTTGTCTCCGAAGAGAACACTTTTATCTCTAAAAGCTTCAAAGGATGTCAAGACCTGGTAAGGTTCTTCGCGTTGCTTCGAATTAAACCACATGCTCCACCGCTTGTGCGGGTCCCCGTCAATTCCTTTGAGTTTCAACCTTGCGGTCGTACTCCCCAGGCGGAACACTTAATGCGTTAGCTTCGGCACTAAGAGGCGGAAACCTCCTAACACCTAGTGTTCATCGTTTACGGTGTGGACTACCAGGGTATCTAATCCTGTTTGCTACCCACACTTTCGAGCCTCAACGTCAGTTGCAGTCCAGTAAGCCGCCTTCGCCACTGGTGTTCTTCCATATATCTACGCATTCCACCGCTACACATGGAGTTCCACTTACCTCTACTGCACTCAAGTTAACCAGTTTCCAATGCAATTCCGGAGTTGAGCTCCGGGCTTTCACATCAGACTTAATAAACCGTCTGCGCTCGCTTTACGCCCAATAAATCCGGATAACGCTCGGGACATACGTATTACCGCGGCTGCTGGCACGTATTTAGCCGTCCCTTTCTGGTATGGTACCGTCAAACTAAAATCATTTCCTATTCTAGCTGTTCTTCCCATACAACAGTGCTTTACGACCCGAAAGCCTTCATCACACACGCGGCGTTGCTCCATCAGGCTTTCGCCCATTGTGGAAGATTCCCTACTGCAGCCTCCCGTAGGAGTTTGGGCCGTGTCTCAGTCCCAATGTGGCCGATCAGTCTCTCAACTCGGCTATGCATCATCGTCTTGGTAGGCCTTTACCCCACCAACTAACTAATGCACCGCGGATCCATCTCTAGGTGACGCCGAAGCGCCTTTTAACTTTGTATCATGCGACACTAAGTTTTATTCGGTATTAGCATCTGTTTCCAAATGTTATCCCCAGCCTTGAGGCAGGTTGTCCACGTGTTACTCACCCGTTCGCCACTCACTTGAAAGGTGCAAGCACCTTTCGCTGTGCGTTCGACTTGCATGTATTAGGCACGCCGCCAGCGTTCATCCTGAGCCAGGATCAAACTCTCAATTTGAAAATTTGAAGATTGCTCTTCGATTAAACTGACTATTTTTCGCTATATCTCTATAACGTAATCCGTTTATTGTTTGTTACGAATTGACTTCGCAAATTTGTTTTTGTTACTTTACGTAACAGCTACAGATTCGTTTGTTCAAAGTTTTGTTCAGTTTTCAATGTGCTACTTGTTGTCGCTGAGACAACTATATTATCTTATCACGCTCTTTTCGATTTGTCAACTACTTCTTTTCGTTGCTTCCTCTCTCTTTTCGCGCTCGTTCCTTCCCTACGCCTCAACCTTTTCGTTGCTTCGCTCCGTCGGAACATATACTAATATACCAACTTTATCCCTTTCAGTCAACTACTTTCTTTACTTCTTTTTTACGTTCGTTTTTTACCCTTTTTATCTCGTTTCCTTTTGCTTACATTCGCTTTAATCGCACTTTTCTTGTCCCTTGACTCATTTTCGTTCTTTTATTTAACTAATTATTGCAAGGTTAGTTTAAGATCTTCCGCCCTAATCACTTTCAATTTAGTCACGAATAACCATTTTAAGGCTATAGCGATAATAACGGGAAGTATGACAAATACTAGCAAAATGCTAAATATAGATACAAGGCTTTTGTCTGATTCTGACCAAGCTGTCAAGGGACCCACTAATCCAGAAAATCCAAATCCTGCGGAAAATGGTGTACCTTTGATATTCAATATAGTTGCTACCGTACCCATTATCGCCGCACCTATACTTGTCGGTATAAATAATTTAGGCTTGACTAACATATTTGCCATTTGAATTTTTGGTGAACCAACAAAATGTGCCAACGTACCACCAATAGGATTCACACTAGCGCCCATTAGCGCTAATGTAAAACTGGCTACTGTAATTCCTGCATTAGCAGCACCTGATCCAACCCCTGTTAGGCTAATAGCCATCGCAATACCTACCGAAGATAGCGGGGAAACAATGAGAAAAGCAAAAATCGCGCCTAGAGCCGCGCCCATGAGTAACGGTGTTAATTCAGTAGCATAAGCAACACCATCCCCTATCCAAGTTTGCAAGACACTGATTGGCTGTAAAGTCATCAGTCCAACAGTACCAGCAATAACGACTACAAATAATGGCTGTAATAGTATTTTAAGATGTCCAAAAGATTTTTCAGTGAGCTTTACCAATATAGATGCCAAAAATGCCACGAGCAAAATATTAAGTATCACACCGCTACCAGAAATAATTGTCCCATTGGCTGTGCTTTTCACAACACCAGCAGAAACAAACATTGCAAGTGCAATGGCGCCTGAATCAATCACTGTTAACTTTAAAATTTGACCAACAGCAAAACCTGCTACTAATGGCAATGTACTCTGAATCAGTGTTGTCATGAATGCAATTCGGGTAGCAATTTCATTACCAGAAAACAATAACAGTAATTGACTGACCAACGCACTAGGAATTAAAGTCAACACTATACCCAAACTCGTACCATTCAATATATCAATAATAAATTTTTTGATTGTTGTCGCGGAACTATGTTTAACTGATCTCATATTTCTTTCCTATGTATGCGCCGAAGCGCTTAATTTAAACTTCGTGTGGTGAAGATTGTCCGTTGAGTATCATTAAAGTATCATCCAACGAAATATCAACCATGTTTTTGACGGCTATGTTAGTAAAGAAGCCAATATGTGGCGTAATAATGACGTTTGACATTGATAATAGTTTTTGGATGCGTTCATCTGGCACCCCCTGATCGTGTAAATCATGATTGAAAATACCGGACTCATTTTCTACCGTATCTAGTGCCACGGCACCCACTTGACCATTCTCTAAAAAAGTAATTAAATCACTTGTGTTGATAACTGGTCCACGCGAAGCATTTATTAACAACACACCCTTTTTCATTTTTAGGAAATCCGCTTCAGAAAGCAAATGAATTGAGGTTTCATTTAAATCAACATGTAAACTGATTACATCACTTTGCGCCAAGAGCTCATCTTTTGTAACGTAACTAATCACATCACAAAGTGCGACATCAGGAGCTATATCATAACCTAAGACATTGACACCCATGCCTTTTAATAATTTTGCCAGTGTACCACCAATTCGTCCTACACCGACAATACCGACAGTAACCGAATGAATTTCTCTCGCTTGCAGACCTATCCAGCGAAAATCGTTGTTAGCAATTCGTTTATCAAATTCTGGCGTATGACGCAACAACCTCAAAATCTGCATAAGTGCCATTTCAGCTACTGATCTTGGTGAATAGGCTGGTACATTGGTTATTTTCAAACCAGCTTTTTTAGCCAAATTAATTTCAATCATGTCATATCCAGCAGTTCTGGTCGCTATTTGCGGTATGTGCTTGGCAATATGATCATAAAACTGCTGATTCCCGCCAATTTTTGCTGTTTGTTGTATCACTAATCCGTCAATTCCTGTTAAATCAGGTAGTGTTTCAAGATGAACATCATCACGAGAAATCACTATCTCCACATGATTTTTTTCAGCATAGTGATGAATAGCCTGCTCTTCGTCACTACGCACACTTGTCATTAATATTTTATTCATTTACCATTTTCTTCCATATAAGCAGTCAAACGGTGCATGGCTTTTTGTAATGTTTCAATGGATGCTGCATAGCTTAATCGAATATATCCTTCTCCGCCTGGACCAAATGACGAACCCGGAATCAAAGCTAACCCATTTTTTTGAGCTAAATCACGCGCAAAAGCAAAATCATCCTGAATATAGCCAGCCGGTATTTTAGCAAAAATATAGAATGCGCCATCTGGTTTAGCAACTTTAAAACCAAGTTGTGTCATTGTGTCATAAACATAATCACGTCGTTGAAGATACTCAGCTTTCATGGCCAACGTATCTTGCCGCCCTGCCTCTGTCCCTAAGGCCTCTGCAGCTGCAGCCATAGCTGGATTAGAAGCAGTCGTGGTTACAAACTGATGAATCATCGCTATTTTTTGAACCAATTGTGCTGGACCAGCTAAAATACCAATGCGGTAGCCCGTCATTGCATGTGATTTTGAAACGCCGTTTAGCAGAATTGTTTGTTCAGGCAAATATTTAGCCATGGATACATGCTTGTTTTCATATGATAGTTCAGAATAAATTTCATCGGAAATAACAATAATGTCCGTACCACGCAAAACATCCGCAATCGCTTTTATTTGTTCCTCATTGTAAGTAACCCCAGTTGGATTAGATGGGAAGTTGAGCACAACAGCTTTAATATCATCCCCATGCTTCTCAATTGCAGACTCAAGCATCTCTGGACTCAACACAAAATCATTTGAAGAAGTGTCGATAAATACAGGTTCAGCACCATCTACTAATCCAACTGCTATATATAATGGAAAAATCGGTGTAGGGAGTATAATTTTATCGCCCGGGTTTAATATCGTTGTAAGCGTATCATAAATAGCTTCGGTTGCACCTATAGTTACAATAATTTCACTAGTAGGATCGTAATCGATATCATAACGATCTGCCAAGAATCCAGCCGCAGCCTCACGTAAATGAATCGTACCATTGGATGCAGCATAGTGTGAATCATTTGCTTCAATGGACCGAATCGCAGCTTGCTTGATATGATCAGGTACATTAAAATCCGGTTCACCTAGTGTCAGCTTAATAATGTCTGGAATTTCACTTACTTCAATATCAAATGCCCGAATAGCAGATGGACCAACAAGTTTTAAATGTTGATTGAGGTTATTCAATAACGTGGGTTTTACTTCTGGCATAATTTTCTCCCTAATTTAACACAAAACGCACACCCAGAAAGAACTCTGAATGTGCGTTTGCTCAAATGTATATGAACTCACTAGGCATTCAGCAGATTAATCCGAATACCTACGCAAAATGCCTTAAGTACTTGGACAATTAACCAAAATACTTAAAGTAAAAATTTACTGTAGTTTTGTTCATTAAATGTGACATTGTGTTAAAACCTTTTTTATTTTTATGAGACTAATTTTAATATTAATTCAATCATTTGTCAAGTTTCTTATTAACAAACTCACATTTTCCCTTTTCGAGGTAGGCTACGGCCACTTATAATATCATTCACCAGAAGATCGAGACGTATTTTAGTTTTTGCCCAATCATCGTTTGCTAGCTCATAAGCAACATTTTTTAGTTCTTTTGGCAAAGTTACGTCACGTAAAAATTCTGGCGAGGCGATTCGTTGTTCAATCACTAATGGATCATCACCTCGAACTTGCACGCGGTCAATTAACATATCAGGATGTGTGACCGTAACGAAAATAATTACAGCCTGCTCACCCAGCTCCCGAGAATATGTAATAGCTCCCGCTGTATCCAAAACAATTGTTGCATACGGGTTTTTCCTCCAAGCGCGCTCTAATGCTTCATATGATGAGCCATATTTATATCCAGCATACTGCACCCGTTCCAAATAATGATTTTTTTCAAAACTATTATCAGTTTCAAAATAGTAGGCCACGCCGTTCTCTTCCCGTTCCCGCGGGTGGCGCGTTGTATGCGTTACAACTCTCGGCATCCGATATGTATCTTGCAAATAGCGGGCAATTGTTGTCTTACCAACACCTGTGGCACCAGTAATTACAAAAACTTTGTTATTTTTCATCATTCAAATTCCTTAGTTATTATTGTATCGTAAAACTATTTGTAAAGTTCGACAAGTATACTTGAAATTGATAGAATAACTGGTGTACAAAAACTATTAAAAATTGGAGAATTATTATGTCACTTCTTGCGCGAGCTTTTAAGCGAGAATCTGTTGATAATTATTTGAGTGCAGATTCACATATGTCGCGGGTTTTAACAACGCGTGATTTGATTAGTCTAGGAGTAGGCACAGTCATTGGTACAGGAATATTTATTTTACCAGGTCACGAAGCCGCCGATCATGCTGGGCCGGCGGTTGCTATTGCATTCCTAATTGCTGCGATTTTTTCTGGCTTATCGGGTATGGCTTTTGCCGAGTTTTCAGCAGCCATGCCAGTTGCCGGCTCAGCGTACTCATACGGGGGCGCTATTTACGGAGAAATTATTGGTTGGCTATTGGGTTGGTCATTAATTGTTGAATATTTCTTAGCAGTATCAGCAATTGCAACCGGATTCTCGGCATACCTGAGCAACTTATTAGCTATATTTGGCATTCATATTCCCAAATATCTATCTGCAGGTCCAATGGAGGGCGGAATTGTTAATTTATTTGCAGTATTAATCATTTTACTCGTCGCTGTTATATTATCCCGAGGATTAAATACTTCAAAAAATGTTGAAAATGGTGCGGTCGTTATCAAAATTGTTATTTTAATCTTGTTTATTGTTGGCGGATCATTCTTTATTAAAACAAGTAATTATGTACCGTTTTATCCCAAAGAATTCCACAGCGGATTTGGTGGATTGAACGGCATCTGGGCTGCAACAGCAAGTATTATCTTTGCTTTTCTAGGATTTGATACCATTGCTGCTCATGCTGCTGAAGTTAAAAACCCACAGAAAACAATGGCTAAAGGTATTATTGGAACGGTTGTTGTTTCGGCTCTATTGTATACACTATTCTCCATCGTATTAACAGGAATTGTTAATTATAAAAAGCTGGGCGTTGATGATCCAGCAGCGTTTGCGCTGCAAGTTGTCCACCAAACACAGTTTTCTATTGTGATTACCATCGGTGCATTAATTGGTATGTTTACAGCCGTATTGGCTCTGATTTATGCGTCATCTCGTTTAACTTATTCTTTCGGACGTGACGGTTTACTCCCTCGTAGCCTAGGTAAAATATCACCCAAATCACATTTACCAGTCAATGCATTAATTTTGGCAGTTGTTGTTGAAGTTATCTTTGCCGGCCTTATTCCCCTTAGCACATTGGCTAGTTTAATTAATGCGGGCACTTTAACAGCCTTTGCTTTTATTAATTTTGGTATTCTAATTCTTCGTCGGCGTAAAGATTTAGCGCATGATGGTTTTAAAGTACCTGGCTATCCAGTTGTACCGTTTATTGCGGGTGTGATAAGTTTGTTCTTTATTACACAGCTATCTGCCGAGACACTCAAAATGTTTGGCCTCTGGTTACTACTTGGTGTTATCTGGTACTTCTTCTATGGCATTAAGCATTCTAAATTATCATAACCTAACATAAAAGGAGCCACCGCTCAATAGCGGTGGCTCCTTTTATGTCGACTATACTAATGGTGTTTTTCGACGCATATATGAATCAACTAGTCTTTCATAAACCCCTGGTTCAGCACTATCAAGAGCTGATCCGAGGATATCCATTGCCTGCTTGAAATTGTAATCTCTCTCGTAAAACATACGTGCTTGCTCGCTTGCAGCAGCCACACGCTCATTCGAAGCACGATAACGATTAGCATATTGTAATAGTTGTTCGGTTAGTGCGGCCTGATCAACGATTTCTTCTGTCTTTTCTTTTAATGTATCAATATCAGCTGATACAATGTTCAATTGACGTTGTACCTCATCCATATTAATCAAATTCGTATTTAATGACTTTGCAAGACGCTTTAATTCGTTTGATACAGCGTAAAAATATTCTAGATAAGCAACTGGTAAGCCCGGCAAACTCATCCGTTCAACAGCATTTTTAATGGCTTCAACTTCTTTTTGGTATTGTCCACCTAGCTGTCTAGCTGATCGGTCAGCTTTTTCTAATCCAGATATTTTATCCCAAATATCTACCTGCTGTGTCTCAATTTCTTCAAACTGCTTCAGCAATTTTTCTTGCTGAATCCGCAACTCACTGTATGATATCTCTTTAGCTTCGAGTAAATCATCATTATGATTAATTTGCTCCTCTGCCATATTGATTTGTTCTAATAAAGTACGTCGTGTTTCTAACTCTTTATGATTAAATTGGAAACTTTGACCTAATCTATCCAGCTCGACAGATAATGTCTGATTTTGCTCACGTAAGCGTAGCAAATCAGAAGATAGACGATCGGCATTTTTAGTAACGTGTTTGCGAGCCGTTACTTCCGTTTCCATCGTTTCGTACATGGCATCAATACGCTGTTCGATATATCCAGTTTGTTCAGTTACTTCCTTTAATTTCAAATCTGCTAATAATTTCAAAACTTGCTGACGTTGTGCGTCAATTGCCTGAAGTTCTTGCTCCACACTATCATTTAGAAAAACATAACCAGCTTCTATAAGCTTAGTGTGTCCTTGAGCTAATTCATTTAATTGGTCAACATACTTAATATTTAATTGATCAAACAGCTCTGGAATATCGGCCATCATTTTTTCCATTTGAGTGGTTTCCATCGCTAATTGCTCATAGATATCAGAAGCCGTAGCATGATCACCATTTTCAGTTAACTCTGTAAACTCATCATAATCGGCTTCTAATTGACTCAAAAACTCATCTAGAGCAGGATTAGCTGGCCCAAACTTAAAGTTTTCAGCAAGCAACCGCTTACGCAATCCTTCATACTTCTTCTTAAGATCGTTGATTGCCTCGCGGTGTTCCTCATCTGTTTTCTTTAAATCAAGCAGACCAGACCGCACATCTTTAATGGTAGTTTCTGTATCATCGACCATACCTTGCAAACGTTCTAATTCATTGCGTGTCTTAATGAAATTGATACCCCGAGCTTCAAAAAGTACCAAATTAGCTTGTTGATCAATTTTTAAAAACTTGTTATTTTGAACATCGTTAAAAGAACTCTCAAGTTTTTGATAGTTCTTTAAAGACTGACCTGTTAAAGGCAATTTTCGCCCTTCTACAAGTTCTTCACGAACTTTCAAAGACTCAAGCTGCTCTTTTCTTGCTCTGAGGTCACTAACTTTTTTGACGGTCGTTCTTTGCATCACAAATATTGCTAAATAAGCGATGACAACCAAAAGTAATATAATTGCTAAAACTGTAAAGTTAAACATATGGATAGTTTCCAACCTTTTAATTTTCACTTTCCATCTTAGCACTTATACAGTTGAATTAAAGGAGATTTGCCAAATCTCAAATCGTTTACAATTTTCTTAACAATTTGCTATTCCTTAATGATTCTGATATCATGTAATGAGTTGTTAAATTGAGTAGCAGTAAGTAAAGAAGCGCGTCAACAACGCCCCAAATCGTTAGTAAGGCCATAGCTACTGGCTCTGAGAAACGTCAAGATAGGCGCTGCACGCATCTGGTACTTACCCTCAAATGTACAGCATAATACATTTTGGAGGACATATACATGTCACGTTATACAGGTCCAAAGTGGCGTATCTCACGTCGCTTAGGTGTTTCATTGTCTGGTACTGGTAAAGAATTGTCACGTCGTGCTTACGCACCTGGTGATCACGGTGCCGGTCGTCGTGCTAAAATTTCTGAATACGGAATGCAATTGCGCGAAAAGCAAAAGTTGCGCTTCACTTATGGTTTGACTGAACGCCAATTCAAAGCTTTGTTTAACAAGGCTGGTAAGATTCGTAAGGGTACTCATGGTACTAACTTCATGATCTCATTGGAACAACGTTTAGATTCAATTGTTTACCGTCTTGGTTTGGCAACTACACGCCAACAAGCACGTCAACTTGTTAATCATGGTCACATCTTAGTAGATGGTAAGCGCGTTGATATTCCTTCATACAACGTACAACCTGGACAAGTTGTATCAGTTCGTGAAAAGTCAAAGAACATCTTGCCTATCCAAGCTGCTATCGAATCAGTTGTGGCTCGCCCACAATTCGTATCATTAGACACTGAAAAGCTTGAAGGTTCACTCGTTCGTTTGCCAGAACGTGAAGAATTAGATGCTGATATCAACGAAGCGTTGATCGTCGAATACTACAACCACTTGGGTTAATACTTTAATTCTTAGTTGTTTGTAACGTCACCAGATTTGGTGACGTTTTTCTTTTTTATAAGTAACAAGCAAAAAGACAGCTCAAAATTGGGCTGTCTTTTTGTACGAATTTTTTTATTCGTGTCGCTATTTATTTTTCCAGTATTTTTATAATCATATTAATTCCTTTCATTTACTAAGAATTGATAAGCATAGCGCTATAACAGCATGAGTCATGTAAAACCAGCCCTTTTCAAATAAATGAAATATCATCTTTTTTCAGTTTGTATGCAACAATGTGACTGTAAAAAATAGCTAGAACAATACCCTCACCTTAATAGTTCGCTCGAATTATTTTTTAACCTCTGCTAATGGTCTATCCCTTCGTATTGTTGAATGAGGACTAACAGAAATTTCTCCTGTGTCAGCGTGAGCTCGTGAACTAACGGCTAAGATAAAGTATAATAGAAGTATCAAACATTAATGGAGAAAATTATGGACGTCAATGAACGCTTACAACAAGAACAGCTTGGTAATGGTAGCCCAAAAATTAACCCCGATGAGCAAAACCGCTATCTTGGTACGTTCCGAGAACGTGTCATTGTCGCAATTAAGTTATCTCAATTGGGCAATTCAAACATCCAATCACAATTTGCCGCATCACTTAAATCGCACAGCATCGGTAAGGTTTTAATCGATCAACAACTTGCTGGCGACTATTTTTCAACGTATGTCGGTTTGGCAACGCAAAGCAAACATAGTTTTACCTTACTTTCTGACGCTACAAAATCTGCACATCAAGAAGACCCCATAGCAGTAGTACTAGCCGCTAATACTGCTGTCAATGTGGATAATATTTACTTAGGATAAACGTTCATGACCCAAGAACCGCTAGCGTACCGTATGCGCCCCACAAAAATTGAAGAAATTGTCGGCCAACAACACTTAGTTGGTGAAGGCAAAATCATCTGGCGTATGGTCTCTGCTCATCGACTGAGTTCGATGATTTTGTATGGACCACCTGGTACTGGTAAAACATCAATAGCTAGTGCCATAGCCGGTTCATCAAAATATGCGTTTCGCATGCTAAATGCTGCGACCGATAGCCAAAAAGATTTACAAATTGTTGTCGAAGAAGCCAAAATGTCAGGTACTGTTGTCTTACTACTAGATGAAATTCATCGTTTAAACAAAGTCAAACAAGACTTTTTGCTACCGCATTTGGAGTCCGGAGCAATTATATTAATTGGTGCGACGACAGAAAATCCTTATATTAATGTCACACCAGCTATTCGTTCTAGAACGCAAATATTTGAAGTTAACAGCCTAAGTGAAAATGATATCACAAACGCTGTTAAAAGAGCCATTGCTGACAAAGAAAAAGGTCTTGGGCAATATAATATTGCTCTCGATGATAATGCTATGTTACAGTTATCGCGAGCAACAAATGGTGATTTACGTAGTGCATTAAATGGTTTAGAATTAGCAGTTTTATCAACAAAACCTAATGAAAATGATATCGTTCATATCAGTTTGCCAATCATTGAAGAAACTGTGCAACGTAAAGCATTATCAGCTGATAAAAATGGAGATGCACATTACGATGTGATTTCAGCACTCCAAAAATCAATTCGTGGATCCGATACCGATGCAGCATTACACTACGCTGCACGTATTATCGAATCTGGTGATTTACCAATCTTAGCACGTCGACTTACGGTTATTGCATACGAAGATATCGGATTAGCAAATCCACCAGCAGCTCAGCGGGCAGTGACTGCTATTCAAGCAGCACAAACACTAGGATTCCCAGAAGCCAGAATTCCGATAGCCAATGCTATTATTGAACTTTCTCTCTCACCTAAATCTAATTCCGCCTATAAAGCAATAGACTTGGCTATTAGTGATGTGCGTCATGGCAAATCTTACGATATACCTGATCATTTAAAAGATGCACATTATAAAGGATCTTCGGAATTGAATCACGGTGTGAATTACGCATATCCGCACGACTATGATAATGATTGGGTAGCTCAACAATATTTACCAGATAAAATGACAAACACTCAGTACTTTGATCCTAAAGGCAATTCAAAAATTGAACAACAATTATTTGATGTCTATCAGACACTGAAATCACGACAAGATGACGGCCTAAGTTGAAAAGTCAAGTCTTTCAGTTAACGAGTTTTAGCGTTATAATACTATATGAATTCCTCAGATATACGCATTGCTACATCATCAGCTTTTTCCTTACAACTTTTATTTTCGGTTGGGAATTCAGAACTTAGAAGGTATGCCCTTTCATTCGGTAATCTGACAATTTTGATGAACCATCCACCTCGATAATTTCGAGGAAAATCTGCGTAGTGATTAACGGTATCAATTGAGTGTTCCAGGCTAGGCCTGTGCGTCCACATCTGTGGGCGCTTTTTTGTATAAATTAAAACCGGTGTCTATTAAGATGAAAGAACATACTATTAATTTTGTTATGAAAGCGCTATACTAGACATATACAAGAACGCATTGCATATTGCAAGAAGGGATGTTATTATGACAGCAAATTATCATAGGATTTTAGTACCAATGGATGGCTCAAAAGAATCTGAAGCTGCATTAACGCGCGCAATTGAACTGACGTTGGATGCTGGTGATGAAGGTATCTTGTCAATTTTGAACGTTATCGATACCCGTGCATTTCAAAATGTGGCCAGTTTTGACGATACAATGGTTGAAGCAGTTTCAGATGAAACACGAAAAAGCTTAGAACAATATAAAACACAGGCGATTGAAGCTGGCGTTAAAAATGTCGATTATCTAATCGAATACGGGTCACCAAAGTCGTTAATCGCTAAAGATGTACCTAACGAAGTCAATGCTGATTTGATTGTTATTGGTGCAACTGGATTAAATGCTGTAGAACGTTTAGTTATTGGTTCTGTTACGGAATTCGTGACAAGGTCTGCTAAAGTTGATGTCCTAGTAGTACGTGGCTAAGCTATTACCCATATAAAAAACATTACCATATCAAGTAAACTCGATAACTTCGACAGAATAGAAAATCTGTTCATCAAGCTATCGGGTATTTTTGTGTCTAACTATTCAAATAACTTTAAAATAATAATTGTCAAAGACTGGCTGGACCAGAGGAAGCTGTGCTCATCAAAAAGCACAAAATATTTACGCCTGTATGACTGGTTCAATTATTATTAAGGCCATTCACCAGAATTCAAAATCCTTATGTTGAATTGTCTAGAATCCCATCCACTGATTACATCAAATTACCGCATCAAAAAACTCAATAATTTGTCGCCAATTCAATATCGGCAACTCATCACTGAGTTTGATAGTTAATTAATTCTATTTTGTTTAACTATTGTGTGGCACTTCAGATAATGTAGTGCCTTTTTATATCCACTTATTTATATTGTTTTAAATCGACATCTTTTAAAGCAATTAGCTTCGTTTTGTGAGAAATTTTGTACCAAAGATATAAGATTACAAACAAAGGTACTGATAAGTAGGTTACAAATATCTTTTCCCAATTCAGATGGGCAAAACTGTTTGGATCTTGGCCAATGATAACCCCAATAGAAATTACTAACGCAAATAGTGGGCCGAATGGGAACCACTTAGCTTTGTATTTCAAATCAGACAAGCTCTTTCCTTGCGCCACATAAGCTCTTCGGAATCGGTAATGAGAGATAGCAATGCCGACCCAAGCGATAAATCCTGTTAATCCTGAAGCGTTAACTAGCCAAGTATAAGCAACTGATCCTCCTTTGGTATTAGCAATAAATGCTAATAACCCAATAGCAGTGGTTACTACTAAGGCTGCTACCGGTACGCCTCTAGATGAAAGTTTGGCAAAAATTTTAGGGGCATCCCCTTTGCGTGCCATAGCGTACAACATACGTGTAGAAGCATATGAACCTGAATTTGCTGACGAAATAATTGATGTTAAAATAACTGCGTTCATCAAACTAGCCGCAAAAGCAATCCCTGCATTTTTAAATACAATGGTAAATGGTGAGACAGCAATATTTTGTGTCGAAGAACTCAACAAGCGTGGATCTTTATAGTAAACCAAGGCGGAGATAACAAAAATTGCAAGAATATAAAACAGTAAGATACGCCAAAAAACTTGATTTATGGCCTTGGGAACTGACTTATCAGGATCCTGAGCTTCACCAGCAGTGATACCTATTAGCTCAGTGCCTTGAAAAGAAAATCCAGCAACAACAAATACCGACAAGATAGCCTGAGGTCCACCAACAAATCCATGATTACCAACAGACAAGTTTTTCATAACATTAATGTCAGAATGAATTACACCAAAAATAGTAGCTAACCCAGTAATCAAGAAAGCGATAATAGTTACTACCTTGATCATCGACAACCAAAACTCAGCTTCTCCAAAAGTGCCAACTGAAAAAACATTAATTAAGAAGATGAGTAATAAAGCAATCGCGGAAAATATCCACCCTGGTGTATTTGGAAACCAAAATTCAGCGACTAAGCCAACTGCTACAATATCAACAGCTAGTGTTATAGCCCAATTAAACCAGTAGTTCCACCCCATGGCAAACCCCAATGCTGGGTCAACATATTTACCAGCATAGTCAGAAAATGAACCTGAAGTTGGTGAATAAGTGGCCATTTCACCCAGCGAAGTCATCAAGAAATAAACCATCACCCCAATAGCTAAGTAAGCGACAATAGCCCCCATAGGGCCTGCTTGTGCGACGGTAGCTCCCGAAGCTACAAATAATCCCGTTCCAATTGAACCACCTAATGCGATCATTGACACATGGCGCGTTTTTAAATTACGCTGTATGTGTCCTTTATGCTCAGACATAAAATCTCCTTCTCAAAATAAAAAACCTCTCCTTAACAAGCAGGACGAGGTTTAAAAAGTCATTATATAATCACTTTTCAAAGCGCACCGCATTTCTACGACAGTCTAGTAACTCTTAATCACTAGCCCAAGGGTTATCTTGCCTGTTAACCCTTTCGGCAACCTTCCCTTTTACATGATTTCAACATCCTGGCGGACTCATTCATGTGACTCATGTTGGTTGCAACCTCTTTGACAATATGAAAATAATAACACACTTATACGCGCCCGTCAATTTCAAGTACCTTTTGCCAATGACGCGCTCTTTTATAATATTGTTGTGTACTAAACTGCCACCAAAAATAACCAAAAGTAATTGCACCCAAGCCACTCGTAAATGCCATGTGATGAGATTGAATGCGAGCTAACATAATCGATAACCAAAATAAACCAATGACAATATTAATTGTCACTTGAATTTTTCTCGACTTAACCAAATATGGCATAATAATGACCAATAGTAAGAGTAATTGTAACCACCACACCAATAATAAATTAGGTATTGTTTCACCTATTTTAGGACCGTTCTGCCAATGGATGCGCAAAATAATTGTAATCACCCATGTCAGTAGCATCGCAATAAGTTGTGTAATCACAAACCACCAGGCAGCAATTTTATAATTTATTAAATAAAGAAATGCTACCATGACTCCTATCAATGGCACAATAACCCAATAATGAGAAAAAAGACTACCTAACTTTAAGTACAAAGGTATTTTCGACGACAAAATGTTATTTACAGCAAAATCTACAGTCGCATCCAGAACTTGCATGAATATCATATGAAATCTAACTTGAATTCCTATAAAAACAAAAATAACACCAAAAGTAATCATTAAAATTTTTCTTAGCTTATCCGGTGGAATTAACATTATTTATCATTGTGATATTACGGATAAGCATATTTAAATTGCATACGCACAAATACAGTTTTGTGACGACAATAATACTTAATATGCTTAATAAACTCCGACTACTCACATTCTCCCAAATATTAAATTTCTACAAACTCATTTGCTTATAGTTCTTAATAATTGTAGCATTATATGAGATATAATTATAAGAAAAAGCCGATATAGTTAAAATTTAATCTTGACTTTAACTAGGTTCGATAACATTATTATCAGTTGGATTTTTTACCTTTGTTACACAAAATGGCAGTATATCGGTGACACTCGGTAACTGTCTTTATTTTCTTACAAACCGCCATATTTCAATGGCTAAAACAATCGAGAGACCGTTATGAAAAAAAATAAACAAACTGCAGTGAAGTCCAGAATTGATCGCTATTCAAAAAGTAATCACAAACTACGAAATATTACCTTGCTCATTGTCGGTTTCTTACTTATCGTGTCGGGTACATTTGCTTGGATGGCAATCCATAATACTAAATCAGCAATCGATAAAACATATAAGAGCAGTGGCGTCACTAAATCCCGAAACGTCTCGAGCGTTGTTCAAAGTGGAAAACCTTTATCTATTTTGTTATTTGGAACGGATACTGGTGAATTAGGGCGTACATACAAAGGACGTACAGATTCAATGATGTTGCTTCTGGTCAACCCCAAGACCCAAAAAACAACAATGATTTCTATCCCTCGTGATGCAATGGTTTCTATTCCAGGATACGAAAGTACGTTCCCTCAAAAGATAAATGCAGCATATGCCTATGGTTCAACGGCTACCGCTATTAAAACTGTAGAATCTTACTTAAACATTCCTATTGATTTTTATGCCTTAGTTAATATGTCCGGATTGGAAAAAATGGTCACTCAAGTCGGAGGCATTTCTGTGAAGTCACCTATTGACTTCACTTATAGTCAGGAAACAGCCCATGACTACGGTGAAAACCTATACCGCTTCCACAAAGGAAGCACAGGTTATGAACATTCTGATGATAATGGTGTCACTTGGTCAGCAACCAAGCACGTTATGACAGGCGATGCAGCCCTTGCATTTTCACGTATGCGTTACGATGATCCAGATGGTGATTATGGGCGCCAAAAACGTCAACGATTGGTATTAGAAGGTCTGATTAAAAAGTCAGCTAATGTATCAAGTTTATTGAATACAAAGTTTATGAATACAATGAGTTCAAATGTTCAAACTGATTTGTCATTTGGAGATATGACGACGATTGCTAGCAAATATATTAATGCAGCAAAAAATATTGTCACCGAACATATTCAAGGTGTCGGAACAAGTTATCCTGACGCTGAAGGAAATAACGTTTCATATGAAGTTGTTACCCAAAAAGAAAAGCAACGCGTGACTAACTTAACTCGTAAAGCACTAGGCTTAAAACATGCTTCCACCGGTTCAGCATACGGTGGTGACATACCGAGTTCTCTACAGACAATAGCCGATTCTCTCCGACCAGCAGAAGAATCACCATCAGAATCTGTCGAAGATTCTTCAAATTAACTAAAAAAGACGCCGTTAACGGCGTCTTTTTTATGTTTTCTCATTGACTGATATTGTGAGTAAGTCACGAACTGAAAATGCGTACATATAACACTATTTTCGTGTAAGTTCTTTACTCAGTCATATATTATACTTATGCTCGATTTAATTAAACTAATCATATGCCATTAAATCAATATGTATAAACAGTTTACATCTTATTCAAGCGACGAGATAGGATTATATAAACAGGGTAACCAACCGCGACAATTCCTATAGAAATTATAACACCAGACAAGTCGTGCATAATCTCAGAGATTTCAACATAGAGTGAACCACAAATAGCAATGATTGGTATCCAGGGGTACAATGGCATAGAAAAGCTACGTTTCTCTCCAAGAGAATCCTTTTTACGTAATTTAAAGACACCAACAAAAACAAGTATATAAAATAAGAAAGTCGTAAAAATCGCAATATCACTTAAACGATCTGGATTCGTAAAGATAATCATCAAAATGCCAAGAAAAATCATAAACCAAATGGACTTATTAGGGGTCCGAGAACGCATATTGATTTTGGCAAACTGTTTGGCAAACGGAAACATACCATCGTTAGCCATTGCAAATAACACCCGTGGGAATGAAACAATTTTTCCATTTAGTGTACCAAGTAAAGAGATTAATACAGCAATACTCAATAACCTACCACCGATAACACCAAATGCATTTGTAGCCATGTATAACGTTGTGTTTTGTCCTAAATTAACAATGGTATTAGCGGGTAAACTCTGATAAACGCCAAAGCTCACACCGACATAAGCAACTAGAACGATCAAAATACCAAAAATAATAGCCTTGGGTAAGACCTTTTGTGGATTTTTAATTTCACCACTTATATTAGCTAGCGTAACCCAACCATCGTAAGCAAATAAGGTCGCTAATACAGCCACTCCAAAGCTACCTTGTCCACTCTGCGAAGCTTGAGCAACAGTTTGTCCAATAGCATCGTGCTGTCCAAAAAATAAACCAAAAACGATTAATGCAATAATCGGTAACATTTTCACTGTAGTTGTTATTATTTGAAATCCAGCACTGAATCGGTTTGGAATTGAATTAATAAGACCTACAAAAGATAATGCAATAATTGCAGATGGTATAGCTAGAGACTTAGATAATCCAAATAAATCAACAAACAAAATACCGAAATAGGCTGCAATGGACCCCATCATTGCTGGGCCGTAAAATACCACTTGCATCCACCCAGCCAAAAAGCCCCAAACTTTACCATAAATTTTCTCGATATAAATATAAATGCCACCAGTTTTGCCCATTTGAGAGCCAATTTCAGCTACGCTGATTCCTGATGCTAGCGTTAAAAGACCTCCAGTAATCCACGCTAGCATTGCTGCGTTTGTACTACCTGCTGACTCTAAGACGCTACCTTGCTTAAAAAATATACCAGAACCAATGATTGTTCCAACAACTAAAGCTAATGATGCTGTTAGCCCGAAACCACGATTCAATTTCTGTTCATTATTTCCCATCATATCTCCAAGATAAATAAACGATATTTCAATTATTTATCAATACCTATCACATAAAATAAAAAAGTTCGGAAAATCCGAGCTCTTAATTGCTAAAATAATCCAGTCCCATCACGTGACGAACATCTTTCATTGTTTGCTCAGCGACAACATTGGCTTTATTTGAGCCTTCTTGTAACATATTTAAAACTGCCGGGATATCTTGGGCATATTCTTCACGTCGTTGACGGATTGGTGCCATTTCAGCTTCCATGACATCTATCAAATGCTTTTTTATTTTCATATCGCCTAAACCACCAGCGGTATACTGATCTTTTAGTTCTTGAACACGTTTTTTATCTGGATCAAAAATATCTAAGTAAGTAAACACCACGTTACCCTCAACATGACCAGGATCAGTAATATTGATATGTAAGGGGTCTGTATACATTGACTTAACCTTTTTCACCAACGTATCTGCATCATCACTTAAGAAAATACCGTTATTTAATGATTTAGACATTTTTGCATTACCATCTAAACCTGGTAAACGTCCTTGTCCCTTGGGTGGAAAAACACCAACTGGTTCAACTAGAACATCGGACTTATAAGCATGGTTGAATGAACGTACTAATTCACGTGTCTGTTCAAGCATGGGTTCTTGATCATCCCCTACCGGCACCTTTGTTGCTCTGAAAATAGCGATATCAGCTGCCTGTGATACTGGATATGTCAAAAATCCTGCAGGGATTCCCTCATCAAAACCTTTTTGTTTAATTTCTGACTTAACTGTTGGGTTTCTTTGCAAGCGAGCAACACTAACCAAGTTCATAAAATATTCTGTCAGTTCAAATAAGCCTTTAATTTGTGACTGTACGAAAATGGTTGTCTTCGCTGGGTCAATGCCAACCGCCAAATAGTCCAAGGCTACTTCAGTTAATGATTGACGTATCTTATCCGGATTACGAGCATTATCTGTAAATGCTTGTGTGTCAGCGATCATAACAAATGGCGAGTAATCACCAGAATTTTGCATGCTCACACGGTTTTTTAATGATCCAATATAATGACCAATATGTAGTTTACCAGTGGGCCGATCACCAGTTAAATAAATTTCTTTTGACATGTTCAAAACCTTCTATTAATTAGTTAACTCATTCTATTATACGTTAAATCTGGCAACAGCGTTGAAGAAATTATCACAAAACAAAGTACGCTATTATTGACATTTCCCTATAAAACTTATACACTATCACTATTAAGAAGAAAGAGGTACGAGAACTTGTTGAACAATTTTTAAGATGTGGTGAATAAAAACAATAGATTGTTTTTATGCGCTTTTCTTGAGATTGGTCTGCTATTTTCGTACCAAACACGTAAACTGCCACCAATCTCGCAAGTTGATTGGAGGCATTTTTTATGCAAGAAAACTCTCGTAAAGTATTTTTAGTTGGTTTAACAACGAGTCAGGGAAACCTAAACTACGAATTAGAAGAACTAGCGAATCTAGCAAAAGCAAATAATCTTGACCCCGTTGAAACTTTTACGCAAAAACTAGAACGTCCGAATCCTAGTACTTACTTTGGTAAAGGCAAGGTTGAAGAGTTAAGTGAAGCTGTAAAAACTTATAACGTTGATATGATTGTTGTTAATGATGAATTAACACCTTCTCAAATTCGTAATCTAGAAAAAACAACAGACGCTACCGTTGTTGATCGTACTGGTTTAATTCTAGAAATTTTCGCAGAACGAGCTCAGACTAAAGTTGCAAAACTTCAAGTACAGTTAGCACGTTTACAATACCAATTACCCCGCTTACGTACAAGCATGTCAATTTCACTAGATCAACAAACAGGTACAGGTGGTGCAGGTTTCACCTCACGAGGTTCTGGTGAAACAAAACTAGAACAATCTCGCCAACGTATTACGTCTCAAATGGTTCATGTCCGCCAAGAGTTAGCTGATTTAGAAAAAAGTGAACATACACGTTCAATGCAACGACATGCGAATGATTTACCTAACGTAGCGCTGGTTGGCTACACAAATGCTGGAAAATCTACCTTGATGAACCGTTTGTTGATGCGTTTTGGTGTTGGTGCCGACAATAATGATAGTAAGCAAGTGTTTGAAAAAGATATGCTGTTTGCTACGCTCAACACAACAGTCAGACAATTGACTCTTGCAGATAAAAGACAGTTTTTATTAAGTGATACAGTTGGTTTCGTGTCAAAGCTACCTCACAACTTAGTTGCTGCTTTCAAATCAACACTGCAAGAGGCAGCCAATGCTGATCTAATCCTGCACGTTGTTGATATTTCAGACGAGCATTATAAAGAAATGATGGAAACAACTGAAACAACATTAACTGAGATTGGTGTTACTGGGAAACCAGTGATTACCGTATATAACAAAGCCGATCGTACTGAGTTACACTATCCAGACATATCTGGCGATAACATAATTACCTTGTCGGCATTAGATACCAATTCTCAAGATGCTTTGATTACTCTCATTGTTAAACATATTTTTAACGACAGCGAAGTTGTAACACTGCACATACCGTTTGATAAAGGAAATGTCGTTGCCCAATTAGCAGCAAAACATCAATTTATAAAAGAAGACTATGACGAAACCGGTAGTTGGCTAACCATTGAGCTATCTGAAGTTGAGCGAAACTTATTTCAACAATATATTACGAAAACAAAAAGCATGAATTCATAGGAATTCATGCTTTTTGCTTGAAAGTAATTATGCCGACCGCCGGGCTCAAACCGGCGACCCCCTCATTACTAGTGAGGTGCTCTATCAACTGAGCTAGGTCGGCAAATTAAAGTACTCAGGTACTACACGTGAATAATACCAGATACCTCAATATAAAAATATGGCGGCGGCCATATTATACGGGTGACAGGAATCGAACCTGCACGGATTACTCCACTGGAACCTAAATCCAGCGCGTCTGCCAGTTCCGCCACACCCGCATGTATCACACAACCATTTAATTCTACTGGAAAAAACTAAATCAGTCAAGGGGTAATACAATTTAAATCAAAAAAATATTAAAAAAACTGCTATTCTAACGTTTCCTTAGTCAATTGACGCATCTCAATGGCAAATTTAACAACAGTTCGAACAACCGCATACATCGGTACAATCAATATCATGCCAAAAATGCCCCAAAGATTACCAGCTACCATCAAAAGAATCATAATTGTTAATGGATGGATTTGCAATGATTTTCCAATAACATTTGGATAAATAAAGTTCCCATCCAATTGCTGAACAACCATCATTACAATCATTACCAACAACATTTGTTTCCATGATTGTGTACTAGCAATAATTAATGCTGGGATAACCCCAATCCAAGGGCCAATGTACGGCACAATGTTAGTAATACCAGCAATCACAGCCAGCAACCATGCGTATGGTTCACCAATAATCAAATAACCTACAGCCATAGCCACACCGACAAACAACATCTCAATAGCTTGCCCTGATATATATCTTTCAATGGTTTTATCCATTTTAATTGTCAATTTCTTAACATTATCAGCAAAACGAGCTGGAAAAAGCTTCTGGATTGCTGGCAAAAAGCGATCACCGTCACTTAGCATATAAAATAAGACGACTGGAATAGTCACGACATTAATCGTGACCGAAGTAACCATCGAGACAGCACTACCTAATGTACCGGCCGTAACAGTTAAAAAAGAAGCCGAATACTTCCCAACCGCACTTTTTACTTCATTCGTATCAATTGATAAATTTAAATTCGTTAACCACTTACTTTGTAGTAACTCTGTGACAAAGCGTTGTACATTTTGTGCAAATTCAGGCAATGCTGTAATTAAATTCGTAATTTCTGCAACTAGAGTTGGTATTAATAAAATCAAGGAACCTGCTATCACAGCTAGAAACAACACGAAAGTAATTATAACAGCCAATTGATGCGGTATTTTATGTCCTTTAACTGTAATTTTCTTTAGGAGTGTCAAAATTGGTTTCAAAACATAGTACAAAAAGCCGGCGACAATCAATGGTACGAAAACTGTAGAAATAAACACTGAAATTGGCTTCATTAGAAAATCAAATCGGGAAACAATCAAAATTAAGAGCGATAGCGCTAATAATTCAATCGTCCAAAAAAATATATTTTTGTATTTAGAATTCGGTATCATATAATTTCTCCAATAATTTATGTTGTACCTTTGGTAAACTTAACGCCGTCCACTCATCAGAGCTAAAATATTGTTGGTTATCATTTAACACAGCTGTCTCTTGCTTTACTAACCAAATTTCCCATCGACGATGCGTAAAAATATGTGTTACGGGCTTAATATTTAATTGTTGACCCGTAATAGATTCCATACTTTCAATTTGTGTTAGTGGAAATGTCCAAAATCCAGCTAATAAACCGCTATCCGGTCTTTTTTCAAATAATAACTTACCATCTTTTTCAAAAACTGACGCCATAAACAACTGTTTTACTGGTCGTTGCTTCTTGGTTTTAACAGGATATTGATCCTCAACACCATCTCGAAAAGCCGCATTAAATTCGCGTACTGGTGAATACAAACTGTCCGGGTTTTTGGCCGTCATATAACTTGACCCCAAATCCATAATTGCCTGATTAAAGTCCCCTGGTCTTGCCGGATCGACAATCGGCGCAATAATATCATAAAATATCTTGCGTGATTTTGCATCAGCAATATCAGCATCAATTTTAAGTAGTCTACTAAAAACTCGATATTGGTTGCCATCAACTGCCGGAACTACTTCATTGAAACTTATTGACGCAATGGCTGCAGCTGTATATGGGCCCACTCCAGGTAAGCTTTGCAGATCATCACTACTCTCTGGCCAGTGCCCATGCAATTCATTGACAACAAATTGTGCCGCCTTTTGTAAGTTTCGTGCTCTCGAATAGTAGCCTAACCCTTCCCATAATTTGAGTACGACATCTTCTGGTGCGGTTGCTAAATCATCCACCGTTGGTAACGATGCCATAAAACGATCAAAATACGGAATAACTGTATCTACGCGTGTCTGTTGCAGCATAATTTCTGAAACTAAAACACGATAGGGATCATGATTCACACGCCATGGCAAGTGCACTCGTCCTTCTTTATCATACCAATTGAGCAATGTTTTACGAAATTCTTTAATTGTTTTTTCATTCCAAGTTTCCATAATATATATTGTAACACTTGTAATCGTATAGATTTTGCCGTATAATTATTGTTTGTATGAAATCATTGAATAAAAAAGGAGCACAATCATGGTATTAAAGAAGCCACTGAACTCATTTGCACGTGCCCGCAAAGTTAGTCATAGCGCTGCTAAGAAACAACGTCAAGCTGCTATTGCAAAATTGCAACAATGGGCAAAAGGTAAGTCAGAAGAATTACCTTCTACAAAGTAATTTTATTGACTAAAAAAACCAGTATTTATACTGGTTTTTTGTTTGTATTTTTATGACGAAAAAATGAAAGGTGGATACTATTGAATATAACAAAAAAGCAAAAAACAATCTTAGTCATATTAGTGATTGGTACCTTTTTAGGCTTTTTAAATCAAACATTAATGAATGTTGCCTTACCAGATATCATGCGTGACTTTCATATTTCCACAGATTTAGGCCAATGGATGACAAATGGCTACATGTTAGTCAATGGGGTGATGGTTCCGTTAACAGCTTTCCTGATTCAACGCCTAACAACTCGTACATTGTACTTGACCGCTGCCGGACTGTTTGCCGCAGGAACAATCATCGCTGGATTTGCGCCAACATTTGATATCCTCATTATCGGGCGAATGATTCAAGCCTTGGGCGCTGGTGTATTTGGCCCCTTAATGAACGTCATTGTCATGAACTTATTCTCGCCCGATGAACGTGGATCTGCCATGGGAACAATTGGTTTGGCGCTTAACTTTGCTCCTGCTTTAGGCCCTAGCTTGTCAGGGCTAGTCGTTACTAATTTAAGTTGGCGCTTCCTATTCTACCTTGTCGCACCATTAATTATCGCGAACTTCATCTTGGCTTATTTCTTACTACAAAATATCGGGCAACAAAAGAAGTTGAAATTCGATTTTATCGGCGTTGTTTTGTCAAGCATTGGCCTTGGATCATTACTTTACGGATTTTCTAATGCAGGGGCAACCCCTTGGAATGAATTTACTGTGTGGGGATTTGTATTAATAGGTATTATTGTTACCAGTTTATTCATTTGGCACCAGTTTACAACCAAAACACCCCTGTTAAACATGTCTGTATTTAAATATCGACAATTTAATGTTGCTGTTTTAATTAATGTTGTTTTGATGATTGCTATGTATGGCGGTGCACTGATGCTACCCCTTTATATGCAGAATGTACGTGGTACCACAGCTTTCCAATCAGGTCTAGTGTTGTTCCCTGGCGCCTTGGTGACCGCATTTTTATCACCATGGAGTGGTCGTTTATACGATCGTTACGGTGCTAAGTACTTAACATTAGTTGGTATTATGATTACAGCACTTGGTACTTTTATTTTAGCTTCGCTAACATTAACAACCTCACTTTGGCTCGCTGTTATTGGGCAGTTTATCCGTCAACTTGGACTCGTATTGGTCCTAATGCCAATTCAAACAGAGGCCTTCAATGCATTACCTTTAACACTTATTCCTGATGGATCTGCTATGTTTACCACAATCAGACAACTCGCAGCATCATTTGGTACAGCCGCTTTGGTGACAATTATGACAAAAAGTGCACTTAACTACGGTCATAAACATGCACACCTCAGTGCTGAAATAGTTGATTTGCATGGTGTACAAGTAACCTTTTTAACTGCTGCATTCTTAATGTTAGTTGCAGCAAGTTTGACTAGCCTACTAAAACTTAAAACAAGAGCCACATAAAATAAACAGCTGTTGTTTGTTATAATGTAACTATAAAACATAAAGGAGTTTCGACTATGAATTATGGTTTCATTGGTGCTGGTAACATGGCTACTGCGATGATTAAAGGATTAATCCACGCAGGTATTGCCAGCAAGAGTATTTATGTTTCCTCTCCACACAGTGCGGCTAAATTGGCAGAAAAGTTACATATCCAAGCAGCCGACCCAGAAACAATCACCAAAGCGTGTGATATTGTCATCATCGCTTTTTTACCTAACCAACTACACACGATGAGTAATTCTTTGAACCTAGACGGTAAAATTGTTATCTCAGTACTCGCGCAAGTAACGGTTGCGGATCTTGATAAGGCGTTCCCAACAGCTTTCAATGTGCGTTCATTACCTAATATTAACTCAGCAATTGGTCAAGGAAGTACCGCTTTAGCATTTTCAAACCGCTTAAACGAACACCAAATAGAAGTTGTGCAAAATTACTGGCATTTGTTAGGTACTACTAGCGTCCTTGATGAACAACATTTTGCTATCTTTTCAGCAATTGCGGGTTCAGGCCCTGCATTTGTCCTCAAGTTTATCGATGCTTTAACTCAAGCCGGAATCAACAACGGATTAGATAGCGAAAGTGCAGCAACTATCGCTGCTTCAACTGTTGCTGGTACAACTGAAACTCTGCAAAACTCAAATCGTGATGCAGTGACATTAATGAACAACGTTGCTTCTCCAGGTGGATCTACTCGTGCTGGTTTGGATGATTTTGAAAAAAATAACTTCGATGCTATTGTGAATTCAGCCATAGCAGCTACTGTTAATCATAAACATGCTTAAGCGTTCTAAGAACGCTTTTTTATTTTATTTTATTTTTTGTACAAAAAAAGCCACAACCTAAGTTGTGACTTTTGATAGCTCGTGAGAGAATCGAACTCTCGATTCTGCCGTGAAAGGGCGGCGTCTTAACCACTTGACCAACGAGCCATGATCAATATGTTATTTGTTTCAATCAAACAACTATATTAGTATATCAAGAATATTAATTACCGTCAACCCTTTTTCTTCAAAGTCATTAATTTTGTTGGATCAATCTGTTTTCTAGGCTGAATTGGCGTACTTTTATAGTATTTCCAGGGTGCCTTTGGATCAAATTCTATGTCCGTTGTTATTGGGAAGCCATTTTTAAAACGAGTCAATAGCCATTTTTTTAATGGCTGGGGTACTCCTAATAAATCAAAATCAGCTGGAGAAACAGCGTACCTAATAGACTTCTCATCATTCAATTTTACTTTCTGAACCCAATTTGGGTCAGCAATCAGCGCTCTGCCCATAGCCGCAAAGGTGACTCCTTCATCGAGTAATGACTCGACCTGCATAGGTTGTTTAATAAGTCCTGCTACCATTAATGGTACATCATTAGGTAAAACTTCCGTGTAATAAGCCGTTATTTTTTTGGCAGCTTTTGCATCACGAAAAGGTTTTTGAAAAGCATCCTTTAGTGACAAATGTAAATAGTCTATCGGTAGCGCAACCAACCTTTTTACAAAAGCTAATGAATCTGACAATGTGATGCCTGGGGTAGTTGATTCCTCTGGAGATTGCCTATACCCCATCAAAAATGGACGTTCCGCATACTTATCAATGGTGTCAGCGACTTTAGCGGTAACCGCTAATCCAAAACGCATTCTTTTTTCTAAAGTCCCACCCCAAATATCTTGGCGTCTATTACTTTCTGGTGAAAAGAACTGTTGTAATAAATACAAATTCGCACCATGCAATTCAACACCATCGAATCCAGCTAATATAGCTCGTTTTGTTGCTGCTGCGAAATCCTCAATGGTTTGCGAAATCTCTTCATGCTTAAGCTCACGAGGCGTTTCATGGTTACCGTGAGGGTAAGGTTGAGAAGAAGCTGAAACATTTTGTTTACCACGCAAAATTGTTTGGTCTGACTGTCGACCAGCTGCAAATAGCTGCAGAATAGCCTTAGCGCCACCTGAATGAATTACACTAGCTAACTTCGACAATCCCGTGATTTTATCGTCATCCGCAGCTGAAAGCCCTCCTTCCCAGCCTTTTCCGAGCTCATTAACGTACGCTGCTTCAACGATAATCATTCCTGGACCATTTGCCCGCATTTGATAGTATTTCAGTTCGTTATCTGATACACTACCATCTTCCAGAGAACTTTTTAGCGTAGTTGGTGCCATAACGACATGGTTACGGATTGTTATTTGTTTATTTTTAAATGTATATGAATCTAAAAAATCGTAATTTATTTGCATAAATTTATTATAACGAAAAAAATCGCCAAGTGGCGATTTTCTTTTTTATAAAACTAAATTTTAATACCAACCAGTAGAATTTGAATGTGACAAAGCATTCACAGCATTACCATAACGGGCTGAGATGTATGCCTTCATAGCATTTAATTGATCATTGTAATCAGCACTGTTACCACCGTAAATAGAACGTGCTTGTGCAGATAATTGACCCAAGCCATAATATTGACCGTTAGTAGCATTAACATTTCCACTTGATTCGCGTGCAATCAATGCATTCAAAGCATCTGTTTCTGATGATGACATTGTCGCTACAGGTTGTGCTTGTGTTGCAGGTTGTGCTGGCGCTGCAGGTTGTGCTGGCGCTGCAGGTTGTGCTGGCGCTGCAGGTTGTGCTGGCGCTGCAGGTTGTGCTGGCGCTGCAGGTTGTGCTGGCGCTGCAGGTTGTGCTGGCGCTGCAGTGTTATTATCTGTAGCAAAGCTCAAATGTTGGCCTGCAACGATCCAGTTAACATTTGAGATGTTGTTTTGAGCAGCAATTTTATCAACTGAAACATTGTACTTTGCTGAAATTTTATTTAATGTGTCACCTGATTGAACAACATAGTCTGTTGTATCGGCACTAGCATGGGCTCCTCCGAACGCTAAAGCACCGGCAACACCGGCAGCGATTGTCAAAGTCTTCTTGATGTTAAACATATATATTTGTACTCCTAAAGTTGTCTGTTCTAATTTAGACACACCAGAATTGGCACATCCATGTAATTAACTTACGAGTATTAGTTTAGTCGCTGAATATAATAGACAAACGTCCGGAACATATCAAGAATATTACATACTATTATTTACTATACAATTATATTCTACAATGTCTTATAACATTCTTAACATTTATATTCATTCTAATATATAACATTTAACTGTAGTTTAGGTGCCGCTGGTAAATCCCTATGTTGACTAATATAAGATATAATCATGTCTTGAACTGACTGATCTCCTGACCAGATTGTTTCCGATTTCTCATATTCTGGGAAATCTCCACCACCCACTGCTCTGTAATTATTCATGGCTACAGTAAATTCGTCAGTGTCTGCAATATCTCGACCATTATATTTAAATTCAGTAATACGCTTTCCAAATGGATGGTTAACATTAATCGTATATGTTAAACCATAAACTAAATCGTAGTTATAATGTTCAACCTTGGGACTTAACCAATCGGGGTTCACTGCTAATTGTCCATCGTGTATCACAAAATAACGAGCAGTATGCTCCAAAGCTGATCGTAAATTTTTACCACTAACCCGCTTAACCACTAAGCTATTATCAAATGGATAATTTTGCAAAATTGATCGTAATGTCATTTCCTGAGGTAAATATGCAGGATTATTATTCAGTCCCTGCAATGTTATTTGAGCACTCGAAGCCATTAACTGAACCTTTGCAACCAAACGTAAAAAATCATTGCCATATTGGGCTAGGTTAATTGGCTTTTCGATAGCTACAGGATTAGACAACCTAGCTAATGGCTGGTCTAACCATTCTTCTACTTTGTTATTGATTGGTTGTAATACTGATTTCATATCAGCATTACTTTTTTCTCCTGCAGAATTTATTCGTGCTGAAAAATGCCACGCATTGTCAGTAAATTCTCCATCAATTTCAGCATAAGATGTCGCTTGATTACGTAATTGTAGCGTTAGGGTGTCATTAATATATTGTGGTTCAACTGCAGCATGTTGATGTGCTGTTAACAAAATATCCAAATCCAATTTTTCAGTTAGTTGCCACGCAATGTTTTCTGTTGTATGACTCACTACCTTTCCAGTAGCTAAATCACGTTCAAAACCACCATGATAAATGCCAATCACAATATCAGTTTTTTCTCTTAAATGTTCGATTGTTTTAATTGCTTTTATTAGCGGTGACTCAATTTTAACGCCCGCCAAGTGTGTAGGATCTTCCCAAATATTAATATAGTCCGTGACTAGTCCGATCAGACCAACTTTTGTACCATCAGCTAATGTTTTGATTTGAGCAGGATACAACGAATTCCCCTGTTCATCAGTGACATTTTCTGCAATTACCGTGGCATTCAAATGTGATAATCTTTCCTTCAAAACATCAAAACCATCATTAAAATCGTGGTTTCCCAGCGTAACATAATCATAACCCGCCATGTTCATCATAGCTGAAACAACATCGTCTTCATCATTCTTTTTTAAATATTGCATAAGTGGTGATCCTTGATACATATCGCCACCGTCAATAATAAGCGTATTGCCATCTTTTTTGTAATTTTCAGCAACGTTGATTAGGCCCTGATTTTGTTCTGTCTTCTGGATATAGTCGGTTGGCCACAAATAACCATGTACATCAGAAGTATAGTATATTTTAAAATGTTTCATAAATAGCTGTCCTTTTTCAAAAAAAGTAGTACTGACTATATCAGTACTACATCAAGTTAACCATGTAATAAATATTGACGTAACTTATCAGATAGATATTCAATCACAAAAATTAAAATAAATAATCCAATAAGTATTGCACCGACTTTATGCCATTCGTATCCGCTCATCGCAAAAATCATTGGTGCACCAATACCACCAGCACCGACTAATCCTAAAATAGTGGCTTCACGCAAGTTCATATCAAAACGGTACGCTAAAATAGAAATAAAATCCGAGCTCAACTGGGGAAGCACACCATAACGAATTTTTTGGAAAAGTGTACTACCTGCTGCGTCTAATGATTCTAAAATACCTGAATCTAAATCTTCAATCGTCTCAATAAATAGCTTAGAAATCATACCAATAGAAACGACTGCTAAAGTCATTACACCAGCAAATGGGCCCGGACCAGTTACTCTAATAAACATCAGACCATAGACCAATGAAGGTACTGTTCTGATGGCCATAATGATAAATCGTGTAATAACCACAATTGGCTTTGGAACAATATTTGTAGCAGAAATAAATGATAATGGCACTGCAATAAACGCACCAACAATGGTACCTAAAAAGGCAATTGAAATAGTTTGTAATATTAGGTAAGCTACACCACTATCACCCCCACCAAATAACAGTGTAGTATCGGGTGTGATGATACCTTCCAGTATATTCCAACCTATGCTTAACCCTTTGGACGTTACATGCATTTGATTTAATGCTGAAGAAGACCAAATCAACATGGCCAATACAAGCACTGCTGCAGTAATATAGTACTTTGCTCTTTTGGGTTGTGTTAGTAGAACATCTTCTAGTTTCTTATTCATGTTGTTCTCCTCAACTCAAGTATTTTCTTAATTGTTGACTCAATGTTTCAATGAGAACAACTGCTGCAAATAGTGATACCAAAATCATGCCAACACTTTGAAATTCACGCCAACCAATTTTTTGATTTAAAATCATACCAATACCACCAGCACCTACATACCCCAAAATTGCAGCATAACGAACGTTCCCTTCAAAAGCAAATAGCGAAGTGGATAAGTATGTTGGCAATATTTGTGGGAAAATTGTTGTTACAAAAGCACGCGAAGGATTAGCACCAGTAGCAATTAGTGCTTCGTAGGCGCCCATATTAACAGTTTCAATATACTCAAAAAGTTGCTTACCAACAAAAGACATACTGAATATAAAAATTGCTACAGTACCTGCAAATGTACCTAACCCGAAGATATATGTTGCAATTAATGCCGCAACGAGTGTTGGTAAAGTTCGCATAATGGTCAAAACAAAGCGAGCCACTAAATTAATAACTCTACTATTTGTCACATTATTTGCAGATAAAATGGCTAAAGGTAAAGCACATAATGCACCAAAAAATGATCCAAAGAATGACATTTTTATTGTATCAAGTAATGGTTGCCATACTGACGGAAAGTATGACCACTTAGGTGGAAATAAGTCAGCAAAAACCATCCAAAATTGAGTAAAATTAGTAAATAATGTTGGTAAACTAAAACCAGTCACAACTATAGAAATAATCAGAACCACCAATAACAGCAATAGAATTAACGGTGCTCTCGTGAACTTTTGGTTAACTGTTTTACCATTAGCTAAAGTGAATTTTTTAGGTTTAAATAGTGTATCATACCACCTCATTATTTTCACCTTCACTTTTTGTATAAATCTGATCTAATATTTCTTGCGTAACGCCTGCTACTGGCCCGTCATAAACAACACGCCCAGCTTGAATGCCAATAATTCTTTGCGCATAATCTAAAGCTAGATCAACATGATGAATATTAATGAGAACTGTTTGGCCTAATTCTTCGTTGATACGCTTGAAGTCATCCATTACTTCACGTGCTGTTACCGGGTCTAAAGCTGCTACTGGCTCATCAGCAAGTAGTACCGAGGGATTTTGCGCTAATGTACGTGCCAACGAGACACGTTGTTGTTGCCCACCAGATAATTGGTCGGTCCTAACAAACGATTTGTCTAGCATTGAAACACGGTCCAATGCTTCTAAAGCGCGAATCTTATCTTCTTTGGAAAACAATCCCAAAGCAACTCGCCACATGGGCATATCTGGTACTAAAGAACTCATTACATTTCGGATAACACTGATACGTGGTACCAGATTGTATGATTGAAAAATCATACCTACTTTACGACGAAAACGACGTAATTCCTTGCCTTTCAAGTGTGAAATTTCTATATTGTCAACTGTCAACTTACCTTCAGTAATACTATTCAAACGATTAATTGTGCGAATAAAGGTTGACTTTCCAGCGCCAGACATACCAATAATTCCAACAAATTCTCCGTCTTTAATCTCTAAATTAATATCTTGTAACCCCTTCACACCGTTGGGATAAACTTTTGAAACATGTTCAAATTTAATCATATTTTTCTTCCTACAATAGTTTATGTATTGGCGCCTTTATTCGGCACCATAAGCAATAAAAAGCAGCTATCCAGCCGCTTATCATTACTTTGTTGATTCTTTTAATACCTTTTGTGCTTCACGTTCACCATCATAATTTGATGACTTTGCTTTGACATAACCTTCATGAGAGTAAATAGCAATCACTTTTTTACCTTCATCTGTCTTTGCTAATTTAATAAATGACTTTGACAAAGCGCTCTTAAAATCCTTTGTCATGATTTTAGATTTCTTTGAAACTGAAATTGTATCATTATAAATTGGCTGTGATACACCAATAACATTCGTTTCTGCCCAAATTGACTTATCTTGTTTATAATCTTTTGTCCAAGCATCAGTAAAGTCACGACGTGCATCTTCATAAACTGGTAAAATATCAATCTGGCCTGAAGCAAGTCGAGCCATGCCTGAACCGTATGAATCGACCTGTACGGTATTTGACAAATCAGTTACTGTCTTCTTATAGTTCTTGTTCAACCATAATGATGGGTAAATATATCCAGCTGATGAAGTTGTTGATGACAGCCCCCATTTAGCTGAATTAACATCTTTCCAACTCAATTTTTTACCAGCATTAATTTTCTTTGCTAATTCTTGGCCTTTAGCTGATGGACCAGCAATAAATAATGAACGATAAGTTGATGCTTGTTTATCCGTTGCTTCAGTTGCTTTTCCATCATTCCATTTTTTTGCTGATGTGAAATCTTTATTCAATCCTGCTCTTGTTGCTGTAAGCAAAACTTCAGCACCATCGTCATACATGACATAAGTACCACCGGGGATAAATCCAATATCAGCAGTTCCTGATGATAAAGCTTCTCCAGCTGCTTCGTAACTTGTACCAACCTTGATATCAACACTTTTAACATTGTATCCTTGTTTCTTTAACTGAGCTTTCAATAAACCTTTAAGTGGCTTAGTGGCAGTCACAATTTGATCTGGTTGCTTTGAAGGAACAAAGTAGATCTTCAAATTATTAATTGTCTTGCTATCGGCATGAACATTCTTAATATTCAATGTTATCGATGCAATCAAAGCGATAGCTAAAAGCATTCCTAAACGAACAACTTGCTTAGCAGTTTGTTTCATGATTCAGTTCTCCTGTTGCCAGTATTGGCCTCTCTCATTTTAGTAACAACTTGTTACTTAGTCCAGTCTACACAAACAATATGATTCTCTTGTCAAAAATATGTAAAGAATTGATATTATTTGTCCATATACTACTTTACCAAAAAAATAGTCTTTTTCACTATTTTTTAATTAAGTATTTACTCATTTTTATAAAGAATGTTCGTTAATAACGAACATTCTACTAAAAACTGAATATAAAGCCGAACGTTTGTGTTTAAATGAGAACACCATACCACTGTCAAAATTTATAATTTATTGTTTATACAAAAAACTCTTGAGATAAATTATCTCAAGAGTTTTTATTTTATTTACCCGACTTCAATGCAGCAACGTGAATTCGGTTGACGGCACGCATCAAAGCAATTCGTGCACGACGTAATTCAGCATCGTTATGATCATCTTGTGCATGAGCTAAACGTGCTTCTGCACGTTCCTTAGCGCTTTGAGCACGGGATACATCAATCACATCCGAAGTTTCAGCACTATCGGCTACAACTGTCAAAGTATTATTTGAAAACTCAGCAATACCACCATTAACAGCCAATGATTCCTTATCATTACCACGCTTGACGATTAACTCATCAATTGTTAACGCTGCTAGTATTGGTACGTGTTTTGCCATAATACCAACTTGACCACCTTGAGTGTTTACAACAGCGATATCAATACCACTTTCATTGTAAATTTCACCTACTGGTGTCACGATTTGAACAGTAATGCCTTTTGTTGCAGTTGTTTCATCTGCCATATGTCAATACCCCCTTATTAGGCCATTGTCTTGGCTTTTTCAACGACTTGCTCAATAGCACCAACGTTACGGAATGCATCTTCTGGCAAATCGTCATATTTACCATCCAAAATTTCCTTGAATGATCGTACAGTTTCAGCAACTGGTACATATTCACCATTGATACCAGTAAACGTTTCGGCAACTGAGAATGGTTGTGACAAGAAGAATTGAATACGACGTGCACGGTTAACAGTCGTTTTCTCTTCATCTGACAATTCATCCATACCCAAAATTGAAATGATATCTTGCAATTCACGATAACGTTGAAGTGTACGTTGTACTTCAGTAGCAACTTCATAGTGCTCTTGACCAACAATTTGTGGATCCAAAGCAGAAGAAGTTGAAGCCAAAGGATCAACAGCGGGATAAATACCTTGTTGTGTCAACGAACGTTCCAAGTTAGTTGTTGCATCCAAATGCGCGAACGTTGTAGCAGGGGCTGGATCAGTATAATCATCGGCAGGCACATAAACAGCTTGAATTGAAGTAACAGATCCCTTCTTAGTTGAAGTAATTCGTTCTTGCAATTGACCCATTTCTGTTGCCAATGTTGGCTGATAACCAACGGCTGATGGAATACGTCCCAACAAAGCTGACACTTCAGAACCAGCCTGCGTGAAACGGAAAATGTTGTCGATAAACAACAACACATCCTTACCTTCATTGTCACGGAAGTTCTCAGCCATTGTCAAACCTGTCAAGGCAACACGCATACGTGCACCTGGTGGTTCGTTCATTTGACCATAAACCATGGCAGTTTGTTTCAAAACGCCTGATTCTTCCATTTCATGGTACATGTCATTACCTTCACGGGTACGCTCCCCGACACCAGTAAAGACCGAAATACCATTGTGGCCTTGCGCAATGTTGTGGATTAATTCTTGAATCAGAACTGTCTTACCAACACCGGCACCACCAAATAAACCAATTTTTCCACCACGAACATATGGGGCAAGCAGGTCAATAACTTTGATACCTGTTTCCAATATTTCTGTCGAGCTTGTCAATTCGTCATACTTTGGTGCATCACGATGAATTGAGCTACGACGAACATCAGAAGCAATTGCACCGTTATTATCTACAGGTTCACCCAATACGTTGAAGACACGACCAAGTGTAGCTTCACCAACTGGAACCTCAATAGGATTACCAGTGTCAACTACTCCCATTCCTCGTTGGAGTCCGTCTGTTGAGTCCATGGCAATCGTGCGGACAACACCGTCACCTAGAGCCAAAGATACTTCAACTGTCAATGATTGCCCATTGCCCTTATCTATTACAAGGGCGTTATTGATATCAGGAACTTGTTGCCCTGCTTCAAACGCAATATCGACGACCGGACCAATCACTTGTACGACTTTTCCAGTACTCATTGTCGTTTCCTTTCAGTTTTAAGTATGAGGCTATACATGAATACCGAACCGATCAATGCCAAGCTAGCCATTGATTGCGATTCTTTAATCATATGATACCAAATACATTCCTACACAAAATAAATGTGCGTATTTTAAATATAGAGTGAATGGCATTAATTAGCTTATTCCAAAGCTGCCATACCACCAGTAATTTCAGTAATTTCAGTCGTAATTGCTGCCTGACGCGCACGGTTAAACTGTAATTCTAAACGACCAATAAGATCTTTCGCATTATCAGTTGCACCCTTCATCGCTGTAGATGAAGCTGCGTGCTCAGCCGTTTTTGCATCAAGCACTGCTTCATACACTAAACTTTGCGCAAACTGTGGCAAAACAACATTCAATACTGCAGTTGTATCCGGTTCGATTTCATAAGTTGCTTGAACGTCAAGTTCAGCTTTTTGCTCTTCTGTTCCGCCCATTGCATTCAGCGTGTCCCCAGTTAGTGGCAATAATTGCACATCCCTGTATTCACTAGTCAAACGGTTCACAAAATGGTTATAAACCACATGAAGTGCGTCAAACACTTCATTTTCATATAGACTTGTCACCGTTTTAACAACTGAACGAATTTCATTAAATGTTGGAACATCTGACACACCACGGTGCTCTAAAATAACCTCAAAGCCACGTTTCTTATAAAAATCAGCACCATTACCACCAACAGCTAAAATCGTTGTGTTGCTTGTATCCAAATTCAGATTTTGCATTAAAACATTGGTTTGTTTAATAACATTTGCATTATATGATCCAACTAACCCACGATCTGATGTAACCACCAAAATACCAGTTTTCTTAATTGGACGTTGTGCAATCAATGGAATATGATCAGCATCTGCATTATCAAAGAGGTGAGCTGAAACCAAATGTTCAACAACTGCCTCTAAACGAGCTGCATATGCGCCATATCCTGCACTATATTTCTGAATTTGACTTAATTTTGCCGTTGAGACCATTTGCATGGCACTCGTAATTTGACGTGTTTTTTTAGTGGATGAAATACGACGCTGAATATCTTGCAAAGAAGCCATAGCAGCGCCTCCTTTTATTCTGCTGATTCAGATCCAGCAAATCCAGCCTTAAAGGCTTCGATTGCTGCATTCAAATCAGCCTCTTCAGGTAAGTTCTTTGTTTCAACAATTGCTTTGAATAACTCTGAAGCATTTGCATCAACATATGCAATCAATTCATCTTGGAAACGTTGAATATCTGACACTTCAACATCATCCAAGTAACCATGTGTTAATGCATATAACACAACAACTTGATGTTGCACAGGCATTGGCTTGTTTAGTGGTTGTTTCAAAATTTCAACAGTACGGCGTCCACGAGCCAACTTTGCTTGAGTTGCTGAATCCAAGTCGGAACCAAATTGCGCGAAACTTTCTAACTCACGGAAAGAAGCCAAATCCAAACGCAATGTGCCAGCAACCTTCTTCATAGCCTTAATCTGTGCATCACCACCAACACGTGAAACAGAAGTTCCAGCATCAATGGCAGGACGAACACCAGCATAGAATTGATCAGCATCTAAGAACACTTGACCATCGGTAATTGAAATAACATTGGTTGGGATATATGCTGAAACATCTCCAGCTTGTGTCTCAATAAATGGCAAAGCAGTCATTGAGCCGCCACCTAGTTCGTCAGATAACTTAGCTGCACGCTCTAACAAACGTGAGTGCAAGTAGAAGACATCACCAGGATAAGCTTCACGTCCAGGCGGACGACGAAGAATCAAAGACAGCTCACGGTAAGCCGTTGCCTGCTTTGACAAATCATCATACACAATCAAAACGTGCTTGCCATTGTACATGAATTCTTCACCCATGGCTGCGCCAACATAAGGTGCCAAATACAGCATTGGTGCTGGTTCTGAAGGACCAGCGTTAACAACAATCGTATAATCCATAGCACCCATCTGACGCAAAGTTTCAACCTGTGCACGCACAGTTGAATTCTTTTGGCCAATGGCAACATAGATAACAATCATGTTTTGGTCTTTTTGATTCAAAATTGTATCGATGGCCAAAGAAGTTTTACCTGTCTTACGGTCACCAATGATTAACTCACGTTGCCCACGTCCAATTGGAACAAGAGCATCGATTGCTTTAATACCTGTCTGTAATGGTTCAGAAACTGATTTACGTTCCATAACACCAGGTGCTTTTACTTCTACAGGACGTGTCTTATCTGTCTTGATTTCACCCAATCCATCAATTGGTTGACCCAAGGCGTTAACAACGCGTCCGATTAATTGTTCGCCAACTGGCACTTCCATAATGCGGCCAGTACGCTTTACTGTGTCACCTTCACGAATATCATCAAAACCACCAAGAATGATGATTCCAACTTCGCTTGATTCGAGGTTTTGGGCCATGCCGTAAGTGCCATTAGCAAATTCGACAAGTTCACCAGCTAAAGCATTTGCCAAGCCGGTTGCACGGGCCACACCATCACCAACATAAGTGACAGTTCCCACTTCTTCTACAGTTAGCGTTGTGTCGAACTTTTCGAGCTGTTGCTTAATTAAAGCAGAAATTTCTTCAGCTTGAATAGCCATTATTCTTCCTCACTAACCTAATAATTGTGCCTTCATTTTGGCAATTTTTGTTTGCAAGCTACCATCAATTAAAGTTGATTGTGATTGCAAGATAACACCACCAAGGATGTTTTCATCAACTACGTTTTCAATATTAACTTGCTTTGCACCTGTTTTTGATGCAAATACTGAAGCTAATTTGTCCAAACGTTCATCGTCTAGTGCGATAGCCGTAGTGGCTTGCACATCCACGATGCCATTTACTTCATTATATTGGCTGACAAATTCATCAACTACAATTGATAAAATGTTCAAACGGTTGTTAACCTGTAACAGCTTAACCAGATTTTTAACTGAGTCAGTACTGTTACTCGTCAATGTTTTTAACAAGTCATCACGTGAAGCAATAGCAACGTCTGCTGATGAAACAACAGTTATAAAATTTTGATTTTGATTAAGCACTGTTTTGATTGTGCGTAAATCCGTCAAAACCTCATCAACATTATCTTGTTCGCCAGCAAGTTCAAAAATTGCTTTGGCGTATTGGTTAGCAATATCTTTAATATTTTTTGCCATCCCAATACTCCTTATTTAGTTTCTAAATCTGAAATGTAAGCATCAATTAATGCTTGTTGATCATTTAACGATAATTCTTTTTGCATTAACTTTGAAGCGATTGCCACTGAAAGGGCTGCAACATCGTTTTTTGCACCAGAAATTGCGTCTTCCTTGAGCTTTTGTGCATCTGTCTGTGCCTGTTGGCTGACAGAAGCTGCGCGATCATTAGCTGCAGAAACGATTAAGTCACTTTGCTTTTGTGCGCTAGCTTTGGCATCATTAACCACTTTTGTGGCATTTTGACGTGTTTCAGCCAATTCAGCTTGACGTTGTGATGCTAATTTTTCTGCTTCTTGACGAGCTGCTTCAGCACCGTCAATATCAGAAGAAATTTTATCAGCACGTTCGTCAAGAACTTTTGTCAATGGTCCGTAGGCCACCTTCTTCAAAATGAGCATCAACAAGAGGAAGGCGATGATAATAAACAGCATGTTCCCAAGTGGAAGTGCTGCCAATGTTGTTATTCCCAACATGATTTTCCTCCGCTACTATTGTGTGATTACTTGCCCATCAACATGAAGGCGAAGACAATTGACAAAATTGGCATAACTTCGACCAACGCAACACCCAAGAACATACGTGACAACAAACGGCCTTCAAGTTCTGGTTGACGGCTCATGCCTGCCAAGAACTGTGAAATCAAAACACCGTTACCAATACCACCACCAACAGCGGCTCCAGCAGCTGCAAGACCTGCTGCGATTACACCAAGATTGTGCAAATCCATTAGATTTCTCCTTATACGTAGCGCATACACATGAATTAATTCAATATTATGCTTTTATACTATTTTAGATGATACGCTCTCGCGTTTTATTAGCAAACCAACTCGTGTTATAGAATCATTATTTTGCACAGTGCCTCTGTAACACAAATCTCATTTACAATACACTCTTACTCGTTACCAGACAATTGTGAGATGAATACACCTGTCAAAATGACAAACACATATGCCTGAATACCACCGATGAAGAGTGAAAAGCCTTGCCAGACCATTTCAATCGGCAATGCTAGCACTGACCAGAAACCATTAAAGTGCCCCGGCCAGGCCAAACTGTTAGCCACGAGCGTTAGTAACATTTCACCAGCGAAGATGTTACCAAACAAACGCAGTGACAACGTCAAGAAATTGGCTAATTGTTCAATAATATTCAACGGAAGCATCCATGAATATGGGGTGAAGAACATGTTTTTAATATAACCCTTAAAACCAAGTTCTTGAACGCCCATACCATGAGCAACCATCAACGACATAATTGCAAGCGTCATTGTTACAATTGGGTCAGCAGTTGGTGACTTAATGTAAGTCACACCATCGCCAAGCTTAAACTGTATTAGCAAGCCCATTTCGTTTGACACAATTACAAAGAAAAACAATGTAAATGCGAACAAACCAAACTGGCGTGCTTGCTTCTTTGTTAGCTGTCCATTCACGATACCGTTAGTGAAGTCTAACAAATATTCAATTACGTTTTGCCGTTTGTTAGGCTTTACACTAAGTTTGCGAGTTAACACAATTGAGACAATGATAACAATTGCCATAGCCAGCAACGTTGAAATAATCGTTGTCCAATCAAAGGTTAGACCAAGAAACTTAAACGTTGCCGTTGGGTCATCCATGCGCCTTCTCCTTTCTCATATAATTTGGCGAAATGGTCGAAATCGGCTATTCGTCATAACATAGAATATATGATACGCCTTTCATTTTGAAATTCAACTGTTTACCGCGATGTTTTTCACAAACTTTTTATTTTCTTTAAGAGAAACGTTGTTAATTAAGTTATTCCGACCTTAATATAAGAATAATAACGTTTATCAAGACTTTTATATTGCTTTAAATGTATACGTTTACAATTTATTTTCGTATCACAAGCTTTAACTTTTTTATAGAATAGCAAATTTCAGACCAATGTTTATTGACTGTCTAATCATTAAAAAAAAACGGAATTTTTAACAAATTCCGCCTTCTATGATTTACTTTTCACTTGCAGCCACTTTTGGCAATACTAAATTCAATACAATACCCAAAATAGTAGCAATGGCAACACCTGAAAAATCAACTTGTGTGCTTAATTGCAAATGGAAATTTCCAATACCGACAACCATAATTGGTGCTGCGATCATTAAGTTACGTTTTTTACTATAATCAACTTTGTTGTCAACAATAACTTGCAACCCTGCAGCCGCAATGACACCGTACAACATAAAGCCAACACCACCCGTAACAGCACCCGGAATCGTTGAAATTAAAGCCGACAGCTTGCCCACAAAACTAAAGATGACTGCAAAAAATGCTGCACCGCCAATGACCCAAACTGAATAAACACGGCTCAATTGCATAACGCCGATGTTTTCGCCATAAGATGTTACCGCTGGTCCACCAATCAATCCGGCAACAACAGAAGCCGTACCATCCCCCGTTAAGGTACGTTTCAAACCTGGATTTTCAAAGAAATCAGTCCCAGTGATTTTTGACAAAACCATCAAATGTCCTAGATGTTCAGACAGCGTAACTAATGCTAATGGTGCCATGCTCAGCACAGCGGCCGGATAAAAGACGAAACCATCTTTACCAATAAATGTTTCAAAATTAGGTAATTGGAACCAGTTAGCAGAAGCCACAGGGCTTAAATCTACTAGACCAGTGATTAAGGCCACAATATAACCAAAGATAATACCAAGCAGTACTGGCAATAGTCCCAAAAATCCCCTTAAGAACATATTGAAAGCAATCGTTGCCAACAATGTTACCAACGCGACCATAAACACACGAATATCGTAATGCCCATTCATAGTAGTTGCTGATGAAGCAGCAGAACCAGCTAGGCTCAAACCAATCACCATGATTATTGGTCCCACGACCTCAGCTGGAAAAATATACTCAATCCAAGCAGTACCAGTAAAAGTTATTATGAAAGCAACTATCAAATAGACTAGCCCAACGGAAATAATTCCTTGCGCTACCGCTGGATAGCCAATTGTCTTCAGCAAAGACGTCATGGGAATAATGAAAGCAAAGCTTGATCCCATATAAGCTGGTACTTTACCGCGTGTAATCAGTAAATGGAGCAGTGTGCCAACTCCTGATGTAAACAGAGCTACTCCAGGATTAAGGCCAACGAGTAGTGGTACTAAGACAGTAGCACCGAACATAGAAAATAGATGTTGCAATGATAAACCTAACCATGTAAAAAAAGGTGGTTTATCATGTAAATCATAAATCGCATTATTTTGATTTTTTGACATAAGGGGGTCTCTCCTGCAGAATATACTTCTTTTATTATAAACAAAATTTCAAAATAGTGTCGAAAGATTGCAGAAAAAAAGATACACTACTCAATTTATGAAACAGCATATCTTTTATAAATTAAATTACTTAGTTAATGTCTTTTTTGATACAACTGACAAATCATCAGCTAAATCATATACCAATGGTTGTCCGTTAGCAATTTCAACATTCAAAATATCGTCATCTGAAATATTTTCCAAATGCTTAACCAATGCACGCAATGAGTTACCGTGAGCAGCAATAACTACGTTTTTACCAGCTTTTAAATCTTTTGAAATATCTGATTCCCAGAAAGGTAGTACACGCTCCAAAGTAATCTTCAAGTTTTCACCCAATGGCAATTCACCTTCAGGTACATCGGCATAACGACGGTCAAATGCTGGGTAAGTATTGCCTTGTACTGTCATTGTTTCATCATATGAGTCCAACAATGGTGGCAAAACGTCGTATGATCGACGCCAGATGTGAACTTGCTCGTCACCCCACTTTTCAGCAGCTTCGGCTTTGTTTTGACCTTGTAATGCACCATAATGACGCTCATTCAAGCGCCATGACTTTGCTTCCGGAATAAACAATTGTCCTGCTTCTTCTAAAGCCAAGTGCAATGTTTGGATTGCACGTGTCAAAACTGACGTATATGCTTGGTCAAACTGAATACCTTCAGCAGCTAAAAGGTCACCAGCTTCTTTGGCTTGGGTAATACCTTTTTCAGACAACTTTGTGTCAATCCAACCATTAAACAAGTTTAATGCATTCCATTCACTTTGACCGTGACGGATTAATACTAACTTAGCCATGTGTGCTAAACTCCTTAGTTTGTGTTTAATTTAACGATTATATTATACCACGTTTTGACGACACAAAAAAACACACAACCTATATAAGTTGTGTGTTCCAAAAGAAATTAACCCTTTGTGATGTTTGTTGCTTGCAAACCGCGGTCTGAAGTTTCAACATCAAATGTAACTGCTTGACCTTCGTCAAGAGTCTTGAAACCGTCGCCTTGGATTGCTGAGAAGTGTGCAAATACATCTTCGCCGCTTTCACGTGTGATGAATCCGTAACCCTTTTCTCCGTTAAACCACTTTACTGTGCCTTTTTCCATGATATGTTTCTCCTTTGGTGTGCTCACCAAGTTTTATTGTTCGTAATTTAAATAATTGGTACTGAGCGCCTTCCGAGAAAAACAAATCAAAATCAAAAACTTTTATTACTCTTACAGTTTAACACATCCATAAAAATTAGCAAGCATTACGCATTTTAAATTAAATCCTAGGATGAAATTATTTAATATTTAGCGCTGCCTTAACAGCCTCAATCTGCACTTGCGCTGCCTTGTCAGGATCTTTTTGAGCTAACTCTGCTAATTTCTTTTGCTGTTCAGCAGCAGCAACTTTCTCAACATCTGTTTTAGGTGTCATTTTAGTAGATAACGATTTTGCTTGAGTAGTTGTTAAGGCGATCCAGGTACTTGGTACTTGATAAATAATTCGTCGATGTTTCAAACTTTTATTGTTATCAGCAATTCCAAATAATAACTTGTACGTGTTGTTTTTATAAACCCAACGTGTTGTTTTTGTAACCTTGTAGGCTTTGTTTCCAGCGATATTTTCTCGTCTAGAAGTTGTTTTCAAATCTGGCTTTGCCACGAAATTCTTCTTAGCATCGGAAGAACTTGTTTTATAAATATAAACATTTTCTTTACCATTCGTTCCAACTCCTTGATATAATAGCATACCAAATCTTTGATTGACATCACCCGCCGTATAAATTTGCTCTTTTTTGGTCGTCGTAACTGTTTTCATACCATAATGATCGTGCATGTTTGCGACAATGCCAATCACAGAAATAATTAAGCCGATAAACATAATCAGAGTAGTTAGTAAACGAATAATACGATTTTCTAACATCATATTGGCTAAAAAGCCTAGCAGTGCAAATGCTGCCATAATTAAAATAATCATTTTGACGCCTCCATCTTTGATGGTGTGTTTACCTTACCGCTGTGCAATGTAAATGCAATAATAACAGCTACAATTGAAAAGGTTGCAGCCAAAAGAAATGATGCATGAAAACCTTTCAATGTCGCGTCAATCATTTTTTGTGCCCATTCTAAAGGATCTTGCCCTTTTAAAGCAGATGACGGCTTATTATTATCTGTTACTGATTGCATCATTGAGGCCAGAATAGCTGTTCCTAAAGATGAAGCTATTTGGCGCATTGTATTGTTAGCTGCTGTTCCTTGTGCAGCAGTCTCTGGAGACAAAGCCCCCATAGCTGATGCTGTTAGCGGCATCATAACCATGGCAATACCAAACATACGCAATGTGTAAAGCGCTGTGATATAGATTGACGGGGTATCAGCAGTCATATAAAACAATGGTAGTGTACCGATAATTAAAATGGTAAAGCCAGTAATAGCTAAGCGCTTAGCACCATGCTTGTCATAAAATGCACCAGCTAATGGTGAAATGAATCCCATCATCAATGCACCTGGTAATAATGTCAACCCTGAGTGCAAAGGAGTCATACCACGAATATTTTGCAAGAAGATTGGCAGAATCATTTCAACCCCAATCATGGACATCATAGCCAAAGAAACCAAAATTGTCGTAATCGTGAACTGCCTGTTTTTGAATACTGACATGTCTAAGAATGGCTTATCCATTCTTGATTGATGCCACATGAATTCTGCAATAATTAGAATACCTGCTACTAATGGTAAAATAACCCAACCAATATCACCCCAACCATGTGTTGACACCATGGCAAAACCGAATAGTAACAAGCCAAACCCAAATGTAGATTCCATTAGTGAACGTACATTAAGAGAAATATTCCTAGTAGGTAAAACATCATGGAATACAAAGAATGAGGCAATAATAACAATAATGACGACTGGTAAGTCAACTAGAAATATTGAACGCCATGAATTTTGTAACGTAAAACCTAGAAAAGTATGGTCTTTCTCCAAAATCCAACCTGATAACGTTGGTCCGATAGCAGGTGCCATACCAACAACTAAACCACCCAAGCCCATGGCTTTTCCGCGTGAATTTGCATCAAACAGCGTCAAAGATACGACCTGCATCAAAGGCATGAGAATACCAACTGCCATTGCTTGTAAAACACGTGCAACCATCAGCAACCAGAATGCACTGGTTGGTGTTACAAAGGCCAAAAAAGTTCCGGCTGTAAACAAGCTCAATGCTGATAAATAAAGTGTCTTTGTCGGAATTCTTGTCGTTAAGAAAGCAGAAACTGGCACCATAATACCGTTAGCCATTAAGAAAATGGTTGTCAACCACTGCACAGTTGAGGCATTAACATCAAAAGCCTTCATTAAAGCAGGTTGTGCTGTTCCAAGTGAGGTCTGCATTAACATCACCGAGAAAACACCAACCAATAAGACAAACATCATAGCTAAGCGATTGACGCTTTTACCATGTGTATCTGTAATTGTATTTGACATGTGTAAATCCTTTCATTCGCTTCCTGTTTTTTACAGAAAACACTTTGATACTATTTAACTTCAAATGCTTATTTTACGCTTTAACAAAAAATTGTCAACATAGTTGACAATAATTGGCAGTTATTTTAATTCTATATCAAAAATATGATGTTGTTTATCAAAATGAACAATCACATCAGCAAGTGCTTTCGTAGGTAAAATATACTGGTCTAAGTTTTTTTGATTAGTATTTTCCCAAACCTGCATCACTAACTGAGTAAATTCATCGATTGGCATTTTGGCATAATTGTACCGCCAGCTAGAGGGATTATCCTTAGCTAAAGCTGTGGCTTCAAGCGTTCGAGATAGATACCATTCTTTGATATCCACCAAATCAGCATCTAAATAAATTTTCAAATCAAAATGTTTGGGTGGCAACTGCAAAGCGACAACGCCCTCAACAATTAGAATATTGGGTAACTCAATAGTTTGTGTCTCTTTCGGATGAATATCCGCAAGTTCCTGTGTATAAATTGGGATATCCAGTGACTTTTCCCCAGCACGAAAACGCGTGATAACTGTTTCTAGCAAATCAAGATTGTATGTCTGTGGAAAACCTTTCTGATCAAATAGACCAAGCTCATGGAGCATCGCATTAGACATTAAAAAATCATCAGTGCTGATAACTGTTGTTTTAATACTTTGCTGACTAAGCTTGTCAGCCAAATCATGTGCAAATGTGCTTTTACCGACGGCTACAGATCCTGCGATACCAATAACCATAAATGGCGCAACATATTTACTTTTAATCAATTCATCTAGATTAATCATTATCGAACCTCATAGAGGTTTTTTGACACATTATTTAGTAGCGGTGTTGTAGCCCTCTCTGCAATAATTGTCAGACGATGCATAGCACGTGATGACACAGTATACAATAGACGGCGTTCACTATCTTCCTTATAACGTGTTTCATCTGCATGCCATATGATGACGGCATCGAATTCTAGTCCCTTAGCCAAATATGATGGCACGATAATAACACCTGGAGCTAACCGCTGATTTTCTGATTGAATCAAAGTGACTTTTTTGTCATTAAGCGCGAGTGACAAAGCTTTTGCATCGGCCAATGTTTTTGTAATGATTGCTGTCGATTCTTGTTCTTCGGTATTTTCACGTAATTGGTTCTTTAGCAACTCCAGTAGTTGATTATCGTTTTGCCCAATATAAACGACCGGTTTCTCACCATCTCGATTAAACGCATCAATGTTTTGACCGTCTATCAAAATTTCTTTTGTAAAGTCTGTAATTTGCTGTGTAGAACGATAAGTTTGTGTTAGTTGAACATTTTCAACACGCTCTGGCGCAAATAAGGTCGCAAAGTCTTCTTGTAAATGACTAGCATTATCCTTTGTGAATATGGCTTGATTCAAATCTCCTAAGACCGTGAACTTAGCCAATGGAAAACTAAACTTCAAGAAGGCAAGCTGGAATGGTGTATAGTCTTGAATCTCATCAATAAACAAAAAACGAATATCACGTTCACCATGTTTTCCTGTGATTAAATCATAAAGATATAAATAGATCGTTGTATCAGCGAGAGACATTTGATGATTCTTTAAATTACTGATCACTTGCTCAACGTGTTCACGCCACTCATTGTTTGAGATGCCAAATGCAGATAAATCGATGTATTTATGCGCTTCACGTAAAAAGTCCACAAATTGTGCATTGATATTTAAAAAGCGACTACGCCTAATTTGTTGTGCCAAAGGTTTTAAGGCACGCGTGACGATTTGTTTAGCCAAGAACTTTCTTTCAGCTTTTTCACTAGAAAACTCACGTTCTTGCTCACCTTGACCAAGTTGCGTACGTCGTGTAACAGCCGCAGCATCAGCCTCTTCATTATCCCCCATGCGTACACGACCAGCACCAACTAGTTCATCATATTCTTGCTTCGACAAATTCTCAATTTCAAGATCAACCCAATCTTTACGCATTTCTGTGCCAAGGCGACTACTCAATATTCGCATTAATGTATCTCGTGTGGCTTCCAAACGTTGGCTGAGTTTATAGTTCTCATTGTATTGATAATAAATTTCAGCAATACGTTCCTTAGGAATCAATGGTTCATCACGAAACACGATACTTCGTAATTTCATTCCCCCACGATTCAAACTGTCAGCATATACCGCGACAGCTTTGAACATCATTAAGCTTCCCTTAGCAAGAGCAATTTTGCTATCGGCTTTATCAACTTCAAAACGTTCTTGCATTGTTTCAACCGCAATTTTAGGTAAACGACGCGATGCATACTGGTAGAACGTCATCTGTACCATATTTTGCTCACCTAACTCTGGCAAAACCTGATCAATATAATCATTAAATAACTGGTTAGGACTAAACAAAATGACTTGCCCACTCGTTAACTTGCCACGGTAACGATATAGCAAATAGGCAATACGTTGCAAAACTGCCGCTGTTTTACCTGAACCAGCGGCACCTTGAACAAATAATAAATCAGCATTCGTATTACGAATAATTTTATTTTGTTCTTTTTGAATGGTTGTAACGATGGATTTCATTTTTGTTGATGACTCACCATTCAAAGCATTCATCAGCATCGCATCGCCAATAGCTTCTTCTGTATCAAACAAGGTTACAATAACACCTTCTTCAATTTGAAATTGTCGTTTTAGCGTTACATGCGCTTTTTGTGAGCCATCAGGCGTCAAATATTCAACATCCCCAATACCACCATCATAGTAAATCGAAGCTACTGGTGCACGCCAATCATAGACATAATAATTGTTCTCATCATCGCTAAAAGAGCCAAGCCCAATATAAATTGTCTCTGCCTCACCACTCTCACTGACTGATTCACTAAAATCTATACGCGCAAAATAAGGTTTTTTAATTTGCTTTGTTAATATTTCAAATCTTGCTTCTGCTCGTGTTTTTGAACTTTCACGTTCAGCAAGCATTTGTTGCTGCTGACGTACTGACATGGCTGTCTCGACAATGCCAGAATAGGTGTCTGTTTTTAAACGTACATCCCCCCAGCTTTTTGATACATCATTAATATTCCGATTAGAACGCTTTATCTCGGATTCGGTATCTATCAATGATTTTTTCATTTTCTTGAGGGTTTTGTTTAAATACTGCGTTTCAACTTGTTTAATTTTATCGTTCAAAATGCGTCTCACTCTCTTGATTTCAATGTAATAATTATACGCTTAGTGATTTCAAATGAACAGTAAAATGACTAATGAAAGTACGATGCCCATTCAAATAAAATATCGCATATCACTTTCGATAGATAAAAGAAAGCATCATTCAATTGACACACTAATTTATATATTAGAGACAGTACATGAAACCGATGAATCAAAAAATATGATGGACACTAGAAAATTATTGGAAAAACTGATTTTCTGTTCATTAAAAACTACTGAACTATAACTTTTTATACTACAAATACGCACTTTAAGTATGCTTTACACAACCTTGACGGTATAACAATATCTATCAAATATACTAAAGATGTTAATTTGAAGGAGAAAATATGATGCAATGGGCTACTAGACCAACTAACATTAAACTATTGGATAACAATGAAAATTCATTTAAAACTACAGCAAGTGAACATAAAGTGCTTACTGTCCTACTTAGTATTGGACTCGCGACTTTATTGTTCGCCACATTTTTTGATAAAAATGTCAGTTCTGCAATTATGAACCAGAATTCTATATTTGGTAATATTTTCCAAAACTATGCTGACCAAGGTGCAGGAATTGTTTTATTCACTGCTTTTGAAATCATTGCATGGGGTACATGGCGTCGTGTTCGGGGAAATATCTTGAAATATGCTATGACCGGTAGTGCTTTAGTATTTGCTTTTAACCAAATGCTGGCGATTTTGCAAGATATGCTAAGTTACACATATTCCATGCTCAATAACTTATCAAAAGGACTTCCCATGGGCATGGCAAACAATACGTCTGCAGTGGCAAACTATCCTGAACCCCTTCGTTGGAGCGCAGCGTTTATCCTGACCGTACTATTATCTATACTGTTTTTCAACTGGATTAACGGTAAAAATGACTCAGATATTAGTTATTTAATCAATGCTGCTCTCATCGGTATTGCCGTTGTTTTTATTGCACAAACAACAATTGGAGAAATGAAGTCATTGTGGGGGCGTTTTCGACCATATGAAATGACAAGTGTAGCAGGTGATACAATGAGCGAATTCACACCTTGGTACCATTTGAATGGTGTGAACGGCCACAACTCATTCCCGTCAGGACACACAATGTCCGGCTGGCTATTTTTATACTTAACCTTCTTTGTTCCTCGAGAAAATATTAGTTTGCAAAAGAAAATGACATTTTTAGGGATTACAATGGGTATTCTCACCGGCCTCAGTCGCGTTCGAATCGGCGCACATTGGCTCAGCGATGTCACTGTATCAAGCATATTAGTCGGTCTTATCATCTTTATGGCGAGTCGTTTATTAACAGCACATTTTGTTGAAAGCCGCTCTTCCCTAAACTAAAGTCATCACCATTAAAAACTGCTATGATAACAAATCATAGCGGTTTTTTACTATCACTCAAACAAGATTTTGCTATCTACTTGGGTACTCATACTTAAATACCCAAGTATCATTGACTTGTCCGAATGAAGTAAAAGACAACTTATTAATTTCATTAAAGCCATTTTTCTGATAAAAAACACTGTTAATTGCTGTGTTAGTAATCAAACATATCGCTTTACCGTCTCTTTTTTCAACCATATCAATAATTTGTGATATCGTTCTTGATCCTATTTTCTGGCCTTGATGTTTTGGTGAAACAACCAATGTATCTACGTACCAAAAACTTTCAAATTCTTTTGGCATGATATTATCTGATTGAGATAGATTTCGCATGATTCGTCTAGCAATTTTAGGAGAGCACTTAAAAGGTAGTCGCCATCCACCGATTTTAAAATACGTCCAAATGCCAATATGGTGGTGGTATGGTGCTTTCAAAATAAAGGAAGCGACTATCTCTGACTCTTCAACACAAACGAAACAATCTTCACACCTAATATTGGCTAATGTATTTAAATACATTAGCCAATATAGTGCTTGCTGTGATTGAGATTTTTCAGTTGAGACATTAAATAGCGGATAATCACGGAAAGCATCATATGTCAATTTCGTCACATGATTCAAGTCATTTAGCGTTGCTGTTCTAATAATCATTCTATTCTCCAATACTTCTGAATCAATCTGTACTTTATTATCTCATAACCCTACCAAAGTGTCGTCTTTGAAAATGAGATTATTGACAGAAACACACTTTAGCGTAATAATAACATTAATTAAACAACATTTACTAATTGAGGGGGATTTTAAAACTATGCAAAAAGATGAAAAAGTTGAAACCATGCTGGATCAAATGAGTGTCGCCTTTTCTGACGAAGATGTTAAAAATCAACCAGAATTACGAGAAATGATTTTCAATTACGCACAGGAGTTAACTAAAACGCAAGATACCGGCTTAGTGGCTACTAAAATGGTTAAATCTCTTGTTCAATACTATTGGATAACAAAAACTCAATTGCCCGAAGCAGCCATCAAACTTCATCATCAAATCAAAAAAGATGCTGCCGTTTACGACGGTATCGCGATGTCTGCCCTGTTATTACCTGTATGGTTCTAATTGCTTGGGTCATTTTTCGTTAGCTTAAAATACAAAAAGCTTCTATATAAATACTGACTGTTTAATCAGTTATGCGTTTATATAGAAGCTTTTTATGTTTTCAATCTTTTCCACCAAAAAATAATTAATTAACCCTATTTTGTAACCAATTGTCCCCTTATTCGTTATATATATAACAGGAGAAAATAATGGAGATTAATCAGTATGAAAACATCGTACTAAATATTGCACAAGAGGTTGTCCGATTTTTAGTCAAAAAAGGCGCTAGGCTACAGGACGCCGAAGATATCGCTCAAGACGTAATGATCAAGTTAATCGAAACAAGCATTGTTTTAGAAGAGAATAAACTACGGCCATGGATTTATAAGGTTGCGCTATCAAAATTTTATGACAAACATAGACGAAATAGGAGATATGATAATATCCTGCATGAACTATATAACCATGCGGAAACATCAAACACAGACTATACAAAGTTAAATGATAATAAGCTACCTTATGAAGTACTTCATCAACTCAACCATTATCAATTACAGCTCATTTATCTAAAATACGATGAACAGCGCAGTATTCAATTCATTGCTAAGGAACTACGTTTTAGCCAGGCTAAAATTAAAATTGATTTATTTAGAACGAGAATGTATCTCAAAAAATTATTGGAGAAATATAAAAATGAATGATAATCAAACATTTGAACAATTAATCAAAAAAACCAAAAAAAGAAATATACTCAAAGGTATACTTATTAGTTCTTTATCTACAATTACCGTGTTTTTTATCATTCTTGTTGGCGCAAATTTATTTGTAGCCCATACTATGAATAGACAATTAGAATTACAAAATCAAAAACTAACCATCGAAAATATCGCCTTTTCACCAAATATATTCACAAATAATCAACATACTACTTCCAACGCATGGACAAAATCAACAATAACTGAAACCCGATTTAAAAATATTGATGGTTACCATATTTATTATCCGGAAAAAACTGTACAAATCGGTCTATTTGGAACACAAAATCTCTCCCACAATAACATTGATGTTTATAATGACACCCCCTCAATTATTGCCAAAAATTCGAAAACACAAGAAAAAGAGCCAATGTTTTTCAGCCGTTCTGCTAAGTCAATACATAAAAATTCAAAAAAAATTTCATTGTATACATCACCGACGCATGAAGCAAAAACATTATCTACAATGAAAAACACATTAGCAGAAGTAGCTTTAACATTTGATAAACCTTATTCTTATAGTGAAATAAAAAAAATGCTTCCAGATAATGTCATGATTAATTACTATTGGGTAGGTTTCGGAAATAGTAATACATCAACAATAGCAAGTGCCGGTAATTATATCGGTTTGAATGCTAGCGATGATGGGAAAGGTTCTTTGCAGGAAGGTAGTACAAAAAACAATACCTACACTGGCTACAAGGGATTGAAACAAGCGTTAACTGATTCGATATCTTTACCGTTAGCGTCGCACATTTCCGATAAAAGCTATATCACATCAATTAAATCACAATTATCTTCAAACCTAAGTACCGCAAAATTCAATGGTGTTATTGTCACTGGTAGAACTGAACATCTGCAAAATCTCGATAATTTAAACTTCATTTTTGCAAGTAATGTCGGATTAACAACAGCAATTGTTCCTTATGAAACACCATTAAAATAGATTATCTTATATAGTAAAAGGCACACAAATCTTTATTAGAAATTGTGTGCCTTTTACTAAACAATACATTTAAGTTGCTATTACAATAACTATTGCCTTTCCAAGTATGAATCGTACTGTATTAAGAACAATCAATATGTGATGATTTAGCTTGAGGTATTGACTAATCCATAAATAACCATAGTAAATAAGAAAAAAATGCTGCAAAATCATTTAAATGCTCGAATAATATCCGGAATCGTACCACCAATAAGACCTAATAGTATATCGCTACCCACCAATAATCCGCTGCGAACTCCCAAAAATTCATTTGCTCGCTTCTTCTACGAATATATTTCCCCTTACGTGGATCATATATAAATTCGTTTTTATCTATTTTATCCTCGGCATCGTCTTCTTTTGGCTTAATGCCTAAAACAATCGTATCAAGCGAGCAATCAAATATTTCAGCCAACTTAACTAAGTTGCTCATATCCGGTGTTGCATCTCCAGACTCCCAACGAGAAACCGCTTGACGTGATATGTACAATTTCCCAGCAACATCCTCTTGAGACATACCCAAATTAGTACGTAATTTTTTTAACTGTGTTGGAAACTGTATCTGCATCATTTACTCTCCTAAGTATATTTAATACCTCAATTATTCAACAGAATCTTGTAAAACGATAGCAATTAAATTCGTGAAAATAGCAATCTACAACGTAAAAATGCGCAAACACAGATTGCGTAGGTCAAATCCTATACCTTGATAACAGGCGTTAAGTAGGTTGCGTTTATTTTTTCAAGATTTTTGCCCAAAAACTTTTTGACTTTTCTTTTTGCAACTCGGTTTTCAAATTATCGATTTCTGATACAAACTCAGAAGTATCTGAAACTTCAAGATACTGCTGTTCTTTGACGTCGATCTTGTGCTGTAAATCAAGTGAGAGCGTTTGTTGTTGATCGAGCAATTTATGAAGTTGTTTAATTTGCTCATCTTTTGTCTTGAGTTGCTCTGATAAAGTCTTGACACTTTCTGAAACGGCATCAGAATGATTATTATCGGTAGCTTCAGGCATTGACTCGAGATTTTTTAACTCTTCCTGTGTGAATTCACGCTGACTAGGATTGATGTTCCAGGCTTTAGCTCTCCTATAATAGGTAGCTTTACTAATATCAAGTTGCTTAAGAATACTTGTTAATGTTTTGAATTCTATTTTCCCGCTCTCACTCATCGTCTGATACCTTTCTGATAAAATGTGCATACTAATAGTATACCTTTATCTCGATAAATAGGAAACAAAAAAACAAAAGCACTTTGCATAGAAAATATTTTTGAAGAATATCTAATAGTCATCAAAGTTTTACAGTATTATCTCTACTCTGCTGTGTCGCTCACCAATATGTTAGTACATTGATAACAAATAAAAACATAATTGCTAAAATAATTAGTCATCGCAAAATTCCCTGTATTTTCCACACTGACAATTCCTTATTAATACTATCAACCGTATCTATCGCTCTTCTTTTAACATTGTATCCAAACAAAAACCTAAGTAACCACTCAAACTATCCAAACTTGCATAGGTAACTAGTGTAAAACAACTTGCTATGTAATCTTTAACATATTGATATGAGGATGTTTCAATACAATAATAGACAAAAAAGAGTGTTCCACTCAATGTGAGTGGAACACTCTTTTTATTAATTTTCGATGGTTAATTCTTCCAAAGTAACCGGTGCGTTTGTTAGTAATTTATAACCATCGCTAGTTATCAACACCGTATCTGAATGTCGATAGCCACCTTGACCTTCGAAATAAATTGCGGGCTCTACTGAAACAACCATATTCTCTTTCAAAACTGTATCATTACCTAATGATAATGTTGGCTCTTCATGGTTATTTAATCCGATACCATGACCAGGTCGATGAAGAATGTTATCCTTGAGCCGCTGATCAATGAGGTAATCTCGTACTTTTGCCTCTACTTCAGATGCCTTAACACCCGGTCGTAACATATCGAGCATTATATTCCTAGCTGTCATCATTTGATTAAAGCGTGTTTCTTCTTCTTTTGTTGGTTTCTCCATAAAGAAAGTACGTTCACATTCGGCGGCATAGCCTGCCAATCTAAACACGGCGACATTAACATTTGGCCCATGATCAACTGTTCCCGAAACATCAGGAATGCTATGGGGCATGAAACTATAATTCGATGGCCATACACCGTTTGTTACTCTGTTCGTGAGACTGAAATTATCTGTGATTTCTTTACCCACTACTTTAAACGGGAGATTATAAAGGTCTATCACTTTGGCGTCTTTATTCACTTGGTTTAACGTTGCACGAACAACTTGACTACATACTTTTGCAGTTGTTGAAATTTTGTCAATTTCATAAGCGCTTTTTATTTCGCGTAACTTTTTGATGATATTATTTGGTTGCCAATCTATTATCGGTGTCTTGGTAATTATTTCTAAAAGCGCATTATTTTCGATACCAATTTTATCCAACCCTTCAAAGATTTTTGTTACCATCTCGTACCAGTTTTGACCAGCTTCAGACGTAACATCAAAATATGTTTGAATTTCGTAATCAAAATAGTCAACATCAATGTGTGATTCTTCTAATTTTGGTACCAACATCAAAGGTTTTTTATCTGGATAAATGATTAAGAAAAATGGTCGTTGTTCGGGACTATAATCAATATTTGTCAGATACCATATGTCTTCTACATCTGTTATTACGTATGCACTCAACCCTTTTTCTTGCAGGAGCCTTTGGCAATTTTGGATACGTTTATTTATTTCATCACTGAGTATACTCATAATTTCCTTTTTTAAATATTAACTGTGTTTATAATTAATTTTCTTGATTTTTAATTGTTTGAACATATAGAAACCAATCATAATCAATGTAAAGGCAACAAATATGCCAAACATAATCATTACATCACTTTTAGCGGATCCACCAATCATCAACGTTTCTCGTAATGCATTGACCGAATAAGTCATCGGCAAATATGGGTGTATGGCTTCAAAGAAACCATTTGACAATTGAATTGGATATGTTCCTGCGGAACCGCCCAACTGGACAACCATCAAAATCATTGCCAGGAATGAACCGACTTTACCAAACCATAAATTAAGGGATGTTACGACGTTAATGAAAGTAAATGATACAAGAATCAGTACCCAAAAAGTGGCAGTATAGTGAACTGGTTTGATGCCAATGATACTAATAGAAACAAAATACATAATTGCTGCTTGCAAAAATGCGAATGGATAAAGCACAGACATTTTGCTTGCCCACCAACTAATAGCTTTTTTAGGATACTTTATAGGTGTCACTAAATCAAACATCAGGTTAAAGGCAACAGCACCAACAAACAGTGCCACTGACAACATATAAGGTGCCATAGCTGTACCATTATTGGGAACTTCATCTTTTTCCACATGCTTGGTGCTTGCTGGGGTAGCTAATTGATTATACGTTAATCGATTTGAGTTGATTTTATTAACTTTGTTGTTTGCTTGACCTAGCTTGTCAGCGAGCGTTTCATTCCCATCTTTAACTTTCGTCAGGCCATCACCAAGTTTTGCTGACCCATCAGCCAACTTGGCACTGCCATCTGCTATCTTTGTCGCGCCATTAGCTAATTGAGTCGAGCCACTTAGCAACTTACTATTATTAGCAGTTAATTTGTCCAAACCTGCTGTTAACTGACCACTTCCAGATGACAACTTTGAGGTCGCTGAACCTAAAGCAGGCATCTTTTCATTTAGTGATGATAGGCCGGTGCTGAGTTTCTGGGATCCAGCATTTAACTTGTCACTATTTTGTGACAGTTTTTGGGTACCATTGCTTAACTTAGAACTACCATTAGCTAAACTTTCAATACCACTAGTGAGTGATGGTACATTCGTATTCAGTTGTTCAAGCCCCTCTTGTAATTGTGTTGAACCACTAACTAACTGTTCTGATTTCCCGCTTAATTGTGACAGCCCACTAGTCAATTTTGTTGCGCCACTACTTAATTGTGCAGTTGAATCACCGACTTTATTAAGTGAACCAACCAAACTACTAATACCACCATACAAAGTTTTTGTATCATCACTAGTTCCATAACTAGTGTTTAGTGTATTCACCGCTGACTTCAACTGTGACATATTCGTATTACTAGATTTGATTAATGCATTTAAGCTAGTTTGTAATTCACTTAGATTAGTTGTTGCTGATTTCAGTGAATTGTTAATGTCATCTGTTGGTAATAATGCTGTTTCTAATGCACTGACTTGCGTGTCAGTTAACTTTTGTGTCTTAGCCACAGATTCGATTTTACTTTGCGTACCATTGATGTAATTACTAATCGTAGTAACGTTTGTTGCAAGACTACTCATATTACTGGTTAATTTAGTAATTTGCTCAGAATTTTGATTACTGTTGTCTAACGAGGTATTCAACTGGTTCAAACCTGTCTGAAAACTTTGTAGCCCTGTCTGTAACTGCGTCATTTTATTTTTAGCGTCGTCACTATTTAAAGCTTCATTCATTTGTACCAAGCCATCGGAAACTTTTTGGCTTCCTTTATATGCCTCGTCTGTTCCAGTTGTGTATGCACTAACACCTTTGGTCAAAGAACTCGACCCGTTCGTTAGTTTATTCACACCAGTAGCCAAATTACCACTACCTTGCGCTAATTTTTGTGCGCCAGTATTAAGCGAATTAACGCCGGTATTTATTTGACTCACACCTGCTGTATATTGCTGCAGACCACTATTTAAACTCGATGATCCAGTAGACAACTGTGAAACACCATTACTAAGCGTGGGCATTTTTTCACCTAATTGTCCCAAACCAGCAGTTACTTTTGAGCTTCCTGCATCAAGTTGGCTCACACCATTAAAGTATTGTGATAATCCATCTGTCAGTGTAGTCGTACCATTACTGAAAGTCAAACCGCTTGAAGCAAGTGTCTGTAAATTGGTTGTAATTGTCTGATTCCCAGATTGTAATTGTTCTGTTCCATCAACTAACTTTTTATTACCGTTAGCTGCTGTACCCATACCATTGCCTAACGTTTTAATTTGTTTAAACAAAGTCTCAGCATAAGTCTTTGTTACTTGTTGTGAAATTGAGTTCGTAATGCTTTCAGCTGCTGATTTTGAAAACTTTCCAGCGATAAAACTATGCCCTGAACTCGTTGTATAGTGAATTAACATCTTTTTGGGATGTGCATCCAGTAATGTCGTCGCATTTTCCGAAAAATTCTTTGGGATTGTCATGACCATATAGTACTTACCATCGGACAATCCTTTTTTAGCTTCTTTTTGGGATGGGAAACTAAACTTCATTGCATCTGAATCTGCTAAGTTATCTTTTAGCTTAGATCCCACTGCTAACTCCTTGCCTTGGTAATGTACTGATTTGTCCTCATTAATAACTGCCACGGGCAAATCTTTTATTTTGCCATAAGGATCCCACATCGATTTAAGAAACCCAACCGCATAAATTGACGGAATCAATACAATAGCAATTAAAACAACCACCATAAATTTATTTTTCCATATTTTTTTCCATTCTATTCCGAGCATATTACTCCCCTTTTTTAACAACGTGTTGCTTTTTTTGTAGCTATAGTTTATATTAGCATTGGTTATATATAAATCAATGTACAAATGCTAAGGGATTTGTCTAATTTTATGAGGAGATTATTATGAATCGGCAGGAAAAAAATAGATTAACACAGCAACGAATTATGGATGCTTTCGTGAAGTTAGTGAGCGAAAAAGGTTTCAACAACTTAACTGTCTCCAACATCACACGAACAGCAAAGCTAAGTCGTGGTACTTTTTATATTTACTATCTTGATAAATACGATGTCTTAGAAAAAATTGAGACCTACTTATTAACTAACATGGAAAAACTCATGCAAATTAATATAGATAAGACAATCTCTTGGCTAGACGATGTTGATAATAATAAATTATCTGCTGAGTTAGATACCTATTCACCGTATCGCAGTTTCATTCAGTCTTTTGATTTTCTCGATAAAAACCGTTTTACACTTAAGACACTTCTTTCTCAAAACGGTGATTCACAATTTGTTTATAAGTTGCGCCATTTGATTGATGACCAAATTGACTCACATTACAAAAATATTTTTAAAGATGGTAACGAAGTTATTCCCAGTGACTATACACATGACTTATTAATTAGTTCTCTCATTAGTATTATTGGCCATTGGCTAGAAAAAGATGACCCTGAATCTCCAGCTGAAATTGCTGAAATTTTGATTAGGAGTCGTATACTGGCTGCTTACCAGGTAAAATAATTTTTATAACATAAAATCAAGTCTCAACCACTTTTCCTAAAGTGCTACTGACACTAAATTTAATAAAACAAAGAGAATATGCTAGTCACATATTCTCTTTGTTTTATATTGATATTGTTGGAATTATCAAAACACAATAGTGAGCGATTGCATTTTAGTTCAACATATAGCCGCTATTCGAATCAAAATAGTGAACACTACCGTCCTTGAATTTGATAGAATAGCCCTTTACTTGTGTACCATCGGATTTAAAATAGTAGGTATGTCCATCAATAATTTGTTTACCTATTACAGGTACACCATTACCGTCTAAGTACTTCCACGTACCATCATTCATTTCTACAAAACGATTTTTAATTGTGCTAGTTGCTTGCGGCTGACCTGTGTTAGTTATGCCAAAAGGATATAATACAGCTGAAAAATTTTTTTCAGAATTTGTACTATTAATTGTATTGGTTAATTCTGTTGTACGTGTACTGCTAATTAAGTTACCAGCGAAACACCCAGAACCAACTCTCTGGATATTAGCCGGTAATATAATATTTGTCATTTGATTATCAATGAAGGTACCATCCCCCATTGTTTTCAAAGTGGTTGGCAAGTCAACGCTAGTAAGCTGGTTACTAGCAAACACAAAATCATTTAATGCTGTCAGACTATTATTTGGTAGATTAACGTTTGCAATATTATTTGATGCAAACGCGTACCAGCCAATGCCTGATATATCAGCATCTAAGCTGCTTGGTAAAGTTAATGTATTGGAAATTTGATTGTCGTAGAAGGCAAAATTACCAATCTGTTTCAGATTTATTGCTTTGGAGAAATCCACACCCGTGAGGCCTAATGATTTAAACGCATTATCAGAAACTTTTGTAACATTCGTTGGAATAACAATCGTTTTACCCAATGTAGCGACCCCTGATTTGACACCAGTCACTACTGTTGGATTATTGCGATCGTAAGTAAAACTTTGTGGGTCATTTATGCTACCTGATACCCCTTTTCCATAAAACTGATGCTTTAATGCATATTGCTTAGCAACAGCATCAGCTTGTCCAGTATTTTGCCCAAAAGCTTCATAACCATACCAGCGAACAGGATGATTACCGCTACTATCTAATACGTTATTGGGTAACACCCTAACATTTGAGGCTTGATTTCCATAGAAGGCCCCAGATCCAACACTTAGGTTATTCGTATTTTGTATCGTTGTTAGATCAACCATCTTTAAGTGATCACCAGCAAAAGTCCAATCACCAATTGATTTAATTGTTGCTGGAAAAGTGACCGATGTCAAATTAGGATTTTTGGCAAAAGCACCATCGTTAATATGTGTTACACCACTAGCAAATGTAATTGAGCTGATTGGGTTGTCATAGAAAATATACCATCCCAAGTTATTATCATTTAGATTAGGATACTGCACAGTTGTTAAAGAATTTTTAGCAAACGCATAATCTCCGATAGATTTTAGGTTATTGGCTAAACTAAAATCAACACTCGTAATGCCTTGATTGTAAAAAGCAGTGTTAGCAATACTGGTAACATTATTCGGAATCACAACCTTTGCACCTGTATGTTGTGATGAATTATCCGAAAAACCATACAACACACCGTCTTTTATTTTGAGAGACGGCTGAGGTACTGCATCAGCATGGATAACCTTGCTATTAATACAACATACACCACTAACAAACAACATAATGAACATCATTTTGATCAAAAGATATTTGATCCCAGCTTTTCTGACCGCATCATCACTATACACCATACATCGATTCCTCCTTCAATTATTTCGTACTGTAATAAACTCCTTCACAACATGTTTTACGATAGAAAACTGACTAAGTACTCTTAAAGTTAAATGCGACATCACGTACTCAGAGTTTTCTTGTATCTGCTTTCATTATAAGTCACATTATTTGTTAATACAGTTTTCAACAATCGGTAGGTTAACAATATATTAAATTAATATATTTTCATTTATTACTATATTTGGTATCATTAGAATGTGCTAGAGTGCGGTCGTGCAAAAACTTATTCGCGTTAAAATGTGTTGACAATATGGCATCGCATATATTTGGAAATAGAGGTATCTTACGTTTGTATATCTAAAACAAACGTTGAATCAGGTTGCTCAAATAATACACATGCTTTAGAAAGAACGGTATCCAATGAAAACATATGAAAGCAAGGCTGAATTAAATGAAGCCATCAAAACTAGTTATAAAAAATATATTGATGAATTTGCAAACATTCCAAATTCGCTGAGCCATAAACGGATACAAGATGTTGATCGCACACCAAGCGAAAATATTTCCTACCAGTTAGGATGGATTACCGCCCTTTTGAACTGGGAAAAAGACGAAATAGCTGGTAAAGATGTCTTTGTACCAGCAAAGGGTTATAAATGGAATGACTTAGGCGGACTCTACCAATCATTTTATGATACTTATGCTGATCTTTCCCTTGAAGAACAAATAAATTTACTCAATAGACGTGTTGATGAACTTTGTGAGCTGGTAAGTTCTTTACCCGATGCTATTTTATTTGAACCCAATAAACGACATTGGGCAACTACCCCTGCCCAATGGCCAGTATGGAAATGGATCCACATCAATTCGGTAGCACCTTTCAAAACTTTTAGAACCAAGATTCGTAAGTGGAAAAAATTAGTATTGATTAAATAAAAAAAGCCATGATAACATATACTGTTACCATGGCTTTTTTGTTGTTACAGTTTAACGTTCATTTTGATACAAATCAACTAACCGTTGCCTTAGTTGATCATCATAAGCTGTTAAATACAAACCGTATTTGCCACGTTTAATTAAGACATTCAAAACATTAGCAATAAAATCCTGATATTCTTTGCTTGTAAATTTAATGTCTTTGCGCTTCTTAAAAATCTCTTTATGTGAGTATTTTTCTGGCAAAATAGTCATGCTATCCGTTTTGTCATCATAGCCAAATGATGGCCCAATAATCATGCCCACGTAATTTAAATCGAATCCTTGTAACGTGTAAATTGTACCTACTTGTGTAATAGACGACTCACGTTTAGCCCAGTGCGTACGCTGCGGATCCCATTCATCCCACGGTAAAGAAAAGGTGTCCATTTCAACATTATGGCGCCCATCAATACGCGGAAAACCAGAGGTTGCGACTACACGACTCAACCCAACTTCGCGATTTTTAGATTTAATTTCCTCATACAAATCCCCTGCTGTTGAGAATACTTTAAAGTCAAAATCACTATTACGAGGAAAAGACATCATTGGCTTTTGTGCTGTTAAGTCATCCATCCATTGTACTTGTTCTGAACTCGCTACCATACGATATTGAAAATCCATGTCAAATTGTCGGTATGGATGGTTACCAACTGTCTGACGTAATAGGTCTTGTGACCAGTACATTTTAGACTGAAAAACTTGTGCAAAGTCATAGACGACCACCACAATTTTGGCTAAGTTCATTAAATCTGTAAGCTGATTCTCACCTCGATAGTGCGCATAAGGCTCTGGTTTTGAATATAATAAATGTGCCTCATCTACGAAAATAACATCATATTTCCAATTGTTTTTCTGGGCACGATTAATGAGTGCTGTGGGACGCAAGATATCCTTTTCTTTCATGCCAGGAATATCATGGGCCAGATCTTGATAAGCTTTAAATAATTCGGGATGGTTAACAACTAAAGCGGTTTTATAACGTTTATCCGTCATATATTTTGTAACTAAATTCATTAAAACGACTGACTTACCAGTGCCGGCAGCCCCTTGAATAACCGCCACAGCATGCTGATTCCCTTTAATACTATCATTGATGTAACTATTTATATTTGTAATGGTTTCTTTCTGATTATCAGATAATTGATCAATCATAAACTGATCTTTTAAAATTTTATTCATTGCGATTCACTCCTATTGTATTTATTATACAGATTTGGTAAGGAAACATCAGATTTTATTGTTATTCGCGTAATTTGCATCAGGTTAATATTTATTTAAGATTTTTCTAAGAGTATTTGTGTCTCTGCACCATTTGATACGATATAAACAAAGTAAATCGTTCCAAATACTAACGTGCAAATACTTATCCACGATAAAAGATGTATCAACGGAGTTGCATGATGACTGCAAGTGAGATGAACTAGGTTGCATATCTCTTTAATTGTTTATAGAAATATGACTAATGCATATTAAAGAAAAGAGAAAAACATGTTTATAGGTAACAATGTAAAACTGTCACATTACCACGAAGAAGATGGAAAAAAATTAGCTAGTTGGCAATGGGACGAAGATTTTATAGCGCCATTAGCTAGTGATATGATTCACCCTTACACGGCGGAAGACTGGGAGAAAATCTTTAGGAATGCTTCCAACAGCTACGAAAATGTTGAATTTACTATTCGAAAAGTTAGCGATGATAGTTTAGTTGGCTTTGTCGATCTATTTGACATTAGCGTACGCAATCATTCCTGCGAACTTGGCATTGGTTTCCCAAAAAGGAAGACCGATCAAAGGGATATGGCACCGAAGCGCTGTCTTTAATATTGAGTTACGGTTTTAATAATCTCAATATGCACAAAATTAAGCTCTCAGTATACCCTTTCAATGTTGGCGCTGTAAAGGCCTACACTAAAGCGGGATTCGTCAAAGAAGGCTCAGCCAAAAATGAAGTTTTTTACAACGGCAAATGGGTTGATATAGACTATTATGCAATTTTCCAAGAAGACTGGTATGCCAGGCAACAATAAAAAATAAAAGCACTCCTTGAGTGCATACATAAAGAAGTTAACATGTAGGACTCTTAAAAGAATTGGGAGAATGATTATAGATGAGAATGGCAAAATTGTACCTGTTGAGATTAAAGGTTGGCACTGGGGCGCCTTCATGTATAACATATTTTGGGGAATTGGTAACAAAACTTATTTACCTTTACTCTGCCTAATCCCTTTATTTAATTTCATTTGGATCTTTGTTTCTGGATTTAAAGGTAATGAATGGGCTTGATAAAAAGGTGATTACACAGACGTGGAGACATTTAAAGCTGTCCAGGCCACATGGAATCGTGCTGGATTGGTACGGTTTATTCTGACAATCGCTATATTAGTACTATACTTTTTACTTTTCGTGATTCTTTTCTCATCAGTCTTAAATCAAAATAACTATTACTAGTCTCATCCTATTTGGTGTACTTGCGCAGAGAAAAATCAACAAAAAATTTAAGGCATCCAACCGTATCTTAAAAAAATTAGATGCAAAATATCCGCTTGATGCCTATATTCAATATCAATATGCTTGGAGCTTCGATATTCTTGGGCAAGAAAGAGAAGCTGTCTCTCACTACTATGCAGCCATTAATAACAATGGGCTAGAATCTGTCGATTTAGAAAACGCCTACTTAGGTTTAGGTAGTACTCTACGATCAATAGGTTCTTATGATGAATCATTAGATATTTTATCAAAAGGTACGGAATTATTTCCAACAAATAATGCTTTAAAAGTTTTCAAGGGGATGACACTCTATAATTTAAAACGCTTTAAAGAGTCCACAACTTTTTTATTGGAATGTCTTATTGAGACAAGTGAAGACACTGATATTAGATCGTATACTAAAGCACTAGAACTGTATTCGCACGATCTAGACCAGACATTTTAAATGATCACCGAGCATCGTATATTCAAAATCCTCAATGGGGACAAATCATGAAAATAAAACCGGCAAATCACTCGCTGTTTTAATGCGCATATAAAATGCAAAGAAGAATAAATATGAGCAGAAAAAATATGCAAACACGTTCCAAAAATAAAAATTTTTATCAAAGTATTTGGATTGCCACGCTAATAATAGTCATTGTCGCCATTATTGGCTTTTGGCAAGTTTATACTAGATATTCTGGTGATTTGGTTAAAAAAGTTGATACAACCTCAGCCAAAAACAATTTAAAACCACAGTCAATTTTTACAGTTGGTGAGACAGCAGCATATAAGAATATTCATTTTAAAGTGAATGACTTCAATTTCATAGATGGTTACCCCAAAATTGATAAATTAACTGCTGGAAATCAATTTGTTGTTATCAATATGACCATTACCAATAAGAGTAATAAAAAATTTGATTATGATGCATACTTTTTTCATCTTGATGACGATGATCAACAAACAGATACAACAGAGTCTTCTTACAACGTAACTGATTCTTTAGACAGTGGCACTTTACATCAAGGTGAATCAACGACGGGAAACCTTGTGGGACAAGCAAATACAAATCACCAACTAAAATTAATTTACCAACAAGATATTAATCTTAACAAAGGAAAAATAACTTTTAAACTAAATCAAGAATAAGGTTTAAATTTCAAAGTAAGAAACAGTTCACTTTTAACTTACTACTTTGCTAAGAAACAGCGAGATACAGCAAACTTTTTGACTAACTTTGTCTATATTTTCATTAAGTAATTTTAAACTAAATAGCTGCTTATGCTAACAAGATAATGGACACTACTTGCCCTTCCAAATTACGTGCTTGAACCACGTTAAAAGCATTATTGGGGATGAAATATGACACAAAATACACAAGAATTAAAGATGCAACTAGTAGCTTATGGTTGGCAACTATTTACACCTGAAAATACAATCGTAATGGATATTGACCAAGGTAACATAGCTATCGGAGATACTTCTAATAATTTCAGGGGCGGACCAATGATAGTGCTAAAAGTTAGCGATAATGAAGTTACAGTAGAAGCTAGTGGTTACTTTGAACAAGGTATATCAATTACTTTGGACAAAAAGATTATCATTGAACGTCGTCCTGATATTGAGTAAAATGGTAAGTTAACTTGGCTAAATATTCCATTTTTATTATTAGGCTTATATTTTATACTAAATCCTTGGCTCTCAGTTAGTTAAAAGCGTTCAAAATAAAATACTGTACTTGAATTCACATGTTTACCGTAACTGTTAGTGCCGTATTTATTATGGTTACTATTTGCTGAGTAACTTTTCAAAACAATAAAAACCACAATCACTATTAAATACAGATTGTGGTTTTTATTGTACTCATTTTAAGATTGTTTTTACAGTATCAACATGTGCTTCTAACTTTAAATGCTTACTATTGCTGAACAAATATATGGGAATACACTAGCTTTTTGGTCTGACTACTTCCAATTTACTTGTGTCATAAGCTACTCTGGCATGGTTAGTTTTGATCAATTTTTCAGAAATTAAATTCCCGTTGTTAAGTACATATTGAAAAATCTTTCCACAACGATATACTTGCCCACCTTCATCAATAAACTTCTCATCAATCATTTTAACCTCATACGTATTTTTAGGTGCTTCAGAAGCACGTAACTCACCATGAAGATACTTATCACCGACATACGTTATTAACTGATATGTTGTCGAAGTGTTGTTTTTAAATCTATAGTCAAGATAATTATAAACAATGGATGTTCCACTACCAAAAGGCACCTGCCTATCAGAATCAGGAAACATATCTACTTGCTCATGATGATACTTTTCAATGATATCTAACGGCGAGTGTAGAACCATCCAATGAATCAGGTTACTAAATTGACATAATCCACCACCAGTTCCTTTTTTTAGTTCACCATCATTTGCAACCATTAAACCTGATTGATAACCATTTTGAACCGTACATCTTCCTACCAAATTCCAAAACGAAAAAGTTTCTCCTGGTTTAATCAATACACGATTTACCTTAGGAGCAGCAATCTGTAAATTTTTTACTTTTGCTTCTTCCACGGGAACTGGTACTTTTCTCAACCCTCTTCGCATCAAAGACTGGTGTTCAAAGACAATGTAAGGTAGTCTACTATCATACTTATCTTTAGCTATATTTGCCCTCAAAGTATCAGTAATTTTACGTTTCAGAATATGACCCTCATAAGATATTTTATAAGTTAATGGCGATATTTCACAAAACAATTTTCTTGTCATCATTTCCCCCGACTCTATTCTCTCTTCTTTAAATATTATCATTTTGTAAAAAAAAATTAACCCATTCTAATTGAATACGGTAATTTATATAACAATCTTAATTTTTTACTTATAACACTTAAACTAAACTTAGAAGCTACTTCATTCGATGATATTAGCTTTACCGTCTGATAAACTGTGCCTGTGTAAATAATGCGTTTGATACTATCATGATAATCCCCCTATTTCGTTGCTTTTAACGTGGCTCACTCTTGCACGTATTTATCCCGTGTTGTCTTTAAATGACCTGTATTGTCTGGTATGATATGTATATTAAAGGAACTTTTTCTATACATTTGTTCCTTTAATGAATAATGACGCTTAGATTTACTTAACATTTTTTATACTTTCTTAACTCTTTGGAGGAATATCATGTCCGTAACATCTGAAAGAATTAAATTATCTAGGCAACAAAAAAACTAACCCAAAGTGGTTTAGCTGAGCTAATTAATTCTTCTCGTGGCACTGTTGCTAAATACGAGGGAGATGAGCGCAACCCGTCTTATGCCATGCTCTCATTGATTGCTGACGCTTTAGATACCACCGTGGAGTATTTACAGGGCAAGACAGATAATCCTACTCAAACTATTGATAGTAACGTGAATACTGGGGATGAAAATAAAAAGCATGTGGAACTATCAGATGACGAGTTAATCATGTCCTTTGAGGGTAAAGAGCTATCGGAGGACTATAAAAAGTCTATTCTTGCATTCGTTAAGATGTTGCGTGAGTAAAGAAAATAAATGTATGAATACCTCGACTATACATCCCCGTTAGATTACTTTAATGACGTGGTAGAAGACTATAACGTTGCTAGGAGTACCCATGACAAAATTGTGGTTACTGAAATGAACGGGTCTATCTATGATCCAGATGTTGCTTTACCGTCTGATACCCTGATTATTGTTAATCCTAACTTCAAGACAAAGTTTTCACTGCTTTTTAGAAAGTTTCACGAATTACAACATATCTTGAATAGCGAACAACACAAAACTTATGCATTCTCTCCTTTGGCCAAGAATGATGCAGAAATTAGCGCTAATGCTTATGCGTTTAAAATGTTAGCTGATTTTTACTTTGACGAAAATACGGACAGATACAGCAAACTTTACGACTTCATGGCGTACTTTGGCATCCCCATGTCGCTTGAGAGTGCTGTTTTGAAGAATATATAACTTGGGGAAATTTCATGGACTTATTAGTAATCTTTCCAGTGGCTAGTATTCGACTAACACTTTTAATACTAAGTAAAAACGACAATAATCAAAAATATCGTGTGGCGGGAATACTGATTTTATTGGCAAGTTCAATTATCTTTTTGACTTACTTTGTCTATAAATAAACGTCATCTACTATCAGTAAGTGACCTAATTATGATGATTGGGGATGACATCCCCGCTGATTATTCAAATAAACTAGGAGAGAGACAATGAAACTAACTAAAAAACATGTGCTCATATTATTAGACATAATCGCTGTACTATATCTTACTTTTGCATTGGTATTGCCATTGTTTAATATCGGTCATAACTCTAATAGTCCATTAATTGCATTGGCAACTATTTATCTAGCTGTCTCCGCTATTTCATCAAAATAAAAAAACACTAAAAAGTTTATACATAATACGTGCAGAACCACATTAAAAGCATTAGGAGATGAAATACGTGAGTACAGTGCTACAAATTATTATTTTATTAATTGGAGCTGCGTTAGTTAGAGCTGCAAGAAAACCAAGTCCAAATCAAAAGTATCAAAGATATATCGGTAGTTTTTTACTAATCTTTGGAATTATCATTTTTGTGATACATTTACTGAAATAAAAAAGCAATCACAGAGTGCATATATATTACGTGCAGAACCACGTTAAAAGCATGAGGGAGAAATATTATGGATGAAAACGGAACTATAGTACCAGCTGAAGCTAAGGGATGGAACTGGGGAGCATTTATGTACAATATTTTCTGGGGTATTGGAAATAAGACATATCTTCCCCTATTATGCTTAATTCCGGTATTTAATATTGTATGGGTATTTGTATGTGGTTTTAAAGGTAATGAATGGGCGTGGCAAAAAGGCGACTACAAAGATGTAGAAACATTTAAAGCTGTGCAAGCTACATGGAACAGAGCAGGTATTGTTCAATTTATTCTTGCAATCGTGTTCATAGTTTTATATATCTTGTTTATTGGAACTATAGTGACAACTATTTTAAATAACAATAACTACTAGTCACAGGCACTCACAGAGTGCATACATATCTTAAAATTAATTGGGGATTAATTATGATAAAACAACCATTTAAAATAACGAAAACTATAGGTGCGATGGTTTTGATTTCAATGTCACTACTGAACTATGCCAACTTTCAATTCAACTATACAAAATACGGCGCTCTGATTGTGACATTAATGATGATTGTTCTTGGTTTTCAGGGTTATAGTGAGAAGAAAAAGTTTAATTCAGACATTGGTTTTGTCAAGGTTACTGGCCTAGCAACGTTATGCATTTTTTTCGTTAACTAAACCAATACAGGGGATGAAACCTGAAACAAAGCAAAATAACTTCGATTTATAAAATAACAATATCAGGTATTGCAGTTTTAACCTTACTAGCTTATTTTATCTTTAACGAGTACTTAGTTTCACATTTAATAATTCAAATATTACCCGCTTGTATCATCATACCTTTTAGTATTGAAAGTTATAGGAATAAAAAATGGTTACTATTCTCAACATACACCATTCTTTCAATTTTGATTATATTGTCATTCATGCAAGAGTTATATCGTCAAATATTTATTTATTGAAAAACCACAGTATTTTACATTAAATTACGTTACAAGTAGCTAATGCTTATGCACTAGAAACGCTTGCTGACTTTCATTTGACTAGAATACAGACAGATACAGTAAACTCTACGATTTCATGGTGCACTTTGATATACTTAATGTCGCTCGAGAGTGCTGTTTTAAATAATATATTAATGGGGGAACCTCTTTTAAAATGAAATGTATAAAGAAAAATATTGACAAGATATTTCAAATTATTTGTTATTTAATTATAGGGACGTTTGGTTCTGTTTTGTATATATTTACTCTATTCATAATTGTTCTCAACACTCAATCGTTGACAGCTACTAATTTAATACCAATCGTCATACTCAGTTTGAGTCTTTTATATTTAATTTTTGACCATAAAAGTAAAACAGCATTTTTTTTTACAGGGATATCAATAATTTCTTTTCAAGCATGGTTGATAAACATACTTAACATCAACCTGCTAATATGTTTATCAATAGCGTTGTTAAGTTATGTTTGTTATAAAACTAAATTACTTTCAAATATAAAATTCCCAAAAGAGTTACTTCATAAACCAATGATGGGTTATGTTATGATAACATCATTAGTAATAATATCATTTGTAATATTGTTATCAAGCCATGCCATTAGCTTTGTTAATAAATATTTACCTAACGGCACAAAATCAGATTATATGTTATATATTTTTTTATTATTTTCAGCAATTTACAAACAATACACAGCCTTAATTATTTTTGTTGGCATTTCTACCGATTATACAAATCAAATATTCACTTTTTTTAAAGATATAATAAAGTTTTTGGTTGATATTTTGGTGTCTTTTTCGATAATTTTTTCTATGTTAATTGTTTTAAGTGCACGTAGTATAATAAGCAGGAATTGGTTAATAAAAATTGACTGGATTAAAGAAGATCAGAAACATTTTTATCTTCAACCAAACTCTGTGTTCGCATTTTTCGTATTGTCTATTTTCTGTACATTAATATTGACTTGGTTAGTGTATAAAATATTAAATTATTTTTTTAAATCAGAATGGCAATCAAGAACAAAATATACTATTTCTTATCATTATCCAAATAAAAAGTATGTTTTAAACGATAATGATATTTTTAATCGCAATACCAAAAATCTGAAAAGTTAGATATTATTAGTAAAAATCTTGAATTATACTTGTACAGTATCTTGTAATAATTATCCACTCGTTGAAAAACAAAAAGTTACAATAGTTGCAACGATAAATGTGACCTTTTTTGTAACAAAGTTACAGGCTGTGACAAGGTTTGTAACGCATTATATGGCCATTTATAGCAACGATGAAACACCTATGAATGTAGGTATTTGTTGGTATGTCATGCTAGGAAATGCTAGGATTCATACTGGAAAATACTGGAGTTGCATGCTAACATTTTTGTAATTTTATATGCTTGCTTTTACTTGCATATTTCTAACATTGAAGATTAATAATTCATCCCCATATATAATAAAAAACCACGCTCTAGCTTCAATCTAGGTCGTGGTTTTATTCTGTATTTCTTTTAATTACCTATTTATTAACATTTGTTTAAAATTATTCTAATTACTTTTTTGAATTTTTTATGTTTGCTAGTATTAAACTTATAGAGAGTTTTTATTCAATAAAGAATAATTAATAAAGAAGATTATTATGACTGGATTTTTCGTATCACAAAACCAAACTTACAAAACTGAGCATGAAAAACAAATTCTGTGGTCCCCTCAAAAAAATAAAATTGGAGGAGATAATCGTGGATATATAAATATGTCCCATGTGAAAAAAGGAGACATCATTTTTCACTACCACCACAAACAAATTACACATGTCAGCATAGCTCTTACAAATGTGTACGAACGCATTCGTCCATCAGAATTTAATAACAGTATTTGGGATGAATTGGGTTGGCAAGTAGATGTTAGCATGTATAAATTAAATTTGAATATGGAAGAAGTACGTTCATTTTTACAAAAACACGATGCTGAAATTTTCAATACACATGGCCACGTTAATCAAATGTATCTTTTCAGATTAACTAAAGAACAGCTTGATTATTTAATGAGCTATGTAACATCCGATATCAAGAAAAATCTTGAACGTGATATAAAGAGCACCTCCTCTCCCTCTGTCACACTGATAACACATACATCAAAAAAACACTCTGCTAAGAAACATCAATCTGATCGTATTGATTATTTAAAATTACATGAACTAAAATCTAAAATTGGAAAACTTGGTGAAGAATTCATTTTAGATTATCTAACAAAAAAATATCCCGAATCAGAGTTTGATATTATCCCCACCTCTAATAACTTGAATATTTCATCTGGGAATGACAGTGCTGGTTTTGATATAAAAATAATAAATAAAACTACAGACTCTATTACTTTAATAGATGTTAAAACAACTACTTCTACTAGCACGCCACCATTTTTCATGTCTCAAAAAGAGTACCAGGTATTTAGGGAATCATTGGACATGTCCAATACAAACTACTATATATATCGCTTAAGTAATTTAAATGAATTACATAAAACCTATGATCTTGAAATACTCGGACCTGATGAACTAAGTGAAGCTATCTTTACTCCTAATGCCTACTCCGTGTCATTCTGATTTAATGGATTAGTTAATAAAATTAAAGGTAGTAATGTTTAAGTACCAAGAATGCTCGCTGACTTTTACTTTGATAAGTACACAGATAGGTACAGTAAGCTCTACACTTTCATGACGTACCACGGTATCCCTATGTCACTCGAGAGTGGCGTTTTGAAAATTAAATAAAAACAATAGGAACGTGAATCGATGAAGCCTAACAAAAATTTAAAAAATATTATAACCACTCGTAACATTTTCAAACTGATATTATTAATCGCATTAATCTGCTTATCCTTATGGGGGATAAGTAGATTGTGGTTCTTACATCAGTATATTACAATCAATAAGCATAACCCAAATGAACATTTATTTGATTTTTGGAATATGTTTTGGACGTTTATCAGTGCATTGTCTATCCCGTTTTCTGTAATCTCTTACTTAACCACTAAAAATATTGAATCAAGCAACAAGTTAAGAGAGCAAAAAAGAGATTTGATTGAAGGAGAGATTCCCAAATTTTGGTCAGAATATAACACTCATTACAATAATTTAAATGAATCTAGCTTGCCCATTATTACAGAAAGAAAAGAATTATCACCAGAAACAAATGACCTGGTTCAACACGGCATTTGTATCTTATTAAAGATCAACAATATTAAGAAAAATTCGCGTGATACTAATGACGTTGATGATTATTCTGGCTTAATCACTGAATTTCTCTCAAACTATAAAGACGTAATAACCGCTGATTTTCCTATTTTAAGTGTCTTTTTTGAACCTTATGACACTATAGATACAAATAGAAATACAGATTCATATATAGATCAAGATTCCAATATCAGTTCGACTAAAGATTCAATAAATCCTTACGACAACGTTCTTACTTTTTTAATAGGTTCAGACCCCAGCAATGTGCTATTTGTAAGAACTTTAGACACCTATGGCTCTATAGAAAGAATTGTTGGCGATTGGAAAATGAGTTCCTCAAGAGCCAAAAATATAAAATATATTATTGGTGTGACAGGAAACGCATATGGCACAAAAACATACTTAAAAACCGTAAAAGTTTCAGGTTTCAATACCGTCGGAGATCGTATTCGATTCAAATATGAAAATATACTCCTAGATAACACTACTGAGAGCAATGATGCTCATACTGCAGAAATGTCGAAATACGTCTCAGAATTAGTTTCAAATTGGAAGGCTATTAATCCCATCGTTTATCTATCTCATCTTGGATATTTGTTCTCTCAACAAATTATATACCAAACTTTTGAAGATGAATTTTCGCAAAAAATAAACGAATATAATACCATCAAAAAAGATAGCGGCTGTACTAAATTGCAAATTTTTAAGGAATTCAGCGAATTACGTACAAATGGTTTCTTTCGCATTCGATTCAGGTCTAACAAGCTGGATAGTGCTCTATCAGTATCAGATAAGTCTGGTGAAAGAGAACAACACCTTGCTTATAATGACTACTCTCATTGGTATGAAATAATAAGTGACAATAATCTTAAGACAATCAACTTCTCTTCTGTGTTTTTTACCCATATGGCAACAGACAACAACGGTGACGCCAAGCAGTTTTTCGATAATAAACAACTTAATGAGTTTTATGATTACAAACAAACTGAAAAGGTAGTTACTCCTTTTGTAGCAAACGACAAAAAAAAGATTGGATACATTATTACTATTGATGAGCTATCAAAAAGTGAAATTAACAATCAAGAATCATTGACTCATTTCTTTACAAACGTATTCAATGAAATAGATAAAGATCTAGAGTTTGTTAAACACAATACCAAATAATACATGCCCTTTTGGGAGTAAATACGTGCCACGCATCCACGTTAAGGTATTGATAATATTCCCATCTCACTTGAGACTGCTTTTTTGAAGAATATATAACTTGGGGGAACTTCATGGACTTATTAATAGCTTTTTCAATGGCCGTAAGTGGACTAACATTTTTAATGTTAAGTAAAGACGAAAAAAATAAAAAGTACCAGTGGGCCGGAATACTGATGTTAGTATCAAGTTTCATTAGCTTACTGACTTTCTTTTTCTATAAATAAAAAAACCAACTACTATCAGTAAGTGACTTAAAACGAAAAAATAACTCGTTGTTTTAACAAAGATGCCTGCATTGTGGTACGCTTCCCTGTTAAAACTATGGCGGGGGAATAAATACAGAGGTATTGAAAACTATGATCGAAAAAACTATGCATATAATTTTTAATATAATAGATAAATCTGGTGATTTTTTAAGCAATTTAATTGATAAGATAAAGAGTCCTTTTAAAGATAAGTCAATTTACGCCACAATATTATTAATCATTTCAAGCGCTGCTATTCCTATAATTTTCTTTGTCTTTTCAAGTTCTGGCTCTGTAAATGCACCACTTTGGCTTGCTATTCCCGTGGGTGTTTTAAGCCTAATAACGCTTCCTTTCATTGGATTATTTCTATACTGGATTACAAAAGAGTTGGTAGAAAGTTTCAAAGCATTAGATGCAAAAGAAAAAAATACACAAAAAAATTTCGTTAAAATGTATATTTTACTATTAATTTATACTACTTTTTTTCTTGCTTATTTATTTTCCGCCTATTTCTGTATAGCAAGCATAGTTTCATCAAAACTACATCTCGCATGTAACGAAGATTTATCAAGCGTAACTTCTATAACCAACACCATAATAGTAGCCTATACTTTGTTAACCTCGATTATTGTTAAATTTTTTACTGATATTTACGTTAAAAACATGTAAAAAAGTTAGCTCACTCAAAAAGTGCGTACATACGTGCCAAGCATTCACGTTAAAAAGTTAAAACTAAAAGTGTTCAGTTTTCAACGGTAACCTCATAGGAGAATAAAATTATGTTTTTAGAAGAACTCCAAGCTAACAATCAATACCCCATAGTTTTTATAGGTTCGGGAATTACAAAAAGATACTTTTATAATGCACCTGATTGGGAACAACTTTTAAAAACTTTATGGAATGAGGTAAACGATCCAAATTCATTTTATTCTGCTTTCCATACAACAACATCAATGTCTGATTTTGAAGCATACCTAAGTATAGCTGACCAATTAGACTCTGATTATACAACGGCTTTTTACAATCAAAAAATTAGAATTCCAAATTTAACTCTGGCTGAGGCACATGAACATAAAATATCTCCTTTAAGAGCTAAAATTTGCTCTATCTTCTCTAGCTTAACAATTAAGCCTGATATGGAAGAAGAAGTCAAAGAGTTTACTGCAATGTTGAATAAAGCACGAATGATTGTCACTACAAACTACGATACTTTCATCGAACAACAGTTAAACTATAAAATTACTACAAGAGTTGGAAGCAAAGGCTTATTTGAGCAATCTACAGAATTTGGTGAATTGTTTAAATTACATGGTACCATTTTGGATCCTAACTCAATAGCAATTTCAAGCACTGATTACCAAAACATAGATGAAACGTCAACTTTGGTAAACGCTAAAATATTATCTACATTAACCGAGTCCCCTATCATATTTTTTGGTTACTCTATAACAGACGAAAACATTCGCAAACTGCTTCAGGATTTTTCAAAGAATTTAGATATGCCAGTTGAACAGGCCTCTGAACGAATAGCAGTAGTTGAGTATCATAAAGGTAAGCAAGATATAACTGAAATAATTAGCGAATTAAATGACAACGTTCACTACACAAATATCAGTACCGATAATTATGTAAACATATACAAAACCATTTCACAAATTAATCAAGGTGTTACACCAAATGAAATTTCAAAATATCAATCTGCATTTAGAAAAATAATTGAGGTTAAAGGCCACTCTGCTGAGCTAGATACAGTTCTCACATCATTTATAGATTTGGACAATGTTGACGCAGATCTCAAAAACAAAAAATTAGTTATCGCTTTTGGGGATGAACGCTTTGTTTACAAAACTCCAGACTACATTGACTATATTCAGGCATATTTTCACCCTACAACTGAATTTCCAGTAGAAATCGCCCTTAACTACATTAGAAGATATTCTTCGCAGTCAACATTACCTGTCACAAAATTTATTCGAACAGCTAATGGCGGTTTTGATAAATCACTAGTACGAAAATTACCCGCTCTCGCACAAAAAATAAACAAGAGGAACAACAAGTTTAACTCTCTAAAAACTATTACTACAAGCATTAACACACTAGCAAGGGATGCTGAAAGCATACTTGATAATATGCATTTCAAATCACCTTTGAAAGTATTTAATGATAACGAATCAAAGGTAAACGAAAATAATAAAATTCGTTACATCACCGTCAATATTGAACAATATAATTCTAACGATCTTGCAATTTTTACGGATTACTTAATCAACAACATTTCACCAAAAATACTAGAAAACACAGATTTCAGAAAGTACTTTGCTAGTTATGCATTTACTTTAGATCCTGACACTTTAGATTTAAAAATTTAGATACAAAAAAACTCCCCTGTATGGTGGAGTCCATTAGGAGAGCATTTCATAGGCAAGATAAGACAATCATTGCGACAAGCAAGTGTTTTTATCTTGACACCATTATACCTTACTTAAAAAATTATTGACATATCTAATTTCAGCTCTAGAAAAAAGCAACGCTAAATATAACCTTTTTTTGTGACCTTGTGACCATTAAAATGTAACCTTTTTTGTAACAAGGTTACACGCTGTGACAACGTTTGTAACGCCTTGCGTAACCATTTATAGCAACGATTAAACGCCTATAAATTTAGGTATTTGTTAGTATTTACATGCTAGAAAATGCTGGCATTCACACTGGAAAATACTGGAGTTGCATTTTGGAAAATGTTGGAGTTACATGCTAACATTTTTGTAACCCTGCACACTAACATTTACTAACAAATTTGTGACCTTTTACTTACCTTGTTGAACATTAAATTGTTGTATTTCATCCCCTTAAATTAAACAACCGTATAAACCAAAAAGGCACGAACTTATACTATCTAGTCCGTGTCTTTTGTTATGTATTTTATTAAGCTTTGAGAGCCGTTCTCAGCGTTTAATGTCTGTCTGGTATAAATACACTCATCAATATATTAAACGCAAATTCACACGTTATCTAGCTTATTTTGAAACAAATACACAAGCTCTATCTTGCTTACTGATACGGGGATGGAACACAATAAATGATTTATTGATATTTGTTTAAAGTTAAACAACTACTTCCATTTTTATATTTATTAGCATTACACTTATGACTTATAACAAATCAGAAAAAGGTTTCAAATGCTTCCATCCATAAAACAATACAAAGCAATAATACTATACGTACTTTTCGGAGTTCTAACGACAATCATTAACCTAGTTTCATATACGGGGATGTACAGCTTTCCGTTATCCTATCGTGGTTAATAACTGTCCTGTCTGCTTATTTAACGAATAGAAAATGGGTCTTTAACTCTAAGGCAACCACCACAGCAGAAATGCTACATGAATTATTTGCTTTTTTGTCATCTAGATTACTAACCCTAATACTCGAAATGGCTATTATATGGTTTGGTGTTCAACTACTTAAACAAAATCCTTTAGTTTGGAAACTGATTGATAATGTCGTAGTTGTTATATTCAATTACATCATCAGTAAATTGTTCGTATTCAAAGATAGGCCTACAAATATCGAAGAAACGGTATGATAAATACTTTACACCCCCGCCCCTTGTTACCAGATTAAAGAGCGCACACATATCGTCATCTTACAAAAATGTTGAATTTTGAAAACTTTTTCATAGGGGGGATATGCCATAAACATTGATATAACAGCGTTTATAAATTCTACTATAAAGCACAAGAATGCCTTTATATCAACGTTTATAGCTTGCCTGTTTCTAAAACGGGGACAGTTTAGCACTACAGCCACATGGCTTTAAGGCACTTTACACCAAAATTACCGTAAAAAGTACCCCTTATTCCTACCCTACTTTTACAACTATATGTGCCATTTCCAAAACAAAAAGTTACATCAAAATCAACAACTTAGTGGTATGTTTGTGCTACCCCTAAACGCCTATTTTGGGTTAGAAATGCCTTTATATCAGCATTCAATATTCAAAAATGACCCTATAAAAAGTTTTGATTTCTGCATTTGCCAAAAACGAGTACGCCACCTTGTGACGCTCCCTCCTAGTACATAGGAGCGGGGGTGTTTTTTATTGCAAACAAAAAAGCACTACATTGGTAATGCTTGCTGTCTCAGTTTAATAAACTCATCTCCATGTATCATGATCACATGTAATAATCTTTTGAAGTCATTGCGCCATGTTCTCAAACTTGAATGACTTTTACCGGATTCATTGCAAACTTCATCCCATGTAATAAACTTATCACTGTAATACTTGGTAATCGCCTGTTTATGTTCTGGTTTAATCACTGATAAGCAAAATGTTATATCAGCAATGTGCTGTTTGGATTGTGGATTGATTTCTTGCATGAGCTTCAATCGACCAGAGAAGTAATCTCTCAACATCTTGTCCGTACTATCTGCCATTATATTGCCTCCTGTGTCGTTATAACATTCTGCGATAGCAATTCCCTTGTCGTTCGCAACGACCACGAAACTATTCTATGCGTATAAACGTTGTTTTGGGCGTTCTATCTTGCTGACTAAGGCGTTTAATTCTTTGTTTAAAGCCATAATGTAACCCGTAGGAGCAACAACATTGTAAAACTCTGTAAACGGCTTAATCTCTTGAACAAATACCGTGTTCTCATGCCTGTACTGATTGGAACGTTCTGAGTCCTGTTCTATTAACTCACATTCTAAATCTGTCATCCCCGAAAAATAGCGTTTGAGTATTGTTCTATTTATCCATGTGGTCGCCATATACGCTCCTATTTATCTTTTATGTATATATGCAATTATAACAACTATTTATGCGTATATTAAATATAAATATGCAATTAATAGGATAATATGCTTTTATGTACTGTTTTTGTACCATTTCTCCAAATAAAAAACGGCTTAAATGCCGTTACACTGCCTTACTAGCTCGATTTAATTTTGTACCTAAAAAAGTACCTTTTTGTGTGAAATGCTATGAAATACAGTACAACGTTTTTCATAAGAAAAGGCGTTACACCAAGGTTTTTGAGACCTTATGCAACGCCATGAAATGCTAAATGGAGAAGAAGGGATTCGAACCCTCGCACGCTTTAACACGTCTACACCCTTAGCAAGGGCGCCTCTTCAGCCGCTTGAGTACTTCTCCATAACAATAACTAATATACCAGAATTTAGAACAGATAGCAATACCCAAAACCCTATCAACACTGCTTTTTGTGCCCAATACACATTTCATGAGCAAACACTCATATAAATGCCATGATTATCGCATTTCATTATCATGCCTTTTCATGAAAAATTGTTTTAATTGCTATTCAAGCAAGTTTAGACATTATCTATTTGGAGATACCTGTTCATCCATTACACATACATTGTTATTCCGCTTCTTCTTTATAGCTTAATGCGGCAACGTTTAATTCCTTATCTCCTAGTCCCTTTGTAAAACTAGTTTCGTGGGAAACAATAATCACATTCCCTGGGAACTTATCGATAGCTGCACGCAAAGCATTTTTTGTGCCTTCATCTAAGTGGTTTGTCGGTTCATCTAAAATCAAGAAATTACTTGGTTTCATTTCCATAATGGCCAACTTAACTTTAGTCTGTTCCCCACCAGAAAGCTGTTTCATTGGTTTTTGCGCATTTTCAGCGTTAATACCAGCAGCAGCTAACCGGGTGCGCAAAGCTTTCGGCTCTAATTTTGGGAAACGGTCTTGCATTTCTTGCAGTGGTGTTTTTTGATCATCATCCCATTCCAAATCTTGATCAAAGTAATTCACAACTGCTGATGGTGAAAACTCTGCCTCACCACCAAGTGCTGGAATAACACCCAAAACAGATTTAATTAGTGTTGACTTACCAGCACCGTTGAAACCTTTGAAGACAACCTTTTGACCAGATGTCATCGAAAAGGTCACCGGCTCCAAAACAGGTGTTACATAACCAACAGACAGTTCATTTACTGTTAGTGCGTTTGCAGACTGAGAGTTAACATAGGGAAAATTAAACTTAGCTTGCAAAACTTCTGACGGTGGATCAACTCGATCCATTCTTGCCAACATTTTTTCACGTGACTTGGCTTGTTTTGATGTTGAAGCACGCGCCTTGTTTTTGGCGATGAATTTTTGCGCTTTCTCAATTTCACCTTGTTGCTTTTCATATTGACGTAACTGTTGCTCAGCTCGCTCGTCTTTCTGACGCATTGCCTTTTTAAACGAGCCACGAAACTTAGTAATCTTACCAAACGATAGATCAATTATTGCATTGGTTACCTTATCCAAGAAGTCAAAATCATGGGAAATAATCATCGCTGACCCTTCAAAAGACTGTAAGAAATCCTCAAGCCATTCAATATGCGCCACATCTAAATAGTTTGTTGGTTCATCTAAGATAATAACGTCGTCATTTTCTAACAATAACTTAGCCAAAATGACTTTGGCACGTTGCCCACCAGACATTGATTCTAGTGCACGAGTACGCCCAATCGCTTCCAATCCCAATCCAGAAATCACGCGCTCAATTTTGGTATCCACGTCATAAAATCCAGCAGCGTCTAGTTCTTCTTGCATACGTCCGGCGCGTTCCAACAATTTGTCAGATAGACTCTCTGCATATTCATTGTAGAGTTCCGTAATACGGTCTTGTTTGTCATACAAATCTTGATAAGCAGTGTGCAAGAAATCAACCAGTGTCATTCCTTCAGGAATCTCTGCATACTGGTCTAGATAGCCAACCTTTAAGCCTTTTTGCCATTCGATTTTACCAGAGAGTGGTAGTTCTTGCCCAGTAATGATTTTGATAAGTGTTGACTTACCAGCACCATTTTGGCCAACAATGCCCATGTGTTCTCCAGCCTGTAATTCAAATGCTGCATCTTCATATAAAGTTTTTTCTGCGTAGGCCATTGACAGGCCTGAAATTTCTAATAATGCCATAACTATAAGTCTACCATACTTTCAAGTAACATTGAGTATGTATGAGTTTTTTTTTTTAATAATTGCTTTGGAATATTTTATTTTATCTTTCTAATTCAATAATTTTGTGAACAGTCGGAACCAAACTCACCGGCTATTATTTATACTAACTTAACTCGCCAACAAGATATGAAACTGGTTGAAAAAAACAGAAAATCCGCTATACTATAGTTATTATGAAACCACGTAAACTAAACATTAAAACTATTCCATCTGCTGACATTAACCGTGCTTATCGTTTTTGGCGTGATGTATTTGATTTGCCACAATCTGGTCACCAAAGTGGTCGTCACCTTGTAATTGATGGTGAAGATATTGTGTTTGTCATCGGCAAGCCAACGAACCGCTTAGAGATGCTCGTTCGTGATCACCAAGCTGATTTGGTGAAACATTTACGTAACAACTTCATTCCTATTATTGGCGAACCAGAAAAAAGATTTGGAAACAAGGTTGCCTTATCCATACATGATTCCGAAGGCAATTTGATTGTTTTAGAGGCCAATGCTTAAGATGAAATTAAAAGAGCGTAGACAACTGTTATAAGTTGTCTACGCTTTTTTGATGTTAAAGTGTTGTAAAATCAATGACCTTACGACCAGTAATTGAACCGGCCTTCATTTCATCAATAATTTCATTTATGTCTTGGAAAGCAACTTTCTCAACAATTGGCTTAACCTTGCCTTCAGCACCAAATTGGAAAGCTTCCTTTAGGTCTGCACGTGTTCCAACCAATGAACCACGAACTTCAATACCATCAAGGACTGTTTTAGCAATGTTCAAGGCCATATCACCTTGTGGCAAAGCAACAGCTACAAGCTTACCCATTGGACGAAGAACATTCACAGCCTGGGAGAATGCAGCATCGTTAACGGCTGTCACTTGGGCATTGTGAACGCCGCCAGTTAACTCATTAACCTTAGCTACAACATCTTCCTTCTTACGGTTAACTAGTACTTCTGCTCCGTTAGCTTTGGCGGCTGCTAACTTATCATCGTTTCCATCAATAACTGCAACGTGAGCACCAAAAACACTGTGGGCATATTGAACAGCTAAATTACCTAGACCACCAGCACCGTGAACAGATACCCATTCACCGGGCTTAGTTTCACCGACTTTCAAAGCCTTGTACATTGTAACACCAGCACAAGTAATTGATGTCGCTTCAACAGGATCTAAGCCTTCTGGTACCTTAACCGCATACTTAGCATTTACAACAACTTGTTGTGACATTGCACCATCAATTGTGTAACCTGAATTACGCACCTTACGGCAAAATGTTTCGTTGCCTGATACACAATAATCACAAACGCCACAGGCATCATAGAACCAAGCAATTGAAACGCGATCACCAACTTTAAGGTAATCACTAGCACCTTCGCCTAATTTAGACACACGTCCAACGCCTTCATGTCCAATTACTCGACTAAAATTACCGTTACGTTCTCCGATTTTGTTAGGGTCACCGAAATCACCGTTTGCACAGTGCAAATCAGTGTGACAAAGGCCAACATATTCAACATCAACCAATGCATCTCCAAATGCTAACGCACGTGGCTGCCAATCCTCGATTAAATCAACATAACCATCATTTATGTTACGAACAACTGCTGCTTTCATTTTTAACCTCTTTCTTGTATGTGAACTTATTTACAATTAATTTTAACGTTTTTTTGCGTATTTGTAAAGCATTATTTACTACATAACTGATGTTATTAGTGACTTGTTTCACATAAATAACCAAAAGAAAAAGAACATTGTTACTAAATGTTCTCCTTAATTTTTTGGATTATTGATTGGCGCTTAATTTTTTAAATCCAGGAATTGTCAACATGAAAATCAAACTAATGACATACATTAGCGATAAACTCAGCATTACAGCCGCCACACTATAATTGTCCATAATCCAACCAATCACAACTGATGAAAAGGCACCAATAGCACGGCCAGATCCCATCAAAGTATTGGCTGCAGTTGCTCTAATTTCCGAAGGGTACAATTGACTAATAACTGCACCAAATCCACCATACATACCGTTAGAGAAAAAGCCAACTAATGCACCTAAAACTGTTAATGTCCACATATTATATGCAAATGTAAAGACATAAATCATAAGCGCTGAAGCTACTAAGAATATAGCAAATGCGCGTCGAGGTCCGATGGTGTCTAAAATTGTCCCAAAAGTAAGCATACCGATTGCCATACCAACAATAATAGGTATCATACCAAGATTGACGTATCCTGCTGTAATTGTTTCTGTGATACCCAATTGTTTGCGCATAATTGTTGGTAACCAGTTCATCAATCCATAATAGCCTGATGTTTGAATAGTCAACATTACAATTAACACAAAAGAAGTATAAGCACGTTTAGGACTATTAGCAATCGCTTTAAAACTAAATTTCTTTTTGCCAGTTTTATAGTCCGTCTGCAGTTGCTCAAATTCAGGTGTTTCCTTTAAGTGTCGTCTCACGATGTATACGACGATTAGTGGCAAAAATCCTAACATAAATAAACCACGCCAACCAAAGGCAGGCATCATTAATGTTGCTAAAATTGCCGCGAGTATGGCTCCTACTTGTCCACCAATTGCAGTAATAGAACTCATACGACCCACACGACTAGCTCTAAAGCTCTCAGCAATTAATGCCATACTTACGCCATATTCACCACCTGTTCCCATTCCTAGCAAGAAACGAGCTGCATAAATCGTGTGCGTATTATCCAAAAATGCCAAGATAACTGTTGCAAAGGTCACGAGCATAATAGTATAAGACAACACCTTAACACGACCAACACGGTCTGCTAAAATACCAAACAAGAGACTACCTAATAATGCTCCCCAGTTGGACATTGCTGCAATAATCCCACCTTGTGCACCAGTGATGTGTAATTCGGCAATCATAGGTGCCAATGCAAAAGATAGGAATGTTGCGTCCATGTGATCTAAAGTAAACCCTAAGGTTGTTGATCCAAGAACCACCTTTTGTTCGCTGGTCATTTTAGTATCAGTTGCTACCCGACCTTGCTTCATTGCGTTTTCGGACTGACTAATTGTCATATATTGTTTTCCTCCAAAATGTCTGCTCACTGGCAAACGTTATTTTGTCCGTTAATATTAAACCATATAAACAATAATTAATCAATCAAACGTTTAACAATTTTTGAATTAAGGTACAAAAAAAAGCGCTCGCGCGCTATTTTTAAAATTACTTTTCTGAAATTGAGGCGATTCCAGGTAATTCCTTACCCTCAAGGTACTCAAGTGAAGCACCACCACCAGTTGAGATATGAGACAACTTGTCAGCAACACCCAATTGTTGTACTGCGGCTGTTGAATCACCACCACCAACGATTGTTGTACCACCATTTTCAGTAACCTTAACTAATTCTTCACCGATAGCCAAAGTTCCCTTAGCAAAGTTAGACATTTCAAACACGCCCATAGGACCGTTCCAAACAACTGTCTTAGCATCTGCCAATGTGTCTTGCAATAATTGAACTGACTTAGGACCGATATCAAGACCCATGTAGCCATCAGGAATACCTGCTGTTGCATCAACTACTTCAGTCTTTGCATCATTTGAAAATGCATCAGCAGCAATTGAATCAATTGGCAAAACCAACTTGTCACCAGCTTCTGCCATCAATTCCTTAGCCAATTCAACTTTATCAGCTTCAAACAATGAATTACCAATCTTGTTACCCTTAGCAGCATCGAATGTATAAGCCATACCACCACCAACAATCACCTTGTCAGCTTTGTTTAACAATGACTTAACAATTTCAATCTTGTCAGAAACTTTTGCACCACCAATAATAGCAACAAAAGGACGAACCGGGTTAGCAACAGCATCACCCAAGAACTTAATTTCTTTTTCCATCAAGAAGCCAGCAGCTGCTTGTGAAACATTTGAAGCAATACCTACGTTTGAAGCATGGGCACGGTGAGCTGTACCAAAAGCATCGTTGATGAACAAGTCATCACCTAATGATGCCCAATACTTACCCAACTCAGGATTGTTCTTTGATTCGTTCTTGACAACTTCGCCATCAACAACGTCTTCAAAACGTGTGTTTTCAACCATCAATACTTCACCATCTTGTAGAGCATTGATTGCTGATTCTAGTTCTTCACCGCGAGTTTGTGGTACGAACTTAACGTCCTTACCCAATAATTCACCTAAACGTGCGGCAACTGGTGCTAATGACAATTCTTTCTTGTCGTCTTCAGACTTAATACGTCCCAAATGAGAGAACAAAATTGCGCGACCATTGTTTTCCAAAACATACTTGATTGTTGGCAAAGCTGCCACAATACGGTTATCGTTTCCGATAACGCCTGCCTTGATAGGCACGTTGAAGTCAACGCGCATCAATACTTTCTTACCTGAAAGTTCCAAATCTGAAACAGTCAATTTAGCCATGATAGCCTCCAAATTTTTATAGTTACAAGTCTATTATAAAACAAAATTTTGTCTTTGTGTTGTTCGCGTGTGAGAAACTGCACGATTAGTTTCGACGGCGAACCTTTTTTACAGGCAATCCCATCATTCGCAATTTTAAATAATCATTTTTGTCCACTAAGACTCGTGTTATTTCATGCTGATTGTTTTTTAAAACATCAGTTAATTGATTCCGAATATCTCTTTTGTCGTCTGATAATTCATCAATAATCGTTAATGTCGTTCGTTTAGGTACATAGCCCATTTCTCTTTGTAACTGCGTAACATTATAATCATTCTCAGTATATTTACTTAATGTGTTCACGATGTATTTTTCAGCACTAGCATATTTTTGACCAGCAACATAAACAAAATTACGTTTACCTTCAAAATAAAAATCACTAACCATCACCTCTGGATGACCAAAATAAAAATCAGATTGTAATAACTTTCCTTCGCTAAAATATTGTTTTGCAAATAAACGTCCGTCCCGCAAGTAGATATCTTTATAGTCTATTTGACCATCTGAGTCCTGCCAAACAACTGCCTGCACAATGCGTTTAGAATCGCCAAACCAACGTACAGTTGCTAGCTGTTGCCCACGACTAACGATACTTTTAGTCCAATCTTTGTTAATAACCAACTGTGCCTCGTTGGGCACTGGTAATTCACCCCACCATATACCTTTAGTTTCATCAATTTCACTTAAATAAGCCTGCGCGTATATATCAAACACGCTACGCGGATTTAGACCAAGTTTTTGAATAAGATGCACTGCATCTTCATGTGGTGTAGCCAACCATAATTCATCACTATTACCGGACTTTACTTGCTCTATTTGCCAAGCAACGCCCTTTAAATTGGTTTGTGTGAGAGAATCGATAATTTCTATCTTCATATTAGCACCTCACATATCTTTTGCCACTGATCAGCAATGCTAGTTCTCTGATATTCCTGTGCCTTTTGATGGGCACCAACAGAAAGGTGATCATAATTATCAAAAATACGTCGCATTGCATCAGTAAGATTGGAAATATTAACACGCTCTTGCGCTTTGTCTCTATTAAAATCAGCTAGGCACCCATTTACGCCCTCATATACAAGCTCTTGGGCACCATATAAGTTAGCATAGGTGGCTATCGGTAAAGCGTCTCCAATGGCTTCAATATAGGTTAATCCGAACCCTTCAGAATAAGAGGCCGATACAAATGCATCATATTTTTGAAAATCATGAATAATGTCTTGACTCAAACCTTTTAAATGTACACTAGATTGCAAGTTTAATGACGTTATAGCTCTTTGTATAGTTTCTTCTTCGTTGCCCGAACCGTAAATAGCTAGGGTGACATCCATCCCCTCGTCGCGTAATTTTTTTATGGCTTTTACGATTTGTATTATATTTTTTTCCGGATGTAAGCGTGAGGCAGTGACGAACTTAGCAGTTCCGCCGTGCCAATGACGTGGATTTTCTATTTTAGCTACCCCACCAACTGGCACTGCACAAACTTTATCTGCACCTCGCATGTTCATTTGAGTCAGTTGTTTTTTTATTACCTCAGCTTGTAATTTCGTAGCTGTTACGACTAAATCCATATCATCTAGGTGGTTAAACAGGTATTGGTAATAGCTGTTCCATAAAGGATGCCCACCTTGATAGGTGACTAGGTGTTCAGCATGAATCATATTCACAATTTTCAAAGGTAATCCAACGTACTTTAAGCGCACTAACGATTCTTCACATGCAGTCCCACGATCCAAAAAGTACGTATTGTTGTTAAAAATATGTTGTATTTCTATAAAAAAGAAGTCGATTAATGCTTCTTGTGTTGAAAAAACATAGTCTTTACCACGAAAATTACGTAGATGAATATTTGTAGCAATTCTTCCACGCGAACCATTATCTCGATAATGCCACATGATTTCATGCGTGCCGTTTTTCAAAATAACACGATCATCGTCAACCAAGAATAATTTTTTCGCTTCAGAATAATTTTTAGAACGAAAAATTGTCTCAGTATATTGCCCCGTCGTTTGATGCACAATGGTGCGCTGGGTATTCGTTAAGTCCCACAGAGAGTCAGTAGCATATTCATTGATCTCCGTTAAACCAGTTTTGGCGTATCGATCTGGATTGTCACTTAGCAACAAATCATATAATCCGATAACTTCATTTTCTGGTAAAGACCATAATTGCATATGATGATGCAATTGTGGCAATAAGTCAGTGAAGATGAACTTAAATTCAATCTTTTTTTCACGAAAGCATTGTGCACGATAAAATTGTGCGTGTTCAACGCCACTATTACTTTCCCCAATTGCCTTATTCACAAAAAAGTTCATAATTATCGCCTCATATTTTATCTGTTAAGGATAATTATATACAAAAAAAGGAACTCTCCCAAGTTCCTTTTTATTTTAATTGCCCCTGCTGGATTCGAACCAGCGCATGTCGGTACCAAAAACCGATGCCTTACCACTTGGCGAAGGGGCAATAGCTAATTTATTTTGCCGTTAGCTTTAATCGGCAATGGGAGCGGTAGGATTCGAACCTACGAACCCGAAGGAACGGAGTTACAGTCCGTCGCGTTTAGCCAGACTTCGCTACACTCCCATATCTCAAACAACTATATTATAATACCAGAAAATCAGGTTGTTGACAATACCTTTTCGTACTTTTTTTAAATATTATTTTTCCTGGAATCACGAACCAACCCAAAAATCGTCCACAGAGCTACAATAACGATTAACTTGTTTAATAAATCGACGTTCATACTAGTAAAGAACTTAGCCGCAACAATCACACCTAGAACACCACCTATGGCCACTCCGGCAAACCCCCGCCATGACACTCGATTCATTTTGATCACATTTAAAGCTGTAGTAGGCATAATCAATGCTGCATCCAACATCATTACCGGAAAAGCGACTGCAGGATTTACACCCATCAAAGAGAAGAATATCAACTCTGGCGCATAATTACCCAAGCCCATAGTCATCAACACACCAATACCAAAGTTGAAAACGATTCCCAAAACTAACCACCAGCCATGCAATCCATGCACACCCATTGAATTATTACTTCCTGGGCTAGTAATCATACGTACTACCATGATTACAACAGCAATTAATAATGCTACAGCCATCACGCGTTGTACCGTAGGTGCATGCCACTTTTTTGTGACATGAGTCCCGACATAAGCTCCTATAACTGCAGCCGTTGTCATAGGTAATAACGTTGTCAATTCAACCTTGACAGCTGTAATAAAAAATAAAGCTTGCACCATCACTGGTATGGCATGAACCGCGTTCAAAGTCCCCGGTAATTTACGGTCATCATCTATATAACGGGTCATTCGAAACGCCGCCGTTGTTGTTGCAAATGACCCAATGCCGAGTGTATCTCCAAAATCTGTTATAAATCCAATCAACATACCTAAACCAAATCGCTTAAAAATGGGTTGCCTATGGAGCAAGTAAGATCTGATAACAACTATAATCATTGCTATCATTACAACAACAAGTAGTATTTGTATACCGTACAGTATAAAATTTTCAGGAAACATATTTCTCTCACTTCAAAATTAATCTTTTTCATTGTATCAAAAAAAGCGCCTATTTTGCGCTTTTTAACTGTAACATATATTTAAAAACAAATTCACCAAATCTGTACTCGTTCTTGAGGGTCAAGCCACATTTTATCTCCTTGCTTCACATTGAATGTCGTAAAGAAGTCATCAAAATTTTTCACTTGTATATTAACCCGTAATTTAGCAGGACCGTGGGGATCTGATGCAGCCAGTAACTTCATATATTCTGGTCGTGCTTTCATTCGCCAAATGGCCGCCCAATTTTCAAAGAATGCAGTTGCAGAGAAGTCATCATCACGTTTAGCTGCCTCTAGTGCAGCTGCTAAACCGCCTAAGTCTGCTACGTTTTCAGAAACAGTTAAGTGCCCATTAACTTTTGCACCGTATGAGTCCAAACCATCAAATTGATCAACAATTTGATCTGTTTTTACTTTGAATGCTTCATAGTCCTTGTCTGTCCACCAGTTATTCAAGCTACCAAACTCATCAAATGAAGCGCCATTGGTATCAAAGGCATGAGAAATTTCATGAGCAATCACTGCGCCAATACCACCATAATTGGCCGACGATGATTGTGACAAGCTATAAAATGGTTCTTGCAAAATAGCTGCAGGAAACACAATCTGATTTTGTTGTGGATCATAATAGGCGTTAACCAAATGAGCCGGCATGTGCCACTCACTACGGTCTACCGGCTGATGCCACTTACGCCAAGCATAGGCAATTTCTATCTTTCGAAATTTCAAAGCTGTTTCAAATAATGTTGCATCGTTAGAAACTACTTTTTCCGTCAAGCGTTCTGGTAACTTTTCTGGATAACCGATATGTGGGACAATGGTATTTAACTTAGTAACTGCTTTCTTACGCGTCTCTGTGTTTAGCCACTGCGCTGTTTGCAAGCGATTTTTATAAACATCAATCATTGAGGCAACTTTTTCTTCAACATCAGCTTTAGCTTCCGGAGAAAATTTCTCTGATGCATAGTATAAACCAATTGCTTGATTAAATGGACGCGATGCCAGATAAAAGGAGGATTTTTCTTGACTCATCGCTTCAGGAAGACCGCTTAATGCTCGTTGATAGACACCACCCAAGATACGGATTTCGTTCGATAGATATGGTGTAAATTGATTAACCAACGACACAAGTAGATATGCTTTTAATAATGGCCATGCTTCTTCGGAATAAAACTGATCAGCTGCTTGCCAAAAACGTTCTTCTGGAACCACAACCATATCCGGTGTCTGACCAATCAATTCACTTAAAATATTGTTTAGGGGTAACGTCGGTGCTAATTGAACAAATTTTTCCCATTCATATGGGTGGTATAATTTTGCATATTCGTGCCCCTCTTCTTGACTCAATACTACGTTCGCAACACGTGCATCAAATGTAAGATACTTTTCAATCAAATCATTAGTTTCATTTTCCGAAAAACCAAATTCCGGTAGTAAAGCTTCTTGTTCTTCACGAAACTTAGCAAGCAAGACTTTTGCCTGTGGATGATCTTTAGCGTAGTATGTCGTATCTGGTAAGAGGATATTCAAACCACCTGCCCACAAAACATTAGTACGTGCGTCTTTGAAATCAGGTTCCACACCTAATGGCAACGCATTTGGTAGCCCAGCTTTTTCCAGATCAGCGATGTGTGGAGCAAAGTCGGCAAAAGATGAAAAGGATTGGTATTGCTTCAAAAATGGCTGTATTGGAGACGAACCAAGCTCGTTGCGTGTTGTGAAATCAGATGCCAATCGATGATATTTAACAAAATTATTCAAAATACTATCATCAGGTACATTTTGCCCTCTTTGCCACTCAGATGTGGTTTTCAGTAACCATTGCTCAATATCATCAGCCAGATCACTAAACCCGCCAGTGCGAGGCTTATCAGACGGAATTACTGCCGTTTTCTCCCATTCGCCATTTACTGCCTCATAAAAATCATCTTGAATTCGAACCATTAAATCACTCCTTTTCATTTAATACACTCAATTTGTTAACAAACATTATATACCAATTGCATTAAAATATAAAAATCGAACACTATTGCATGTTCGATTTCTATATTACTGCTGTTGTTCTTTATATATTACGGCTTCTTCTTCAGTTGCTAAAACGAAGTGGCCTGGATTAACTTCTAACATTGTACGTTCTTTGCCATCTGTTTCTACACTAGGATCATAATCAATATGTTGGCGATTATTCTCAACTTCCGGATCAGGTACCGGAATAGCTGATAATAAACTTTTCGTGTATGGATGTAAGGGATGATTATATACAGCATCTGCTGTTCCAATCTCAAGCAGTTTTCCCCAATGCATAACACCAATACGATCTGAAATATATTTGACCATCGACAAATCATGAGCAATGAACAAGTATGTTAATGAATGTTTCTTTTGTAATTCTTTCATCAAATTAACAACTTGCGCTTGAATCGAAACATCCAGCGCAGATATCGGTTCATCAGCAATAATAAACTTAGGGTCAACGGCAAGTGCACGTGCAATTCCAATACGCTGACGTTGCCCACCAGAGAACTCATGTGGATAACGAGACGCATGATCTTTGTTTAATCCAACTAAATCCAACAACTCTTGAACTTTAGTATTCCGTTCTTCCTTAGATTTCGCTAAATGGTTCACGTCGATACCTTCAGCAATAATGTCACGCACTTTCATGCGTCCATTCAAACTGGCTTGAGGATCTTGGAAAATCATTTGTGAATCCTTACGAAATTCAGAAAGATGCTTTCCTTTTAACTTAGTGACATCTTCACCATTAAATGTAATTGAACCATCAGTTGGTTCATATAATTTTAAAATTGTACGACCGATTGTTGTTTTACCAGATCCAGATTCACCAACCAGGCCAAATACTTCACCTTCATAAATATCAAAACTAACATGATCAATCGCACGAACTTCATTTGATTTACCTTTGTTAAAATACAACTGTAAATCTTTTAACTCAACCAATTTTTTTTGTGCTTCTTCGGTCATGATTAAGCCTCCTGCCCTTGTAATTCTTGCCAGTGGGCCCAACGATTCAAAATTTGTCTTGGTGGGGTAACCTTAGGCGCACGTTCATCTAACAACCAAGTGGCTGCATAGTGTGTCTCACTAACTTTGAAGAATGGCGGCTCCTCACGGCTATCAATTGCTAACGCATATTGATTACGTGCCGCAAAGGCATCTCCAACGGGAGGTTCTAACAAATCGGGCGGTGTTCCTGGAATTGCTTGTAGTGATCCTTCCTCAGTATCTGTTGTTGGCATCGAATTCAACAATCCCCATGTATATGGATGTTGTGGGTTGAAGAAAATTTCATCAACTGTGCCATACTCAACAATTTTACCAGCATACATAACAGCCACTCGATCGGCCATGCCAGCAACAACACCTAAATCATGAGTGATGAAGATAATAGATGAATTTGATTCTTTTTGTAGTTCTTTCATCAAGTTCAAAATTTGCGCTTGAATAGTTACATCTAAGGCAGTTGTTGGTTCATCAGCAATCAATATTTCAGGGTCAGCTGCCAAAGCAATTGCAATAACCGCACGTTGTCTCATGCCACCTGACCATTGGTGTGGATAGTCATTGATGTGTTCTTCGGCATCAGGAATTCCAACACCTTTCATCAATTCTAGCGCCCGAGTCAAGGCCTCTTTTTCTTTCATACCACGATGCTTAATCAGTGGTTCAGCAATTTGATGACCAATTTTCATTGTTGGATCCAAACTCGTCATTGGATCCTGGAAAATCATAGCAATTTCATTACCACGAACGTGTTGCCACTCTTCCTCTTTCAAGTCTAATAAGTTTCTATCCTTAAATATCAATCGACTATTATCAGGAATAACAGCATTCTTAGCATTTAATCCCATCAATGTTTTCGTTGTTACTGATTTTCCTGATCCAGACTCACCAACAATCGCTAATGTTTCTCCTTCATTTAAATCAAATGAAACATCACGAATCGCTTGCACGGTACCAGCATAAGTATTGAAGTTGACGTGTAAATTTTCAACTTTTAAAATTGGATTACTCATTATACATGTACCTCTTAGTCTTCACTCGCACGTGGGTCGAAAGCATCTCGAAGTCCGTCACCCAATAGAATGAACGCCAACGAAATTAATACCAACACAGCAGACGGAATTAAAATTTGATAGGGATAAAATTGCAGCATACTTTGCGCATCAGAAATCAACGATCCTAACGATGCCGTTGGAGGCTTAACACCTAAGTTAATTGCCGACAAAACAGCTTCAAACATAATCGCATTTGGAACAGTCATCATAATTTGAACAATAATTGTTCCAGCCATATTTGGTATTAAATGCTTAATAGCTATTTTGGTTGAACTTTCACCTAATGCTTTAGCTGCCAATACATAATCTCGCTCTTTTAATGATAAAGTCATGTTACGCACTTGACGAGCCATACTTAGCCAACCTGTTAGCGCAATTGCTATGATAATTGAAGTTACGCCACTACCAAGCAGCAAACCAATCATTGTTACAACAATCAAATTAGGAACAGACGACATAATTTCAATGATTCGTTGCATGACCACATCAACAGTGCCACCTTTCCAACCAGAAAATACACCGTATGAAACACCAATCAACAAATCAATTAATGTTGCCGAAATAGCAACTAGTAATGAAATTCTAAGTCCAACAATGACACGTTTCCCAAGTGAACGACCAATGGTGTCTGTACCAAATAGATAATTTTTCTTAACATTATTGTCCGCATACGGATTAGTCGATTCTGTTGCTCCTGGTTCTTTAATTGTACCTTTCCAACCAGGAATAGGTAGTCCTGACTTTGGTGGCAAATTTTTATATTTACCGACATTGTCAGAATCAAACGAGTTTGCATCATTTTGTTTCACAAAAACATTGGATATAATGGCAAATCCAAGGATAAATACCAAAAACCACATTGATACAACCGCTAATTTATTTAATTTTAAACGACGCCAAGCATCTTGCCAAAATGACAGTGCTGGCTTAGAAATATGTTCGTTGGCATCAGAGCTTTGTGCGCCAACGATGACAAAATCTTCAGTATTTGCAGCCATCATGAGCCTCCTTATTGCAAACGAACACGTGGATCAACAATTGCCGTCAAAATGTCCGTAATTAGAATCATTACCATCAACATCATGGCATAAACAATTGTTGTACCCATGATAACCGGAAAGTCTTTTGTCGGAATAGACGAAACGAATTGCTGCCCAATGCCTGGAATCGAGAAAATATTTTCAATCAACGTTGATCCGGTTAATAAGCCGGCAGCCATTGGCCCAATTAATGTCAAAACTGGAATCATTGAATTACGATAAGCATGTTTATTGACAATTTCTTTTTCACTAAGACCCTTAGCACGTGCCAACTGGACATAGTCAGATCCCAGTGCTTCAATCATTTCTGAGCGGACAAAACGAGTAACTATCGCTGCAGGGCTAACGGCCAATGCAACAGTAGGCAACACTGATTCTGAAAACGAATCACCCCAACCGGAAACAGGAAATAGCGGCCATTTAAACCCGAAAAGATACAGTAAAACAATGGCCAAAATGAAGCTAGGTACTGAAATACCCAAGGTAGACACCACACCCAAAGTACCATCAATTTTATTATTCTTATTACGCGCTGAAACTGCGCCCATAAAGAGACCAGCAATAACACCTATAACTAGAGCTTGTGCGCCCAATTGTGCTGAAATCGGCAATCTTTGCCCAATCAACATACCAACACTTTGGTTTTGATACTGAAACGACGTGCCAAAATCGCCATGGATAGCATTAATCATATAGTTTAGATATTGGTGCCATAGCGGCAAATCTAATCCATACGCTTTGTTCAACTGAGCAATCATTCCTGGTGTCAGCTTGGGATTATTAAAAGGCGTTCCAGGCATTATTTGCATTAAAAAGAACGTCGCAGTAATTACCAAGAATAACGTGAAAAGCAAAAGCACTAATCGCTTTAAAATATATTTCAACATAGTCTTATCTTCCTAATAAATAAGAATTGACTAACGTCAATTCTCATTTTTAATTAAATGTAGCTTAATTTTATCATATTTCGCTTACTTACGATAGGCGTACTTCAAATCCATGTTCGTGCCAGTAGTATTGATAATAATATCTTTAACATTTGAACGAGATAATGCATACCTAGAACGGAAGTATAATGGGTTAATGTTAGCATCCTTATACAAGGCTTCCTCAGCTGCCTTATAATCAGAATCTCTGGCTGAAGCATTTAAGGCATCTGTTGTTTCAGCTTTTTCAACCGCCTGTGTATAGGCACTATTCTTGAACTGACCATTGTTATATGAAGCCCCATCTCTAAATAGGTCGTAGAATGTTGAACCTTCTGGATAATCACCGCCCCATAGTGATACAACAGCATCAAAGTTTTGCGTTTGTGAATCTGACAAACGTTGCTTAAACGGTACAAATTTTTCATCCACCGTTAGTCCTGGAAGCGCTTTTTCCATTGATCCCTTCAAATAGTCTAAGGTTGTCTTTCCAGCAGGAGACTCAGAATCCGTCGTAATTGTGAAACTCATCTTTGTTTCACCTACTTCTTTCAATCCTTCAGCAAATAATTTGGCTGCTTCTTTAGTGTCATACTTGTAGCCTGGCGCAACATATGCAGCTAAATCTTTACCAGAAGATGTTTTGGCTAATCCTTCTGGGACCAACCCTGTTGCTGGGGTTGAAATACCAGATGTAACTTGGTCTGTTAATTCTTTACGATTAGTAGCTAAATTCAAAGCTTGACGAATTTTAGTATTTGCTAAGAACTTGTTTTTACCAGTTTGGTTGTACTCAATATAACTTGTTGTTGCTTCTGGTTGCTTTACAACATCCTTATTGTTTTTATTAGCTTTGTATAATTCAGGCGTGTCCGAAATTGTTGTACGATCTAACTTGCCTTGCTTATACAATTGAACTGCTGTTTCTGGCTTCTGGATAACTTGCCATGTAATTTCTTTTGTCTTTACACTCTTAGCATCCCAATAATTGTCATTCTTAACCATTTTGAATTTATTATTTGTACCATTCCAACCTTCAAACTTATAAGGTCCTGAGTACAATTGCTTTTCTGAAGTTGTGCCATACTTCTTACCTTGCTTTTCAACAAAGCTTTGTTTTTGTGGCATAAAATTAGCAAAAGTTAGTAAGTATTCAAACTGTGGCAATGGCCGTTCTAAACTAAATGTAATCTTATTACCATCTGCTTTAACTCCCAAAGAATTAATATCTGCTTTACCCGCAGCAATTGCTTCAGCGTTCTTAACACCCGAAGCTAAATATGAATACTGTGAAGCGGTTTTAGGGTTAACAATACGTTGCCATGAATATACGAAATCCTTAGCCGTCAACTTTGAGCCGTCTGAATACTTCAACCCACTACGTAGTGTTGCGGTATACGTCAACCCATCCTTTGATACTTTAACAGACTTGGCTAAATCAGGAACTGTTTTCCCTTTGGCGTTAACTCGTAACAAGTTAGAACCTGTATTACCAATGACAGTACCTGAATATGTATCTGTGTTTTTTGATATATCCAATGTTTGAATTGGTGTAGGAAAGGTAAAATTCAAAGTATCCTTATCAGAATCTTGCGAACCACCCCAGAGACCGGCAGCACGCGTTCCAGCGCCAGCAACAACCACAACGGCTGCACCGATCGCCCATTTTTTCCATGTATCCATAAAGATATATCCTCCCGATATACTTAATATATTAATGTTTTTTAGTTTACCATGTTAATTTCTCATTTGCAACTCATTTATATTAGATTTTAATATTTTGTTGCATTTCGTTCAAATGTTAGGAATATTAACAAAACCATACTATTAATCAGCTTTTTTTGATAGAAAGCACTTCATTAGCCGCAATATTTTTAATTATTGCAACAGAAAAACTAAAGCATCCTTAAAATAAAAATAAAAAAGCATCGTTTTTTAACCTCAGAAAAGAAATTCATTAAACGCTTCACATTTTGTATGAAACGCTTTTCTTTAGCAAAAAACATGCTTTTATTAAAAATTATAAATTTGTACTTAAGCTAAGCGATGATCAAACCACTTGGCAACTAAAGATAGTCCATAATTTAACAAGAAGTATACCAACGTAATTGCAATCAAAACTGGAATGATATAAGTAGAATTTTGGGCATAAATAATCTGACCACGATAAGTCATCTCGGCTAAGACAATTCCCATAGCAAGACTAGTATCCTTAACCAATGATATCAACTGTGAAATGATTGGTGGAATCATTTTCTTATACGCTTGGGGCAATACAATGTAAAACATTGTCTGAATATTGGTTAGTCCATTAGCACGTGCGCCTTCAAACTGCCCTTCATCGATGGATTCTAGTCCGCCACGCACAATTTCGGCGAGCATTGAAGATTCAAAAGTACTCATCGCAACAACAGTTGCCCAAAAAATAGGTAAATGGATGCCTAGTTTTGGTAAGGCAAAATACACGAAGAAAATAATTAATAGTAACGGTAAATTACGAATAATATTATTAATTGTACCGACAAACTTAGAAAAATATGGGATACGTTCAAATTGAACAATTCCAATTACTGATCCAGCAATAAAACTTAAAATAACCGAGATAATTGATACACCAACTGTAATGCCTAAACCACCCAACAAATATTGGACGTTTTGCGGTGTAAAGGCGTCAAAAATTCCTAATGTAACCATACTGTCCTCCTTATGCTGCGTGCTTTAGTTTACGTTCTAGATTTTGCATGTAGTAGCTCAATGGCAATGTAATTACCAGATAGAAAAGTGCCACAATGATATACGTGCTAAAAGTGTCGAACGTAGTAGCTGCAACCATATTTCCTTGATACATCAAGTCCAATCCTCCGACGAAGGCTAGGATCGATGAATTCTTCACCAAATTAATAAATTGGTTTCCAAGCGATGGTAATGCTATTTTAAAGGCTTGAGGCAGTATAATGTACCGCATACTTTGACTAAACGATAATCCATTAGCACGCGCACCTTCCATTTGCCCGTTGTCAACGGAAAGAATACCAGCACGAACAGTTTCAGCAATAAAAGCTGATGTATATAATGATAATGCGATAGTTCCAGCAGTAAACCCATTCATTGGAATAACCTTAGCAACTACTAAGAAGAAGAAAAAGGTGATAATCAATAATGGAATGTTACGAAATACTTGCACATATACATTACCAATCTTTTGTACCCATTTTTGTGGCAAAATTTGTAAAATAGCAAAGAACGTGCCCAAAATCATGGAAATGATTAGCGCAATAATACTTGATAGTAAAGTATATCCGAATCCTTGCAAGAACGTTGGGAAATTATTTTGTAGTAACGTCATTATTTCGCCTCCAATTCATGCCAATCAAGTCCTGGTACATCGCTGAACCACTTCTTAATTAATTTATTATAGGTACCATTTTCCTTAATTATAGCAAGCGCTTTATTTGTTTCTCTAACCATTGGTCTTTGATTATTATCAAAAGCAATACCATAAGGCCCATGGGTAAAAGTCCCGCCCGCAATTTGATAATCAGGATTTTCTGTAGCAAATCCATACAAAATCGCATTATCGGTTGACATCGCCTGACCTTGACCAGCCTTAAGGGCTTGCATACCTGTGGCATAATCCTGAACGGCTATCAACTTAGCCTTTGGGGCAAATTTCTTTGTCTCCTCGGCAGCTGTAGTCCCAACAATAACGATAATTTTATACTTTGGATCATTCATGTCTTTAATTGACTTAATGCCTGAGTCTTTTTTAACAAGAATTGATTGTCCAGCATCAAAATATTGATTCGTAAAGTCAATAATTTTTTCACGTTCGGGTGTGATTGTCATTGTTGATACTGTGCCATCAATATTAGTATTCTTCAATAATTGTATTTTTGAAGATGAAGACACTGGTACAAATTCTGCGGACATTGGGACACCTGTTTGCTTTGATATTTGAACAGTTAATGCTTTAGCAATGTCAACGTCGAACCCTTTAGCAACACCAGTCTTTGTATCCATTAAGCCGAATAGCTTGGTGTCAGCCTTCACACCCCAAACAATTCTCCCTAATTTTTGAACGCGTTGTAAGGTATCCTGATGCTCCTCATTTTTCTTAGCAGCAGTAGTTGCCCACAATAAGCCGAGGACAATAACAGCAGCTAAAACGATTGTAGCAATGATACCAAACTGTCTTTTTTTAGCTTTTTCCATAGTAACAGAGCGTTAAAGGATTTCATTTTCAAATACCTTATATCATAAGATACTGAAATTTCCAAAAACGCTTTTCCTCCAAATCTAAATTTTATTTGTGATCAACTTGGCTCAAGAACTGTTGAGCACGTGGTTCTCTAGGATTATTAAAGAATTCTTCGGTTGTACTATCTTCAAGAATTTCACCGTCAGCCATAAAGATAACACGATCAGCCACAGCCTTAGCAAAGCTCATTTCATGGGTAACAACAAGCATTGTCATAGATGAATCCTTAGCAATATCACGCATGACGTCCAACACATCTCCAACCATTTCAGGATCCAAAGCTGATGTTGGCTCATCGAACAACAATGCCTTCGGTTGCATCGCTAATGAACGAGCAATAGCGGCACGTTGCTTTTGACCACCTGATAGTTCAGACGGCATATTAGCCGCCTTATCCGCCAAGCCTACTTTATCCAACAAGGCCATTGCTGTAGCCTTATTTTCTTCCTCACTACGTTTCAAAACGAGACGTGGTGCAAGCATCACGTTTTCTAATGTTGATTTATTATTGTACAAGTTAAAGTGCTGGAAAACCATGCCAACGTTTTTACGGATACGATTGATATCGGTTTTAGGATCATGTAAATCAAATCCATTGACCAGAAGCTTACCTTCTTGTATTTCTTCTAGTCCGTTAATTGTACGAATCAAAGTTGACTTTCCAGACCCTGAAGGACCGATAAGCACAACAGTCTCACCTTCATCAATTTTTAAATTAATGTTCTTCAAAGCATGGAACTTCCCATAATATTTCTCGACGTTTTTAAATTCAATCATTGACATGACTTAATTCTCCTTTTTCTAAGCGTGTACACCGCAGTGTACACGGTAGCAAAAACTAGCCTAACGTAACATCTCAAACTAGTCTCCTCTTATTACCATTTTACGCATACTTGGTCTGTTTAGTCAAAGTAGTATGTGAGGTTTTATAACAAGAAGTTATAGCCATTCACTGTGATATTTGACCTATACCGCTATCCCACTTTGTGCTCCTTGTAATCGATAAAGATCATAATACCTGCCATGTGCTGCAAGTAGTTCATCATGAGTTCCACGTTCAACAACCTCTCCTTGATCCAGTACCAAAATCAAATTGGCATCCTTAATCGTAGAAAGTCTGTGGGCAATTGCAATCGTAGTTCGATTCTGACGCATTTTAATCAGTGAGTTTTGGATTTTTGTTTCTGTTTCAGTGTCAACATTCGCAGTAGCTTCATCTAATATTAGTATTTTAGGGTTAGCCACAATTGTGCGTGCAAAACTGATTAGTTGTTTTTCACCAGCAGAAAAGCTGCTTCCACCTTCTTGTACTTTAGCTTGATACTTACCATCTAACTTTTCTATGAAATCATCTGCACCAACAAATTCAGCTGCTAATTTAATTTGTTCATCCGTAAGGATATCATTGTACATACGAATATTAAACGCAATATCACCATAGAACATGAATGGGTCTTGTAACACTAGTCCCATTTTGCTGCGTATCTTGTCCATTGCAATATCACGAATATCCTGACCATCAATCAAAATTTCACCTGATTGAAAGTCATAAAAACGCATTAATGTATTAATGGTAGAACTTTTTCCAGAACCAGTATGTCCTACCAAAGCAACCGTATCACCAGGGTTAGCAGTAAATGTTAAATCTTTTAGAATTGGGTGACGACCATCATAGCTAAAATTAACATGCTTAAATTCAATTTTTCCATCAGTGATATCTCCCTTAGCATTCTGGTTTTGAGCCGGAGCATAAGTCTCGTTACCGAGGATACCAAGAATGCGATAGCCTGATACTAAACCTTCTTGGAAAGGACTGAATAAATTCATAATACTTTCTAGGGGCCCAAAAATATTGTTTAAATAAGTAGTGAATGCGTAAATAGCACCTGCTGAAACAACTGTTTGTATGGAAAGTTCACCAAAATACCATAAAACTAAAACTGTCGCACCACCTAACAACATATCAATCATAGGCTCTAATAACAAAGCATCGGCTTTAATCATTTTAAAACGAGCATTAAAGTACTCACCGTTAATTTTACCGAATTCTTTTTTAAAACGGTCTTCTTGATAGAATTCCTGAATGATATCAATTCCAGTAACACTTTCAGCAATTTTAGCATTTAATGCTGATAAACGTTCACGCATATGGCGAAATAGTCTTGATGAGAAGCGTTGATAAATGATAATACTGATAACAATGAATGGTACAACAATCGTCATCAGAAGGGTTGCATGCACATCAATTGTCCACATGCCAATATAAGCACCAATCATACTCATCACAGCAAAGGTAAGCTGCATAAAAAATCGCCAAAAATCTGTCAATGAAGCTGTATCGTTATTAACACGTGTTACAAGGGAACCTGCAGGCATTTCATCAAAAAATTTCATCCCCAATGTGTGTAACTTTTGAAATACACGTAATCGCATATCTTCTAAAGCATATTCACCAGCAACCGTGAAATAGTAGGCATTCAAAGCATCTGTCACAGCTTGCAACACGCGAATAACTGCAACCAAAACGGCAAAACTAATCATAATTCTCAACGGTACACTGCTTGTTTGATGTAAATAAGTCGTCATATAGTAAGCAATAACTCGTGGCGCGGCCGCTTGTAATAATGCAAAAGCGGCGCCAATTAGAAGAGCCACGATAAACATGGAACGAAATGGTTTTGCCATTTTAATCAATGTCCAAATAACATGAAGTTGTTCTCTAACTGGTATATTTTTTGCCCAAACAGAATCAGTTTTTTCCGTCATCATTATCCTCCTTTCCCGATAAGTTCTGTTGAAGGGTTATTGCTAATTGTTGTTGCTCATACATTTGAGCATACCATCCTTGGTGAGCAATCAGTTCTTCATGTCGACCACGTTCGACAATTTCCCCGTGGTCAAGAACTACAATTTCATTAGCATTCATTACAGAACTAATTCTGTGAGCAACGATTATCGTTGTTTTTTCTTGCCGAGTAGTTTTTAAAGTGTTCAGTATTTGCTTTTCCGTCCGTGCATCAACGGCCGACAAAGCATCATCTAAAATTAGAATCTCTGGATCAATAATTAAGGCACGAGCTATAGCTAATCGTTGCTTTTGACCACCCGATAAACTTACACCATGTTCGCCAACTTGTGTATCGTACCCCTCCGGAAAGTTCAAGATATCCTCGTGTAAAGCCGCCATTTTAGCAGCTTTTTCCACCTTCTCTTGTGATTTATTGACATCAGCAAACCGAATATTATCTCTCACTGTTGTTGAAAACAAGAAATTTTCCTGTGCAACATAGCCAATAGCTCTGTGATACACACTTAATTTATAATCTTTAATATTTTTACCAGCAAAACTAATTTGGCCAGTATAACCATCAAACTGGCGTAGCAGTAGTTTGATTAAGGTCGTTTTTCCAGAACCAACACGCCCAACAATGCCGACAGTTTCGCCAGCACGAATATTCAGCGAAATATCTTTCAAAACTGCTGATTGATCATCTGGGTACTTAAACTGATCAATCCGAATAGCGACATCACCATGAGATATGCTATCGTAACCATTCTCATCTTCAATAATTGATGATTTTTCAGACAAAATTTCTTGGACACGCATATACGAAGCATTACCACGTTCCAATACATTAAACAGCTGTCCCAAACCAAACATCGGCCATACTAATAATCCTAAATATGTTGAAAATGAGACAAGTTGACCGATTGAAATTGAATCATTCAATACCAGCGATCCGCCGTAAGTAATCATCACAACATAACTAATTGTCATCACCAACGTAGCCATTGGTCCGAATAAGGAATCAATAGCAGCTACCTTTTTATTGATTTGAATCGTTTGTTGTATTTCCTCATTAAAAGCATCAACATCTTGTTTTTCTTGCCCCAATGTCTTGATAGCTTTGATTCCAGCTATCGATTCTTGAGACTTGTTTGATAATCGTGAAAAGGCTTCTTGAGATGATGTGAAGGCACGTCGCATTTTAGGTGATAAATACCAAACACCGGCCGCCAATAATGGTAACGGTAAAACCCCAATCAACGTCAAACGCCAATCAACTACAAGGGTCATTGAGATAACCGTGAAAATAATAATAACAATCGAATCAACCAGCATCAATACGCCACCGGATGCCACTCTCTGAACTGCTGACAAGTCGTTCGTCGCATGAGCCATTAAATCTCCCGTACGTCGACGCTGATAAAATGTAGTATCCATTTTCAAATAGTGATCAAATAATTGTTGTCGCAGTGTTTTTTCCAATAATGCCGAACCTTGGAAAATATGTGTAATCCATGTATAACGAAATATGTACATCAACACAGAAAAAAGCAAAATACCACCAGCATAGAAAAATAGTTGATTCATTGTCATTTGTCGGGATACTATCACATCAGTGAAGCGACCAATTAACGCTGGGGAAACCATCTGTGATACTTCTGTCAGGAACAAAAAAGTAAGCCCTAACATATATAATCGTTTGTGCTCCTTAAAGAACCACATTAATTTGCCAAAAATAGTCATATTATTCTCCCAGACAGTATAAATCTCCATAATTCATTAAATCTATCTAAATAATATACCATATTTAAAAAGATTTTTTATATTTTATTCATACAAAATTAATTAAAATTACTATCATACTACTAACAAACCACACAGTACCACATATAACATGCTGTTTTGAATTTAAATTCATTACACCAGCAAACTCTCGTAAAAACGCTATACCACGGTACGGAAACTGTGTGTATCCTCCTCGACCTTGCGCATTAACTCCTTGCTTTTTCGCTAGTAAAGCACCACGAAAAACATGATACTCGCTTGTATAAAATGTGAATGAACTGTTAATTAATTTAGCACTATTCCTCAAATTTTCATATGTATTTCTAGAACGATTTTCCAACATTGTCTTCTCACGAGGAACATTTAGTTTCTTTACGGCAAAGTTTCTCATAGCTTCTGCCTCAGAAACTAATTCATCTTTCCCTTGGCCACCCGAAAAAAGGATAGTTGGATACTCTGGCATTTTGTTTGCATCTTTAACAGCTGCCTGAATACGATTACCGACGATTCGACCAACATATTGTCCATCAACTAACCCACCACCTAAGACGACAAGCGTACCGCGGATTGGTTGTTTAACCACCAATCCATACAAAATACTACTGATGAAAAACTGTAAAAATTGCCAAAGAATATATATTGACAGCCATGGGATAACAACCAGCATTGGTTTCATAGTTATTGAGAAACTGTCGTTCAGAAGACAGATACCAATATCAGTAATGGCGTATATAAGTAATACCAGTGGAAAAAACAATTGATGTAGGTTATGTTGCCATTTACGCCAACTTTGAAAACTATGATAGGCTAGTGTGATCACAAAAAATAGACCCGTAATATTAGCCCATTTAACGAATCGCTTAGTTCCTCTAATTAACTGACCAACTGATATACTTGGAAACTCAATTACCAACAACCCAATAAATAAGAAAATCACAATGATCAACACATAAAGTCCCATTCGCATACTTGCTGGGTTGGTTTTACTTTGGTACCAAAGTAGCCAAGACAAAATACTTATGGCTAACATTAAACTTGTTAGAATTACTATCATAAAGTTATTGTAACACGTTACTTTTACACACAGTTGTACCTCGCTTTTTGAGACATAAAAAGAGCGCTGAACGCTCTTAAAAAATCTACACTGTGCCAAACTTATTTGCTGCGTTTTCTGGGACTCTGACCAAATTTAAGTCAACAAGACGTTCTGCAATCTGTACTGTATTCCAAGCAGCACCTTTCAGGAGGTTATCTGAGACAACCCACATATGGAAACTATCATCACTTTCCAGATCAGGACGCACACGGCCAACGAATGTTTCGCGTTTTCCTTCGGCATTAATTGGCTGTGGGTACAATTGTTCCTTTGGATTATCTTCCAAAACAACACCTGGAGCCTCACTAAGAATCGCTTGAATATCAGCGGCTGTTGCTCCAGATCCAGCATCCGTTTCAAAATAAACGGTCTCACCATGACCAATAGGAACAGGTACACGAACTGCAGTTGCTGTTACTTTCACCGCCTTGGAATTCTTATCACCAAACATGATTTTTTTAGTCTCATGAATCATTTTCCATTCTTCATGAGTGTAACCATCTTCTTCAAAAACATCTATTTGTGGTAGTAAATTATAAGCTAGTGGATAATGATGCTTAGCACTTTTAACCGGTAAAATCTCAGCATGCATTGCTTTACCAGCATTGTGGGCATCCGTTTCTGAAACTAATTCTTGCCATGCAGATTGTCCTGCGCCAGAAGCAGCTTGATAAGTTGAAACGATAACACGTGTCAAACCATATTTAGCTTTAATTGGCGCTAGAGCAACAACCATCTGAATCGTTGAACAGTTAGGATTGGCAATGATTCCCTGGTGTTGTTTCAAATCTGTTTCATTTACTTCAGGGACAATTAAAGGAACATCATCATTCATTCGCCATTGGCTTGAATTATCAACAACGACAGCGCCACGTTTCACAGCTTCGGGCGCAAACCGCGCTGAAACTGAACCACCACCGCTAGCTAAAACCAAATCAACTCCATCAAAACTTTCCGGAGTTGCTTCCTCAACAACTACGTCTGTACCTTTAAATTGAAGGGTCTTACCTGCTGAACGTGACGAAGCAAGTAATTTTATGTTTTTCACGGGAATCGTTGACTGCTCCAATTGTTCAATGAGTCGCGTGCCCACAGCACCTGTTGCGCCAAGAATGGCAACACTATATTCTCTAGTCATTATCTTCTCCTAATCTACTAAAATACGATGTATTCTATCTTGTAGCCCTGTTGTGATTTCCCACGGCGCCAAATCTACAAACTGTGCAACATCCTCTATCGTATTCTCTAATTCTCCATCTTGACCAATAAAAGTTACCGTTGTACCTTCTGGATATTCACGAGGCAAACGTATCATTAACTGATCCATTGCTACCTGCCCTACAATGGGGGCGTATTGACCATCAATGATAACCTTAAATCCCATTAATTTGCGTAGCCAACCATCCCCATAACCAATAGGTACAGTGCCTATCCACTCGTTTTGAGTTGTCGTATATTTGTGTGAATAACTAATACCCTCACCAGCAGGTAAGCGTTTAACAAAATTCACCTCGCTCCGAAGGGCCATGACGGGTTTCAGGTTACGTCCATCTGCTAGTTCACCACGAGAGGGCTCAATCCCATAAAGCACCGTTCCTACGCGGACAACCTCATGGGGAACCTCTTCTGCGTGATACATTGCAGCACCTGAATTAGCAACATGATAATACTTTGGTTTTGGCAAATCATCTGTCAATTGATGCCAACGTGTTAATTGCTTTTGGAAGTACCTGGTATCTGATGAATCAGATTCGGCAAAGTGCGTCGATAGTCCAACATATTCAAACTTATCAGCATGATCCAAAACAAACTGTATTGCGTTCGCTAAAGTTTCACGATCTCTAAATCCGATTCTCCCCATACCAGTGTCTATTCCTAGTGTAACTGGTAATCGCTGTTCACCAGTTAACTGATGTTCTGCTTTCTCCAACCAATCCAATGAAACAACAGTTGCCATGATATGCTGGACAGCCATTAGTTCAGCATACTTTACCTGTGAAATACCTAAAATTAAAATTGGTGCGGTTATGCGCTCATGCCGCAGTGCAATAGCTTCATCAAGGACAGCTACACCTAAGCCATAAATACCTCCTGCCACAGCAGCTTGAGACATAGGAATCAAACCAAATCCATAGGCATTTGATTTAACGGTCAAAAAGACTTTGTCTGCACCTGATACATTTTTAACGGTCGTTATATTATGTTCAACAGCGCTCTTGGAAACTTCAAGACGTGTTGGACGTGTTATTGCCTCTACCATACGTTAGCCCATTCACAGATATCTATGAATGCATACCTCCTCTATTAAAAAATCCACAGCGCACAAGTAGCAGCCATGGATCCCAATTAATTGCAATCTATAACATAGCACTCCGCTTACGCGACAGTCCAACGGTTTTTCACCAATTGGCCCAGCTATTTGGTGTAACAGCACCAATGCTTCGGCTGCATCCCCTTTAACTTGTTTCAATGTGCCTGTAAGCACTCCGCAAGCTACTAATGTCAGCAGCAACCTCTATGATTCTTAAATTGTTATTATTGTATTCTAATTTTTTTCATTTGTCAAATTCAATATTTTTACGCTTGTTTGATTGATAACACTGTCAAATCACCGTATAATGAATTTAATAACTTATGAAATGATGGGAACTATGACGCGACTTGTTACGGCTACAGAAATGCAGCAAATAGATAATTACACGATTGAAACTATTGGTATGCCACAAGATGTATTAATTGAACGAGCCGCAATGGCAGTGATTGATGTTATCGGTGCGGGTAGATTCGATTTAGGTCACGTATTGGTATTAGCTGGTCTTGGAAATAATGGTGCCGATGGCGTGGCAATTGCTCGTCTCTTGTATGCTCAAGGCGTCAATGTCTCATTACAATTCGTCGGCAATGTCAGCCGTGCAAAAGACAGTGTCAAGCGGCAATTGGCAATCATTGAAAAGCATGGCTTAGTTCGTTCTGAAAAAAGTGACTTCAATGAGGCAACTTTAATCATTGATGCAATATTCGGGATTGGATTAAACAACGTTTTACCTGAAGGGTTACAAAAAATGATTAAAGCGGCCAACCATATTGATAAACCTGTCATAGCTGTCGATGTCCCTACTGGTATTGATGCAACAACAGGTGAAGTACGTGGTGCTGCTCTTAAAGCACATACTACAGTCACCTTTGGTTTAACGAAGGTTGGTTTAACACAACAAAATGGTTGTTATCTTTCCGGAAACGTTATTTTAAAAGACGTTGGAATGCTTGTTCCAGATGATTTTGAATTCAGCCTACAAGAAGCACTGCCCGTTGCATAAAATATAGTGCTTACCAATGTAAAAAAAACAGTTTATTAATGCTTACTGGGCATTAATAAACTGTTTTTTTTCACTCAATATATACAGCTTCATCGCCAATCAACAATTTCTTCACCTTCTTTGGCAAATAATAATAAATCAGCAATCGATGTACGTTTTAATCGTTTCTTAAAATCTTTCTCTGCTTCATAGACAATAGATAGCACTTCTTTTGTTCCTTCAGCTACAGCAGTTTTAGCAGGAAATACACGGTCTGCCAGTTGAGTAGAATGAATGAAGCTATCTTCTCCTTCAATCGCCTCATAAACATCCAATAACGTAATGTCATTGGTATTACGAGCTAACTTGAAACCACCTTCCTTACTAGCTATCGCTTTCACCAAGTTCGCAACAACTAATTTACGCATTGTTTTTTTTAAATATGATTCAGATACTTCTAAATGTTCACTTAAAACATGACTTTTAACAGGTAAGCCATCTTTTTGCAAAGCTAACATGACCAAGACGACCAAACTTTGTTCAACTGCACTAGACATTTTCATTTATTTTTCCAACTTCATTTCTTTATGTACGCAGTCTGTCGACTGCTTTTAAATTAATGCTTAAAAGTTAACTGATTATGATTTAATTTCATTTGGTATACAAACCAGGTTAGCACCATTGATACCACTCCTAAGGATAACAATACAGTTAAGTCTGATGCCACACTACCACCCATAGAAATTGTTTCGCGGAAGGCATGGACAGAGTAACTCATTGGCATCCATGGATGAATTGCCTCAAAAAAGTTGTTTGATAACTCAATTGGATAAGACCCTGCACTAGCACTCAATTGTAACACCATCAAAATCAGCATAATACCTGATCCTAGTTTACCAATTAATACATTAAACAAGACAACAAATTGATTAAACGCAAACGACGCTGCTAAAGCTACAATAAATGTCATTGCTGGTCGCTGCGCTTCCATGCCGTCGACTAAGAAGAGTAAACCAGTCATAATCAGTGCTTGTCCAATAAAAACTGGCGCGTTAATTAACTGCTTATTAGCCCACCACGTAAAACCATTTTTTGGCTTTTTAGAAACCGTCATGAAATCAAATATGGTCGTAAAGGTAATCATACCGACAAATAACCCTACAGACATCATATATGGTGCCATTCCAGTACCATTATTAGGAACCTTTGATAAATTAGATGACTTTTTCTGAACTGGCTGTGATAATGCTACCACATTTGATTTCTTATTGTGTATGGCTGATAATTTGACAGCGCCATCGGCTAACTTATTCGCTAAAGTGGTTGTGCCTGTCCCTGCTTGCTGCAAAGCCGCACTAGCTTGACTCTCACCAGTAAGCAACTGTGTCGTGCCATCATTTAATTGTGAAGCACCATTATTAAGCGTATCGTTTTTGGCAGCTAGCTGTCCAAGACCTGTAGTTAATTGTGAGGATCCTTGAGCTAGCTGCTGAGCACCTGGTACTGCTTGGTTAGCTATTCCTTGGCTGACGGTGGTTAAACTATCATTCAGTGTTTTAATGGCTGTTTGTGCCCCTTGAGTGGCAACAGACCCCTGTTGACCAAGCTGCTGTAGTTCTGGAATTTCTGCCTGCAACGCTTGCAATTGTGGCAACATATTCTTTAACGTAGTTAATTGATTTTGAATTGTACTAGCTGCTGTAGCGCTCGACTGCACGTTTTGACCTAAATCACTTAACGCTGCTTGATATTTAGCAGCAACGGCTGGGTTTTCTTGTAAGAACTTTTGGAAATCAGCATCTTGAGCTAATGCTTTGAACGCAGTTGCGTCTTTTCCAGCACCAGTTAATCCAGCTGACAACTTTTCGGATGCTTCGTTAAGTTTGGTTGTATCAACAGATATAGTTGGTGATTCAACTTTACTTAGTTTTTGTAGACCTTGTGTCAGTTGTGTCAATCCTGTATCCAGCTGCTTTAAATCGGCTGCACTGGCATTTTGCTTTGTATTGATTTCATCGGAAACCTTTTGAAGCTGTATAGCAAGTTGTTGCGCACCTGAAGTTAATTGCTGTGCACCAGCATCAGCGGAAGACACGCCATTTGTGTAGATTGACAAGCCCGTCGCTAATTGTGAAGTACCAGTTTGTAGCTGTGCTGTGCCATCTTGCAATTTTTTAGTACCATCTTGTAATTGCGATAAACCACTCCCAAGTTGTGTGGCACCTTCGGATCCTGATTGAAAACCTTTTTGTGAGGACGTTGCTGCATTTAAAATTGTTTTATTATAAACACTTTGCAATGATTTTGAGACATTTGCCTGTACTTTATCAGCCGCTGAAGCTGTTAATTTTTCAGCAATGAATCCTTGCCCAGTATTATGCGCAATTTTAATTTCAGGCTTAACTGGTTTATCATTCAACAATGTACCTGAATTTTTTGTAAAAGATCTAGGTATTGTGATGGTCATGTAATACTTTCCAGATACAAGGCCCTTTTGCGCTTTTTCAGCCGAAGTCTTCGTTAATTTTAATTGCTTACCGTCAAGCAACTTGTTAGTTAAATTATCACCTATATTTTGTGATTTACCATTAATTTTTGCGGTTTTATCTTGATTAACAATGGCAACAGGAAGGTGATCTACTCTACCGTATGTATCCCAAAGTGACGACAAAAAAATGACTGCGTATAAACTCGGAATGAGTGTAATACCAACCAATAATAATGGTAACCCCCTGATTTTTCGAACGCGGTTCCATTCTGAATTCTCAAAAAAATTCCTCATACTTCACACTCTTTCGTGTATATTTTTTATCTATGGATATATTATAGACACGGAACAATGAAAATGCAATATTAGTTTTCATTTTTTTACATGTTACTTATGATAAGGCGATCCTTGTTGAATCATAAAAGCACGATAAATTTGTTCAATCAGTACAAGACGCATTAATTGGTGCGGCAATGTTAACAACCCAAAGCTCATTTTCAAGTTGGCCCTTTGCTTGATTGCCTTGGATAATCCAAGAGAACCACCAATAATAAAAGTAATATCTGAATAACCATTAACCGCAACGGTTTCAAGTTTTTGAGAAAATTCCTCGGAAGGGAACTGTTTTCCTTCTATTGCTAGCACAATCACATAATCACGCGAACCAATTTTGGCTTGAATCCGCTCCCCTTCTTTAGCCATAATTTGGTTTTTCTGTGCCTCACTAGCATTTTCCGGTGTTTTTTCATCAATCAACTCAACTACCTGCATTTTACAAAAACGAGATAATCGCTTTGTGTACTCTGCAATACCTTCTGTTAAATACTTTTCTTTTAATTTTCCGACAGTGATTAGTTTAATATTCATTTCAAATCCACTCTTTACAGTTTCTTAATATTTTCGGTTGATTACTTATACTCATTATATTAGATGTTATCCACACGAACAAAAAAAAAATTTTTTTCTAAAAATGCTTTTATATCAACTTTCTTGCTGTTCGCTTTTTTAAGTTATCCACTGTTTTTTGTGATTTTCAAAAAAATGTGGATAACTTTATAAACGTTATTTCACTCTTACTTAGATAAAATGTAGATATCTTTTCACCAGTTATCCACATTTATCCACAAAGTTATACACAGTTGTGGATAAGCACACGCGTTCGATTGATATTTAAAGTAAAATTTCTTTACATTGTTCGGAAAATGTATCCTAAATAGTATTGCATAAATGTTTTTTTTTTAATTTCTCCAATACACGAACATTACTACTATTCTTCTAAAAATGAAATATTTTGCCTTAAATATATCCTAAAAGCATCGATATTTATCATTTCTTATAGAAATAGAGCGTTTATCCACGAATTAAAATATCTTTTCCACATTTACCAGTATTTAGTCCACAAATTATCAACATTTTCGGATTTTTTTCAACATTTACATAAAATACATATTTTTTAATAAAAGTCAAACAGATGTAAAGAAAAAGCTAACAGTTTTGTTAGCTTGCCAATTTCTGTGTTAATTTAACTTTGACGGTTTTCTTAGTGTCTTGATGATAATAAGTCAAGCTTATTGTGTCCCCAAGTGAATGCTTGTAAAGTTCTTCTCGTAAATCAGCCTGTGAACTGACCTTTTTACCATTGATGCCGACAATAACATCGTACTTCTTCATTCCAGCTTTATCTGCTGGGCCATTGTTAGTCAAATTCATTACTACAACCCCACCAGTAACGCTATCCGGAATTTTCAAAGTCGATTTTTGCTCCGAAGCTGTTACTTCCGATAAATTAATCAGACTAATACCAATTGCGGGTCGTGTAACTTTTCCATCTTTGACTAATTTGTTAACAATGTCAACGACTTGGTCCGAAGGAATTGCGAAACCCATCCCCTCAACACTCGTTCCAGAAGAAGATGTTGATAGTTTCATTGAGTTAATACCAATAACCTGTCCTGCAAAGTTAATTAATGGTCCACCTGAATTGCCAGGATTAATAGCAGCATCCGTCTGAATAACAGTGGATCCGCCGTAATTTTGACCATTTTCAGATGTTGTCTCAACTAACCTTTTTTTGGCAGAAACAATGCCTTGCGTCACTGATGAAGCATATTCGGAGCCCAGTGGTGAACCAATTGCCAAGACATTTTCACCAACAGTTATTTTACTTGAATCGCCAAATTGTGCAGTTGTCGTAACATCTGTGTCATCTATTTTCAGAACAGCTAAGTCCGTCATCGCGTCTTTGCCGACCAATGTAGCCGTGGCTTTCTTACCATTGTGGAGCATAACCTGAATTTTAGCTGCTTCAGTGATGACGTGGTTATTTGTTACGATAAAAGCGGATCCATCTGTTTTTTTATAAATTACGCCAGAACCTTCTGACGACTCTTGGTAACTACCTTGACTGGACTTAGTGAAGTTTAATACAGATACGACTGCATCCGACACCTTATTATAAGCTGATGTAGCGGTTGCATTCTTGGCAATCGTTTTTGTACTTGTTGCTGTCGTACTTACTTTTTGATTTTGATTTTGTAACACTTGTACGCCTTGCTGCCCGTACAAAATTACTCCTCCACCAATTACACCAGCAATGACACCAGTTAACAACGTTTTTGTAAATGCTGATTGTACCATTAGTCACCTCTCAACCATGTTTATTTTATTCTATCAATTTGAAATTAAGCAAAAATTAAATTATTCTGATAAATTATCTCCTGTAAAGGTATTGATTTTCAAAATACCCGTACTGCCATTAGCGCGTGTTACAACAAATGCCCATACCGGTAAATAAATATCATAGCCATTAACCTTTACCGATGTATCATAGGATAGCGCACCTTTTGATAATTTATCTCCACTATTTAGTTCATTAAATTTGTAGAGCGCGACAATTGCTGCTTCCTCTGTAATTGTCGCGCGTTCATCACGCAATACTGTCACATTAGTTATTTTAGTTTGTGTAAAATCAGTTACCTTACGATCTTTATCTTTGTTAAAAATCATCAGCCCTTGTTTAGCAATGACCGGAAAATTATCAATATATTGAGAATAGGTTACACGATTTTTGCCATTAACTTTGGATAAAATAGGATTATACCGATATCCTGCATTGTGCGCTATCTTTGATGCCTCAACATCATCAGCCGCAGCTTTCTTACCACTACTTGTACTACTGGTATTTCCTCTACCTAGTTGTGAGGTTTTATTGAAAGTCACATAAAGTGTCTGATTATTAACATTCGCATTGAAATTTGATAATTTATCAATCGTTGACATTAGGCTATTTGACCGCTTGCCGGCTAAATAGCTAGCATACTTAACTGAGGTACTAAAATTAGCCACTTTTATTTTTTGATTTTTAATCTCACTAATGATATTCGTATTTGCATCAGTCACTTTAATACTTGGTCTCTGACTACTACGCCACCAAAAAAAGAGAAACACGTCCAAAAAAATGAATAATAGCGTCATTAATATTTTTAGTCGTCTAAACTGCATAAAAAACGTATCCCTCCTTTCATAGCTTTCAGCGACCTGTATCACACATACTGAAACCTATTCTCGATTGTCTAAAAATGTATTGACACTCATCCAACCTGTCGATGTCTCAATCATCCACGTAGGATTCATATTGACCGAAACATTGTTTTCTTTATTAGCCAACCACTCGTAACCTGGTGCAATAGAATAATAATCATTACTTTTGACACCTGCGGCTTGTAATTTTGCTAAAACATCTGCTGATTTTGGCAAAGTTACATCTTTTTCCGTATTAGGAACAGGCACACCTAGCTCATTTAGCGAATAGGTACTTGTCAAATTACCATATTTATCCAACGTCATATGAATCGCACCAATCTTTGATTGATAATAAACTGGTAGCCCCTCAACGAAAGTTCGATAAGTAATATCCTTCCCATTATCCCGACTTTGGTAAAAGCGTGTATCAGAGAGATCTAATTGTAACAAATTGATTTGCGAAAAGCCGATATTCAATCGGTTGTAATAGCTGCGCTGCAATGTACCGGTTGTTCGATTATCTGTAAATGTCACTGTTTCTAAATCTGGATCATAAATAATCTGTTGATTACTATATTTATTAGTATAAATTTTTTTATTATTCTCCGTGGTCTGGGTCAACTGGTTTGTAGTCCCCAAAAGTGCTGAGACATAAGTCGTTGGATCACGATGATTCACTAAATAAGAGTACACCGGCAATTTAAACTCTTTCGGGTAGTTCAACATCACCTGACCGTTAACTACTTTAAAATTTACCGTTAAAGCTTTAGGCAATCGTGTAGCAACCTGCCATGCCTCCGTTGTATCAATTTTACTAATAGTAACTGTCGTAATCGTCTTAGCCTGTGTATTAACAAAATATGCTTTTTTAGTATGGCTAAGTGGTACCACAACATAGTTAAAGTTAAAGCTTTTATGTGTTGATACATTCTGAGAATAATAAGAATTAAAATATTCAATTGGCACAACATCTGGATAGTGATACAAAGCTGTTTGTGTTTTATCCAGCAACTGGGTAATTTCTTTATTAGTCGCTTTTTTCTTTGTAGGATTGGTCATTATAGAATCTGCTAAATACTGATGAATGCTTTTATGCTGTGCATTCGTGGTATGCATAACCATGTGCTGTGTGCCACTTTTATCATTCACGATGTAATTGGTAGGTCTAAACAATTCTGAAGCTTGTTGCGACTGCTGGTCTGTTTGTGTTGGTGCCTCCTGACTACCTGCCGAAATAAATATTAATGCAGTTAGTACAATGGAAATAATAATAGCGATCGTCAATACAATACTAATTGCAACGCCTTGGACTGGTCGATTATTCTGCATCCCAATCGTCCTCCGGTTCTTCATCAACATAAGCTAACGAAATATAGAAGGTAGAACCTTTATTTTCAACTGAATCGACCCAAATACGGCCATTAAACTTTTCAACCACTTCCTTGGAAATAGCTAATCCTAATCCAGTTCCACCCTGCGCACGTGATCTTGATTTATCGACACGGAAGAAACGATTAAATATATTATCTAAATCTTTTCTTGGGATGCCTAGCCCTTGATCAGAAATACTTAATATCGCACGTGTTTTTGTCTTAATCAGTCGTGCTGTTATGGTACCACCGTCTGGTGAATACTTCACCGCATTATTCATGATATTGTCTAATACCTGAGTAAACTTGTCTGGATCAATTTCAACCCAAACATCTTCCTTAGTAAATTCACGCAAAATATTATAATTTTTAGTGATCGTATTTTCGTTTTTAGCGTCACTTTCCAAAATCATATCAAAACGATTCAAAACAAAATTAAACAAACTATTTAAATTAATAACTTCTAGCTTGACTGCCATTGTTCCTTGATCAAGGCGCGATAACTCTAACAAATCATTAATCATTCGAATCATACGTTGCGTTTCACCCTGAACAACGCCCAAAAAATTTTGTGCCATTTCTGGATCATCAATAGCACCCTCTGCCAAGGCATCCACGTACGATCGAACCGAAGTTAAAGGTGTCCTTAATTCATGCGACACATTGGAAACAAACATACGCCGTTCGGAATCTATACGTTGTTGTTCGGTAATATCATGCAGGACTACAACTAGTCCAGAAATAAAACCAGATTGACGTTTAATCAACGAAACATAGGTCTGAACTAACAGTTCTTTACTATCGTCTGATAAATCTACTCTGAAATCATTTAGATTTTCCAATATATCACGTAGTGTACGTTTACCTTCTAAACGTAGGAGACTAACAACATTTTGTCCAAGGGCATCTTCCCGGCTGACCCCTACAAAGTCTGCTGCAGCCTGATTAATAATGGTAACTTCACCACGGCGATTAGCTGCTAAAACCCCATCCGCCATGTGTGTCAAAACCGAATCCAAACGATTACGCTCTGCATTGACTGTTTCTGTTGACTCTTCAATGCGCATAGATAGATCATTAACCGATAATGCCAATTGGCTTAATTCATCAGAACCGTAAATGTGATTCACTATCGAGTAATCACCTTCAGCAATTTTAGTCGTCTGTTCACTGATTTGTTCAATTGGTCGTGTCAAAGTTCTTGCTAAAAATAGGGCCAACGCTACACTGGCAACTAGTGCAATCAAACCAGCAATAATAAACAGCCGCATAACGCTGTTAATATTCTTATATACTGGTAATAAACTGGCTTTTACAACAATAACACCAGAGACATCCTTTAATCTTCCTGCAGTCACCCCTAGAGGTGTCGTCATAATTTCTTTACGCTCACCGTTTTCATTGATCGTTCGAGTAGCAACATACGATTGATCCCCAGCAAGTGCTTTTTGTGCATTAATATCGGTCGTTTTTTGGCTAATTGTTTGCTGCCCCGATACAGAAGTTGTTCCTCGAATTGTTCCAGTCTTATCAATAACTTGCACTTCTTCAATGTTGGTATTATTTAATCCAGACAAAACGTCTTGAATTTCATGATTGCCTTCATCAGAGTTACTATTACGTAAAGCAGTGTTAATTGGATCAGTAACATATTTAGGTAAAGTGATTTGTTGTTGGAATGTCCTTAAGTTTTGACGTTCCATTTGGCGTACGAAAAAAGCACCCAAAAGTTCGAGTGCGATAATCATTAGCAACACAAAAACAAGTGTGATGCGAAAACGAATAGATTGGAAAAATTTAGTAATTGACGTCATTTTAATTATGCTCAGTGGTGAGCATTCTTCCCCTCATTATGTACGCGTAAACTTAAATTTCATTTATTCTTCTGATGGGCGTAAATAGTATCCGACACCACGACGTGTTGCTAACCAATTAGGATGACTAGGGTTGTCTTCAATTTTCTCACGTAATCGTCGAACCGTAACATCTACCGTGCGTACGTCACCAAAATAATCATAGCCCCATACTTGCTGTAACAAGTGTTCACGTGTCATCACCTGTCCAATATGTTGTGCTAAATAATATAATAATTCAAATTCACGATGCGTTAACTCAATATCAGCACCTTCCTTTGAAACCATATAGGCTTGGGGATGGATTACTAAGTCACCTAAATGAATATCTTCTGTACTATTGAAAGTCTCTTCAGAAGTTTGCGAAACAGATTTTCGACTTCGCAAATTTGCCTTAACTCTTGCGACCAATTCACGGTTAGAAAATGGTTTAGTGACATAATCATCGGCACCCATTTCTAAACCAAGAACTTTATCAATTTCACTATCTTTAGCGGTCACCATGATGACAGGTACATCTGACTTAGAGCGAATTTGACGCAATACCTCAATACCGTCTACTTCTGGTAACATCTGGTCTAGTAAAACTAAATCAGGATTTTCGTCATTATACATATCTAATGCTTCTTGACCATCCGCAGCGGTGACTACATCGTAGCCTTCTTTGGTTAGATTAAATTTAATAATATCAGAAATCGGTTTTTCATCGTCCACAACTAATACTTTACTCATGGCAGAACTCCTATCGTATATGTGTCGTTTCTTTTCATTATAACATTTTGGATAAACGAAAAGAACAAGCAATGTTACTTGTTCTCATAAAAATGCAACAATATTTTATTAATGCCCACGTCGATAGAAGCGATTTTTAAACAAAGAACTAATCGCTTCATTTTTGCTAATACGGGTAATTGCTTCACCAATTAGCTCACCAACAGAGACAATTTCTAATTTCTCAAATTTTTTGTCTTCTGGTAAATTGATTGAATCAGTTAGAATAACTTTTGTAAACACTGAATTCTGTAGACGTTCAATGGCTGGCCCGGAGAAAACAGCATGCGATGCTACTACATAAACTTCTTTGGCACCGTGTTCCATCACTAGTTGAGCACCCTGCGTTATCGTTCCAGCAGTGTCGATCATATCATCAATCATGATAGCCGTTTTACCTTTTACATCACCAACAATGCTACCAACTTCAGCCACATTTGGTTTTGGACGGCGCTTATCAATCACTGCAACTGGTGACTCAAGTTCCAACATATTATTCAAATTACGTGCGCGTGTCATCCCACCGTGGTCAGGTGAAACAACAACCGCATTGTTTTTATCAGCAATACCTGATTCAATCAAATAATCTGCTAGTAATGGCGCGCCTTGCAGGTGGTCCATTGGAATATCAAAGAAACCTTGAATTTGAGCAGCGTGAAGATCTAGTGCTAATACACGTGTCGCTCCGGCACGTTCTAACATATTAGCTACCAATTTAGCTGTGATTGGCTCACGAGAACGTGCTTTACGATCTTGACGTGCATAGCCGTAATATGGCAGAACAACATTGATTTGATTTGCACTTGCACGACGCAATGCATCAATCATAATCAATAACTCCATCAAATTGTCATTCACCGGTGCTGAAGTTGATTGAATAACAAAAACATTATCGCCACGAATACTTTCCTCAATGTTAATTTGTACTTCGCCATCAGCAAAGCGTTTAACGGAAATACGGCTCAACGGAACACCCACCGAATCGGCAATCTTTTGCGCAAGTGGTTCGTTTGAGCTGAGTGAAAAAAGTTTCAATTTAGGTTCTGGCATGTCTAACTCCGAGTTTTTATAGGTAGCTATTGTAGTATTACTGTATTCATTTTACCAAAAAAAACAGTTAAATACAGTTGTTATTACAATTTTTAAATAAGATATTACACTAAGACATTTGATAATGCTGTCAAAGCTGCATCGTAATCAGGTTCATCTGAAATCTCTGGCACGATTTGTGAATAAAGGACAACACCTGTCGCATCGATAATGTAAATCGAGCGTGTATCAAAGCCAGTGTCTGGTACGTATAACTTAGTTGCATATCCAAATGATTCTTGTTCATCTGAAAGCATACGCATATTTTGCACACCTTCAGCTGCACACCAATCACGTTGCTCTGCTACTGTATTTGTAGATATAGTTACAAAATTAACATCTGTAAATTGATCGACAGCTTGGTTAAAACGACGTGTCTGTAATGAACAAATATCTGTATTTAAATCTGGAACGACAGAAAGTAATGTCACTTTCCCTAATAAATCGGCCGTCTTTATCTTTTCATTGTTTTGATCTATTAACTTGAAATGAGGTACCTCGTCGCCAACTTTAAGTGGATCACCTTCCAGCGCAACTTTATTACCATTTAACAGAACGTTCATCTTTTTTGCCTCCTTGGCTTATATCAGAATATTTTAAATGAAGTAATCTATACAGATTATAACAGTAGTTGTGTCAAAATCGATATACAACTCTTTTAAAGAACATATTTTTCTAGGGCCTGTGCTACACCAGATTCATTATTTGTTGCTGTTTCGACGTCAGCTATCATTTTAATCTTATCAATTGCATTGCCCATGGCAACACCCAATCCTGCTCGTTCAATCATCGAATAATCATTTTCTTGATCTCCGATCGCCATTGTATTTTCAATATCAACATTTAAAGCGTTGGCTAGCGCTTCAAGTGCATTACCTTTCGAAGCAGCTTTATTGATAAACTCTAAATTATTAGCAGTTGACCTGATTACTGACATTTTGTTAGAAATACTTGCTGGTACAGTCGCTTGAACCCTGTCCAAATCATCAGATTCAGCGTTGGCAATACCCTTAATGATTTCAATATCCTCCAGTTTATTGTCATTATCTACAATATGTAACGGCAAATTTACAAGAGAATTTTCAAAACTAGCCCAACGATGGACTAAATGATTGGTCGTATAGGCCGCAAACTGATCTTCCGCTTGAATATACGTTTTTTGCTCGCGCATAAAAGCATTCAGTTCTTTATACTCTGCCAAATCTAGTGCAGCATGAAACAAAATTTGAGCGCCATCAGCAGTTTGCATTAAGCCTCCATTATGTGTAATAACGTATTGTTGGCTTCCTGCGATACCTAACTCATCTAATATATCGCGAACACCTGGAAGGGGCCTGCCAGTTGTAATAACAACTTTGACATCTTTGGCCAGTGCCTGTTGAACTGCAGATTTTACATCTGCTGGAATTTGTCGCTCATCGTTAATCAGTGTACCGTCAATATCGATAGACACAATTTTTATCTCTGACATGTCTTGACTCCATTTTTAAGGATACTATTATTATACCAAACAGCAACGCATTCAAAACATTAATTTATATATTATTAATTGCATTATAAAAAACGAATATTTTAAATATTCAGGACGAATCAAAGGAAAAATGGAATTATTTATATCTACCCTAATATTATCCAATGCTCTGCTAAACGTGTCACCTGATTATTTATCGTCTTTTAATATTATTAATTTATGTATCATGTTTTGTCTATTTGTTCTCATATTTTTAGTTTTTTATTCTACAAACATTGCATATTATGTTTTTTTAGATTAAAATATCAACCAGGAGGACATTATCCATGTCAAAGAAAGTCGTTTCAACAACTACAGCGCCCAAGGAACTCGGACCTTACTCACAAGCTATTTTAGATGATAAAACATTGTACATTTCTGGACAAATTGGTATTGACCCAGAAACTAACGAATTAGCTGGCGCTACGACAGCCGAGCAAGTACATCAAATTTTTAATAATATTGATAACATCTTACACGAAGCAGAATTTTCAAGAAATGACATCGTAAAAACAACATTATTTTTTGATAATCTCGCAGACTTTGCACTAGTTAATGATATCTATGCAAAATACTTCGATACAACTTCAGTTGAAGAACTTCCTGCTCGTTCAGCTGTTCAGGTAGCTGCTTTACCCAAAAATGCTAAATTAGAAATTGAAATTACTGCTATGAAATAAAAAGTAAGGTGTTTTCTTGTATACATTAGTTTTTCTACGATCTCACTAACAATAGTATGGCTCCAGCTAGTTCGACGAGCTATCAGTTTGCAACAGACCGTTGTGCTTAAAGCATACTTTTTTGCCATTTTGACGTTTTTGTCATTTTGGCATTTTTAATTTTCGTCCGAATTTAATTTAACAAATCATCACTACTAACATATGCAAGTATACTATTGGTATCACTTTCTCTAATTCCGTTTCACCGGTATAAGCGATGGTTGCATATTTTTGAAAATGAGTAGCCTTCGTAAGAATACAATCATCAAATCTCAAACCAATACATAAACAAAGTATGAGTCAACAATATAACCATTACGAGTTTTTCCAATGAATTATAAAAAACCAACTATTATAAAGTAATAGTTGGTTTTAATAGAATAATTTCAAATTACTTAAGAGGTGACCATGTCCAGTCAGTGAATTCTGCGATATCACGACCTTCATTACGTGTGACCTCAAAGTGCTTTGCCAATGTGTCATCCATCTTAGCGATGAATGTATCAGCTGCTGCTTGATCAATCTTACCATTTGCTGACAAGATTTCGGCAGCTTCCTTAGCTTGGTGGAAGCGATCCAAGTGTGAATAGACACGCATGTCATATGTCGTTGTGATGTCACCATCTTCACGATAGCCATGCACGTATACATCACCCGTGAACTTACGTTCGAAGAAGAATGATTCAATCAAGTTTTCATAAGCATGGAATCCAAAGATAACTGGTGTATCAGCTTGGAAGTACTTGTTAAATTCTTCAGGTGACAATTCACGTTCATCGTTCATGTTAGGTTCTGACTTCTTTTGCAAACGTAGTAATTCAACAACATTCACATAGCGGAACTTAACTGATGGGAATGCTTGGTTAATCAACCACAATGCAGCCAAAGTTTCAATTGTTGGTTCTGTACCAGCAGATGCAAATGTAATATCAACATCACCAGAAGGTGCAGTAGAAGCCCAATCAATGATCTTCAAACCTTCATTAGCCAATACATCAGCTTCTTCAACTGTGAACCATTGTTGACGTGGTTGCTTTGAAGCAATTAACAAGTTCACCTTATGACGTTCTGAGAAGGCGCGTTCTTGAACAGCCAACAATGAGTTACCATCAGCTGGCAAATATTCACGAATGAAGTTAGACTTCTTTTCAGCCAAGTGAGTTAACATACCTGGATCTTGGTGAGTATATCCATTGTGATCTTGTTGGAATGCAGTCGAAGTTGCAATCAAGTTCAATGATGGATAGTCATTACGCCATGCTTGTTCTGAAGCGTGACGCAACCACTTGAAGTGTTGTGTAACCATTGTATCAACAACACGCAAGAATGATTCGTATGACGCAAATATTCCAACACGACCTGTCAAAGTATAACCTTCAAGCCAACCTTCTGCTTGGTGTTCTGACAATTGTGAATCAATGATACGACCTGTGTGACTCAACAATTGGTCTTGTGGTTCCTTGATTTCTTCCATCCACTGACGTGGTGTGACATCAAACAAGCCCCACAAACGGTTTGACATTGTTTCATCAGGACCGAAGAAGCGGAAACGAGTTGGGTTCAATTTTGAAACTGCACCCAAGTAGTTTGACAATGTTGCCATGTCCATGTTGCGCTTGCTGTCAGCAAATTCCTTACCACGTGTATCATCATTGATATCGTTGGCGAATTCTCTCCAGTTAGGCAACTTCAAGTCTGAACGATCAGCACCGCCATTTGTAATTGGGTTGGCTGACATACGCTTGTCGCCCTTAGGAGCGATAGCTTTCAATTCATCCTTCAAAGAACCATCAGCATTGAATAATTCTTCAGGCTTGTATGAGTTCATCCAGTCTTCGAATTCTGGCAATGTTGCAAGGTCATTTTGTGAAAGAGGCAATGGCACTTGGTGGGCACGGAATGAATTCTCAATAGGATTGTTATTTGCATCGTGCGTTGGACCACCCCAACCCTTTGGCAAGCGAGCAATGATTACTGGCCATGCAGGGATTTCACCATCTTGGTACTTATCATTTTCACGAGCATCCTTTTGGATAGCTTGAATATCTTCAATAGCTTGATCCAAAACCTTAGCAGCAAGTTCGTGGTAAGTAGCGTAATCATGAATATCATCATTTTCGATGAAGCGAGGTGAGTAACCCAACCCTTCAAAGAACTTTGTGATTTCTTCATCACTCATGCGTGAGAAGATTGTTGGGTTTGAAATCTTAAATCCGTTCAAATCCAAGACGGGCAAAACGGCACCATCATTCTTAGCATTCAAAAACTTAATTGAGTGCCATGAAGCCATTGAAGGACCTGTTTCGGCTTCACCATCACCAACTACTGCAAATGCAACTTGGTCAGGATTATCCAAAACGGCACCAAAAGCGTGGCTCAATGAATAACCCAATTCACCACCTTCATGCAATGAACCTGGTGTTTGGGCTGTCATGTGTGATCCAATACCGCCAGGGAATGAGAAACGCTTGAATAAGTGGCTCATACCTTCGATATCTTGAGTGATTTCAGGATAATCTTCAGTATATGCGCCGTCTAAGTAAGCGTTAGTAACCATAACTTGGCCACCGTGACCAGGACCACCAACGTAAAACATATTCAAACCATACTTGTTAATCAAACGGTTTGCATGTGCATACAAGAATGTTTGACCTGAGATTGTACCCCAGTGTCCAATTGGCTTAACTTTTACATCTTCAGCCTTGATAGGTGTATTCGTTACTGAGAACAATGGGTTGCTCTTCAAAAAGATCATCCCAGCTGACAAATAGTTGGTTGCACGCCACCACTTATCAACGAGTTCCAAGTACTCTTTTGAATCGAAATCTGCCATGAGATTAAGTACTCCTTATTTTTTGCAAGAATCATAAACACCGTAAACCACGAACTTCTTCCGTTATTTACTCTTACAGTATAACCGATTACAGTTTTTTCTTCAAGGGAAATGGTTCAATTGGGCCAGATTTTTAAAAGATGTGGTTGGTTTTTAGATTATATTGGAACGTACCAATTATATGATTTATTCGGAGTCCAAACTCACAAAGGCATTGTACCGAAGATATTTATAATGTAGACGCATTGTCGAAAATTCTAGCGGAGTACCATCATCCATAAAGAAAATGCCTTCCATGATACCAACGGGTTCGTTAGCAGTTAGTTCTAGCAATTCTTGGTCCTCATCATTAGAAGGCTCTGCCATAATGGTCATAAACGACTTAGTCACCGTGCGGTGCTTTGTTTTTTCAATATATTCATAAACGGATCCAGAGACTATCGTTCTGTTCAAACCAGGCAAAACATTGATGGGTACATAACCTCGTTCAATCATAAAGGGTACCCCTTCTAACCGACGTAAGCGTTTAATTTCATAAACAAAATCACCCTCGTTTAAAAAGAGGGCCTGCTGTTGTTCAGGTGTAGCTGGAATGACTTGAAAATCCAGTAACTCAATACTTGGTGCTTTTCCACCAACGCGAAACGAATCAGAAACCCCTAGATTTGATCCTTCATGTTGAAAAATTGCGTGATTCTTTAGATAAAGCGGATTAACAAAGGTGCCACTGCCTCGCTTTTTAAATATGACGCCTTGTTGTACCAGTACATTAAGTGCCCGTTTGATTGATGAACGTGATACACCATATTGCTCAGCCAAAGAACGTTCGTCTGGTAATTTTAAATTAGGGAATTCGCCCTGGTAAATTTTTTGTTTTAGATCCGCTTGTACGGTAACATAAATAGATTCTGACATAGTAATTAATAGTATACCATACATTGGTCAGACCAGTCATTGTATTGGTGGACCCAATTTGTGATAAAATAGTACTTATGAGTAAAAAGAAAATGAAAAAAACGTTGCCCGAACAAGTCATGGACAAACACAAAGTGAAATATGAGCCACTTGAACTAAATATTTTGGATAAAACACCAGCTCAACGTGATGCAATACTGGAAACGTTTCACGTGAAACATGATGACATTTATAAAACACTCGCCGCTCATGGTGATAGGACTGGTCCTATTGTTGCAGTATTACCAATTACAAAACATCTGTCGCTAAAAAAGTTAGCAGCTGCATCGGGTAATAAAAAAGTCGCCATGTTGCCTCTTAAAGAATTACAAAAAACGACTGGTTATATTCATGGTGCTAATAATCCCGTTGGAATCTGGCAAAACAAACACTTTCCTATTTATTTCGATCTCAGCGCTACTGAGCAACCGTTTATTCTTGTCAGTGGCGGTGAGTTAAGTCGTTCAGATAAAATCGACCCGCGTGACGTTGCATCACTAGTTGATGCTGAGTTTGTAGATTTATTAGAGCATGATTGATTTTTCAACACAATTTGCACAAAATATTGGTTATTTTTTGGTTCTGCCTATCATAGTTGCTTGGTTAATTAGTTTTTTGTCTGGCTTATTATCACAGTGGCTAACAATTCACACATCTTATATAATAACCGCTATTTTAAGTTTTTTTGGTGTGGTAATACATGAATTGAGTCATCTAATTATTGCCATTGTTTTTCGCCATCACATTACTGGATTTCGTTTATGGCAAATTAGTGACGACGGTGTACTGGGTTATGTCAACCGCGAATATAATCCTAGTAATTTCTATCAAAAACTCGGCAATGTCTTTATTAGTATAGCGCCAATAGCGGGTATAACATCCGTTATCTGGTTACTCATGAACTTTATATGGGTACCTGGTTTATCTATTAGAAACGTACTTGTTATCTTAATTATCGGCAGCCTATTACTTGGGTTTAATCTATCATCTGCAGATTGGCAAAATTTTAGACGCGGTATACCGTTATACTTGATGGTCATTTTGCTCATCTCAATACTTCAATATGTATTTTAAAAAGCACCAGTACTTGTTCCGCTGTTTAAGCGAACAAGTACCGGTGCTTTTTATTTACTATCTAACATAAACTGAGATTTCCAGATAATTACCTGGTTGTTGTCTTACCACCCTGGACTAACATCGGGAGCACCAGCGTTCATGTCATTTCGATATAACGGTGCCATAGCATTAAACTTAAATGTTGGTTTATTGAACATTAAGGTAGCTGTACCACGAGCGCCAGCTCGGTTTTTTTCAAATATAATTTCAATCGGCACCGCTTCTTGTTCTTCACGTGGGTCCCCGTCACCATCTTCAGAGTCACCACGTGAATAATCATCTCGATACAAAAACGCAACAACATCAGCATCTTGTTCAATCGATCCCGAATCACGCAAGTCTGACAAAACTGGACGTTTGTCAGTACGTTGCTCCACACCACGACTCAATTGTGCTAGCGCGATAATGGGTGTATTTAATTCTTTGGCCATTTTCTTAATCGCTCGTGAAACCTCAGAAACGGCTTGTTGGCGGCTCTCGGAGTTATTAGACTCAATGAGGCCCAAATAGTCAATGACGACCATACCGATTGGATGAGGATTTTGAATACGCTCTTCTTGCGTCATATCATTTAATAAATCACGTTCTAGTTGGTGTAGTTTGGCACTAATCTGGTTAATTTTAATACCAGCAGTATCATCCATGTAGATTTTCATTTGTGCCAATGATTGCATAGCAAGCGTTAACGCCTGCCAATCTTCTTGTGTCATCTGCCCTGTGGTTAAATGATTAGAGTCAATTGATCCTTCACCTGCAAGCAACCGACCAACAATATCTGTCGCACTCATCTCCATTTCAAAAATAACAACAGGCACTTTTTCATTTTTAGCTACATTACGGGCAATATTCAACACAAAAGCGGTTTTACCAACAGCTGGGCGAGCACCAAAAACAATCATTTGATCATTTCGAAAGCCATGTGTAATTTTGTCCATTTCAGGATATCCTGTTGATAGACCAACAACATCACTATCATTTTTGACCGCTTCGTCTAGATTAGCTTGATATTCTTGTAATACATCTTTAATTTTTCTAAAGTTTTCATCGCCACGATTTTCTGCAATGGTATCAATGTTACGCGATAATTGTGCTAATAAATCTTCACTTGGTTCCGCAGCATCATAGGCCAATGACATTGTTCTCGTTAATGTGTCAATCATTTTCCGTAGAACTGATTTTTCTCGAACAATATTTGCATAATGCTTCAAATTGGCAGATGAAGCTGTCGATTCTGATATTTCTGCCAAATAAACCATACCACCAACGTTTTCAAGTTGATGCATACTATTTAGTTTGTCTTGCACTGTCAGCATATCAATTGGGCGATTTTCATCTACCAATGCCTGCATGGCTTTAAAAATAGTTTGGTTCGCTAACTTATTAAAATCCTCAGGTACCAAGATTGCACTAGCTTCAATCATCGCATTTTCTGACTTAACAGCAAAAAAGATGGATCCGAGAACTGCACGTTCAGCATCACCATCTTGCGGCACTTGCCGATATTCATTTGATACCGGATTATCCATATTAACCCTCGCTTACATGAACACGCAATTGTGCTGTTACTTCTCGGTGTAGTTTAACTGGTACATCTGTATAACCCAGCGCATGTATTGGTTGATTAAGTTCCATCTTTCGCTTATCAATTTTAATCTGATATTGCTTTTCTAAGGCAGCCGCAATTTGTTTTGTTGAAACAGCACCGAATAGACGTCCATCTGTTCCTGACTTTCCTGTTATCTCAACAACCGTCTTTTCGTTAGCGAAAAAATCTGCTAATTTTTTCGCTTCAGCTAGTTCCTCAGCTGCCGCTTTCTCTTCAGCCTTTTGACGCCCCTTAACTGCGCCCAAATTTTTGCCTGTAGCTGGCTCTGCTTTTTTATTTTTAATTAGAAAATTATTGGCGTACCCATCAGGTACTTCTTTAATTTCTCCTTTTTTTCCGCGACCTTTAACGTCTTCTAAAAATACTACTTTCATTTTTTAATCCCCTATATTAATCTTCTGATTGTTCCGCAATTACATTTAATAGTTGCTGTTTGGCTTCTTCGGTTGTGACATTAGCAATTTGGGTGGCTGCATTGGATAAATGTCCGCCACCACCTAAGGCTTCCATTGTACGTTGAACATTACGTTCTCCAGTTGACCGCGCCGAAATACCAACTCGTCCATCCTGACGTTTCGTGATAACAAACGAAGCATACACACCGCTAATCTGCAATAGTTCATCCGCAGCTTGTGCGGTAAGTAATCCAGAATAGATTTCCTTGCTATCACCAACAGCAATAGCATTTCCTTCATGAATCTCCGCTAAATTGACCAAATGACTTCGCGATTTAAAATCCGAAAACTTCTCTTTCATAAATGACTGAATCAAATTACTGTCAGCTCCGTTAGCACGCAAATAACTAGCAGCATCAAACGTACGTGATCCCGTACGCAAAGTGAAATTTTTAGTGTCAATCTGTATCCCACCTAACATCGCTGTTGATTCTAACTTTGTAATAGGTGCATGTGACTGATCTTGATATTGCAACAGCTCCACAACTAGTTCTGATGTCGATGATGCATATGGCTCTATATAAGACATTAGTGGTTTCTCATCTAAACCTTGCTCTGCCAGACGATGATGATCAATCACAACGACACGGTTGGCTAAGCGCTTGAGTAGCTGTGGCGCGCCGGAAATACTTGCTTTGGCATGGTCCACTAATACTAGTAAAGTATTATCACGTACTAACTTCAAAGCTCTCGCTTCATCTACGATAGAATCGTCAATATTGGATCCTGGTGCTACAAATTCTGCTGGCTTTTTGCGAAGCTCAGCTAACAGTAGCTGGATATCACTGTACACATGCTTTTCGTCCAACACAAGAAAAGCTGGTTTATTTTTGGTCTGAGCCATACGCCAAACACCCAATCCCGAGCCAATTGCATCTAGATCCGGCATGGCATGACCGACAATCATAATATTATCAGCCTGTTCCATTAATTCAGCAATAGTTTGTGATACCATACGAGCACGGACACGGGTACGTTTTTCCATCGGATTGCTGGCACCACCGTAAAAACGTGCCGCTGCCTGTTCAGATTTCACAACCACCTGATCACCACCACGCCCTAGGGCTAGATCCAAGTTTGTCTGAGCCATTTTAGCCAACTTATTAATATCTGTGTCATCATATGCTATTCCGACCGACAATGTCACAGGTGAATTTTGTTGTGCTGTTGCTTCTCTAATATCTTTTAGGACACTAAACTTATCTTTCTCAGCTTCTTTGAGAGCTAACTGATAACCAAACATGACATAATGCAGTGTATTCAGACGGCGAATATAAATATGATGTTCGAGTGCCCAATCAGACAATGCACGTGTCACATATGTCCTTAACGTAGACGTTTCGGACTCGCTCATACCATCAGTGACTTCCTCGTAGTTATCAACCGATATCAGCCCACTGAACAACTGATGATCTTCGTATTTTTGAGTAATCGCGGCATACTCACTGATATCCATCAAATAAATAACCCGTAAGTTTTGTTGAACAAATAAAGAAAACTGCCTTCCCTGCCAGGTGATTGTATTCGTCTCGGAAGCATCAGCATAGTTATCAATCTCTAAAGCTAACTTATTATCTAACTCGGACAACTCTAATCCAAGCACATCTCTTTTGTCTAGATATGCTTGCATATATGGATTAATCCAATCAATTTTTTTATCTTGATTAAGAAGAATAATCCCAATTGGCATTCGAATTAAAGCTTCTTGTTCACTACGTGCAATGCGGTAGCCCAAGCCAGATAAGTACTCTTGTGCATCTTCACTAACTTCTTTGAAGGCTTGTCCACTAAATACTAACCCAATAATAACTATGGCCAACCAAATCAGTCCAAATGTTATATTGAAAAGCATAGCAAAAATAACACTCATTACACTTGATACAAGTAACAAAAAGGCCACTGTACTTAGTTTAGTGTTCTGAAAGAATATCGGTAAATTTTTAAAACTGAAAAATCGTTTCACGTGCTACTTCCTTCTGGTTATCATATCTTCTATTTTACCACAGGGTGTCCTGATTAATATTAGAATACTTCAGACAAACCATCACATGATGCAGTAGACATAGATCAAATCTATACGAAATATACAAAAAAGCCTGAGGCGAACCGCCTCAGGCTTTTAGGAATTAATCTTCCGTAACGAATGGCAACAAAGCCATGATACGCGCACGCTTGATAGCAGTAGTTACCTTGCGTTGGTTTTTTGCAGAAGTACCAGTCACACGACGTGGCAAAATCTTACCACGTTCTGAGATGAAACGTTCTAACAATTCAGTGTTCTTATAGTCGATATATTCGATGTGGTTAGCAGCGATAAAATCAACCTTACGACGACGACGTGGACCGCCTTGTGGGCGACGTGAACGTTGTGGACGTTCTGAATTTTGTGGACGTGAGTTTTGTTCTGACATAATAAAGCTCCTTTCGTAGTGTTTAATTTATTTTTAGAATGGTAAATCATCATCTGATATATCAATTTCTGTATTGCCACTAGCCGCAAATGGGTTAGGGGCAGTATTCGACGGAGCTGATGATTGCGTATTTGAGTTTGAACTCGCACTTGCAAAAGGATCAACACCGTTAAATGAATTGTCATTACCGCCAAATGAATGATCATTTGATCCGCTAAAGTTATCTGCACCATTATTAGATGCCGATGATCCGTTCTGAGAACGACGTTTTTCACTTTCAGCGCGGGATTCAAGTAATGAGAAATTATCAACAACAACTTCTGTCACGTATACACGTTGGCCAGCATTATTTTCATAATTTCTTGTTTGCAAACGACCTTCAACGGCCACAAGTGCACCTTTCCCAGTGAAGTTTGCAAAGTTTTCAGCTGCCTTTCGCCAAATAACGGCGTTAATAAAGTCAGCTTCACGTTCACCACTTGCATTGGTGAAATGACGGTTAACCGCCAAGCTAAACGTACCGACTGCTACACCTGATTGTGTGTAACGTAATTCAACATCACGGGTCAATCGCCCAATTAATACTACTCGATTAATCATAATTAACGCTCCTTTCCCAGTGAAAATTTAAATTTATTCTGCGTCGCGCTTAACAATCATGTGACGTAAGATGTCTTGAGAAATCTTTGCCAAACGATCAAATTCATTGATAGCCTTATCGTCTTCTGCAGTAAAATTGATAATGTGGTATGTACCTTCACGGTAACCAGCAATTTCGTATGCAAAACGACGAGTAGCCCAGTCAGCTGACTTTTGAATTGTTGCACCATTATCTGTCAAGATTGCATCAAAGCGCTCAACAAGCGTCTTCTTAGCATCCGCATCCAAATCAGGGCGAACAATGTAAGTCATTTCGTATGATGTAGCCATTTTATTTCCTCCTTTTGGTCTCTGGCAGCCTTGGCTGCAAGGAGTGATCGCACAAACTGTGCATTCACAATTATTAATTGTACTACAATATGGCCTTACTTTTCAAGTGTTTATCAGAACTATTTCCACTGGTAACTTATAGTACGATTTTTGTGTCTGTCCTACTCATGTGCTGTCGCATTATAATAACTCCCATCTACCTATGCAAAAATTCATATGATTAGTAGTTAAGTTTACTAATGACCTTGTCTTCGTTATCGAGTCATCTCATACATGACTTGCGCGAAAATGGCTTGTGTCTTAGGGATGTTATCTACCAATACATATTCGTTTGGCTGATGGCTCATGACCGGTACATCAGGAAATTGTCCACCAAAAGCCACCCCGCGTTTTAATAGGCGCGCATACGACCCACCATTAGAAATTTTATATGTTTTTTGCGTATGCGTGTGCTGGGCATAAACATTCGCAAGTACTGTAACCATAGGATCACTGAGGTCCACCATGTGCGGATGTGTACCAAAAGCTTCTTGCTTAAATATTCTGGCGCTTAAGTTCCCCATATGCCGTTGCACTTGTGTCAAAATAGCAGTTTCCGTTATGCCCATTGGATAACGAAAATTAATCCGAATTTCACTGTCAGCATTAGCTTGAAATAAAATCTTACCCACATTTACAGTTAAATCACCCATAATATCATCATGATAGACCAATCCGAGTTTTTCGCCAAAAACATTTTTATGATTTGTCAAACCAAGAAACACTAAGAATCCATGGGCTTGATCATCAAAATTATAATTTAATAAAAAATTAGCCAAGTACGTTGCCGCGTTCAAACCATCTTCTGGATAAGCGCCATGAACAGATTTACCATACAACGTTAATATAATATGCCCATCATCATATTGGCCTATACCTGAAATCATTAATGTATTTTTGAGATAACGTTCATACGCAGTTAAGAAACCATTGATATCGACACTATCCGGCAGCTCAACATCAGCAACTGCTGTTCCTGGTACAACATTATCTCTTTCCCCAGACTGAAACCGATGTAATTTCCACGAACCCTGGGTTGTGCCTTGAAATTGAATTGATAGGGTTAAAACACCTTTTTCACCAGGAACAACTGGAAAGGCTCCATCAGGTGAAAAGCCAAGTGTCGGTTCACCTACTTGATCTAAATAAGCACGCATATCACGCCAATCAGATTCTTCATCACTACCAAAAATCAAACGTATTTTTTTGCGTGGTTGAAAACCAGCATCTTTTAATTGTTTCAAAGCGTAATAACTAGCTATTAAATCAGCTTTCATGTCGTGTGAGCCTCGCCCATACAAGCGATTACCGATAACTTTGGGACTAAATGGTAATGTTATCGTCCATGCATCCCCACCAGGAACAACATCGACGTGTGACAAGACTCCAAAGGTTTCCGTTGCCTCATCTGGCCCATAGTCAATAACAACAACCATATTATCAGCCACACGATCTACTTTAAACCCGTCACGCCTACCCATATCAACTAGAAATTGTAGTGCTGTTTCGATCCCTGTTCCAAAAGGTTGTTGAACATTAGCTGTTGTTTTATCTAGTACAGATGGTATTGATAAAAACTGTAATAAATCAGTCAATAATTCCGATTTGTACGATTGTGACTTTTGTTGCCACTGTTCAGCTGTCATTTGAAAGGATTCCACATCCGACCTCCATTAGTTATAAATAGCGAGATGCCAATCACGACAATCAATGCTGACCATAAAATCATGGCCACATCACGCACAGAAAAACGTTGTTCTTGATACCATGAACGTTTATTATAGTGACCAAAACGACGCAATTCCATAGCCTGGCTAATCGTATCAATTCGGCCTAAACTTGAAAATACTAAGGGTAGAATAATTTGTACAGTTCCCTTCATTCGTTCGATTAAACTAGATTTTTTTGATATTTCGTAACCACGTGCTTGTTGCGCCAAACTAATCGTCCGATAATCACTCTGTACGTCAGGAATATAGCGCAGAGTAATTGCAACAGCATACGATACCTTGTAAGGTACGCCAATTTTATTTAACCCAGCAGCAAACTCGCTGGGATTAGTAGTGAAAAGCAATACAATTGACAACGGAAATGAGAATAAGTACTTTAATAGAAGATTAAATTCGTAAAACAACTGTTCCTGTGTAATTGTAAACCAACCACTACCAAACATCACATGCTTCGTACCATATAATTGTTCACCATATTGAGGCGCCAAGACAGTGATCATTACAAGATTAATCACACCAATGAATAATACCAATTTTAAAAGTAGTGCGTATTCCTGGTATTTGATATGCGCCATTTTAATTAAAATAAATGACAGTATTGTTAAAGCAATTAAAAAACGCGTATCATAGGAAATCATACCAATCGTTGTTAATGCCAAAAAACCAACTAATTTCGCAGTACCCGTAGCTTGATTAATCCAAGTATTTCTTGCTTTATATCCGAAAAGTGAGTTATCCATCTTATTTCCTTATAGCTGCATTTAATTCTTCTGGATGCATAATGCTAAGACGCTGAGCTAAACGGTAAATACTGGTAGTTCGTAAACTAGCAGCGTCAACTAATGCCTCATTTGCTAGTAACTCCGCTGGTGTTGTATCCGCTAATATTTGCCCATCAACAACAACCAGGGCTCGTTGAACAAAGTTTGCTAATAAATGCATATCATGTGTAATGATTATAATAGTCGTACGGTTCGTAGTGTTAATATGCTGTAAGAAACTGAGTAGCTGAGATGTGTGCGTTGCATCTTGTCCAGCTGTCGGTTCATCTAATATTAAAATTTCTGGTTTCAAAACCAACACAGCCGCAATTGTAAGTCGCTTTTTTTGCCCAAAGCTTAATGCAGAAATAGGCCAATTACGCATACCATCAAGATCGACAAGTCGTAGCATTTCACGCACACGTTCTGTCACTTGTTCTTCATCGATGTGACGTAATCTTAGCCCACTGGCAACCTCGTCAAATACTGTTGCTTTCGTAATCATATGATTAGGATTTTGTAAAACATATCCTATATGATCAGCTCGTTCTTTAATAGAATCGCTTAGCAACGAACGTCCATCTAATCGAATATCTCCTCCACTTGGTGTCAGGAAGCCAGTTAATAGGTGGGATAGAGTTGTTTTACCCGATCCATTTTTACCTACAATACCAAGAATTTCACCTTCATGAATAGATGTCGATAAATTTTCAAACAGTGGTTCTTGCTGATCATAGGCAAAGGTCAAGTTTTGGATCAACAACTGTTCGTCATGACGAGTAACTGCCCGCACTGGTTCTGCCAAAGTTTCAATTTGATCTTTAAAGTTGGAAACGTTCACTTTTTCAACATCGGCTACGTGAGGTATTTCATTCACTGGAACGCCTGCTCGACGTAATAGTTGTATGTACAGTGGCTCGTCTAAGCCGTTCGCAGACAATGTGCCCGCTTGGATAATAGCAGTTGGTGTGTCATTGGCGATAATTCTACCATGCGCCATGACAATTACACGATCAACATGAGCTCGTAACACATCTTCTATCCGATGTTCAATCACAACCACTGTCATATTACGTTCTTGTTGCAGTTCATCAATCAATGACATTGCAGCAGCACCAGCAGCCGGATCAAGACTAGCCAGTGGTTCGTCAAATAGCAATAGATCCCCTTCATCAACCAAAACACCTGCCATAGCAGTACGTTGTTTTTGTCCGCCAGATAACGATTGTGGTGCCAATGTCAAACGCTTCCCTAGCCCAAATCGATTAGCCCATTTAGCGACTTTTTCTCTGACAATATTTATCGGCTGATTATCGTTTTCAAGAGAAAAAGCTATATCTTCGGCAACCGTCATACCCACAAATTGCGCATCAGAATCCTGAAGAACCGTACCAGCTTGCAAAGATAGGTCAAACAATGACTGATCTAAGATTTTTTTACCATTGATTGTCAGTTCACCAGTAATATCTCCCTGATACGCTTGCGGAATTAAGCCATTAAGTAAACGAAGTAACGTTGTTTTACCCGATCCAGAGGCACCTGCTATTAAAACCTTTTCACCAGGATAAATCTGAAAACTCACATCATGTAACGTCGGTTCAGATTGCGCGTGATATTTAAATGTCACATGTTGAAAATCAATAAATGGTTTTACCATGTTTTCCCCTATGTACGTAGCCCATGGCTACTTATTCACTACGTAATGAACTTTTCTTAGGTCGTGACTTGACATAAGCCACCAGTAAAAGAGAGCCAATAATAGCGACTGACAAGATGTTAACAATTGCTGCTGCTGCGCCCTGTAAGAACACCTTGTTAGCTGGCTGTTTGTATATTAATATATCGCCAATTGGCGCAACAATCAACCACGCAATAACGTTAGCAATTATTTGCCAAACATTAAACTGAACTAATTTTTTTGTAGAAAGATCCCCACCTTCAAGATCCAAGAATCTTTTACTCAAACCAAGCAATAGTCCAAACGTACCGTCAGCTAAAACCCATGACCACCAAGGGGCACCATAAGTCGCATCATTAATTGTGTGTCCAATAACACCAACTAAAAAACCAACAACTGGACCAAATAGACCGGCAATCAATGCTAACCACCCTTCAGCGACATTAACATTAGTATTTGGTACACCAATTGGAATAGCAATGTACTTCATTAAGATGAAAAATACCGCAGCACCGATACCAGTTGCAACGACAGAACGCACTGATAATCCTGTTTTTCTGTTATTTTGTTTCATTTTTCTCTCCTTTTATGTGACACTATTCTATTTCTTTCGTCAATGAAACAGCCCATCCTTGGCCAGCACCCACATGGTAAGTTTGCTCAAAACTACCCGTATGCAAACCAAATGCAACTGTATACACCGAATCAATATAAATTAATGGTTCGCCCGGATTAACGTCAGTAAATGTGTGCACATATGGTAATACCTCATCAAATAATAAATTACCATCACATTTAATTTGAACACGCAAAGTATCACCATATTGTAAATTCATTTTTTCAAATTCACGCAGGGGAATATTTGACCACAACGAACCAAAATTGACATCAGTGATATCAATATTACCTACTAGTTGTGGTTGACCATAAACCGTTTCTTGGTACGCACCAGGTGTAATTGGTAAACGTACCAAATCGCTAACTGATATTTCTTCAGTATAATCTTCAAACATGACTTGTCTACTAGCTAATTTAGCACCATTATAAGCATAAATATCACGACCATGAAATGTTGATGATTTTTCTGAACCGGGGAGGCGTTGCGTTGTTTCATCGATCACACGTACACTTTCGATCAAATCATTAGATAATAAATGTGATAAAGTGCCGTTATCTGGTGTCACAATGTAGTGCCCCGCTGTTGTCCTAGCAATTACTGACAAACGTTTTGACCCCACACCAGGGTCAACAACAGATACAAACACTGTCCCAGGTTGCCAGTAGTCAAAAGTTTGAAACAAGCGAAACGACCCTTCAAATATGTTAAATGGCGTGATGCCATGTGTTAAATCACTAACAACAATATTGTCAGCAACATTGTAGGCAACACCTCTCATGGAACTTACCGCACCATCTTGCAATCCAAAATCAGTTTGTAACACTAAATGATTGTTTGTCATTTCTATTTCCTCGGTCATCTTAATTAATGGCTTTCTAGTAGGTTATCAAATCGTCAGAAATACAAAAAGTCCCTGTTAATCATAACGATTAACAGGGACGTAAAGAACGTGGTACCACCCAGATTTAGCATCATACATGCTCTCATACTGTAACGGCGCTAACCGAACGTGAAACTCAATCACTTAAATCTCACGATATCATCCACGTTCATCTTCAATAAACGGCTTCATGTCATCTTTCACTATCCTGACTCGCTTAAATTTCCGCACGTTATTTACTCTTCGCTTCAACGATTTCAATATCCTAATAATACCTTAAGATAATTATGAATATTTGTCAATACATTTATGATTAAACTACAATAAAATCATTAATAACCTTTGCAAAATCATTATGATAAATTTCAAACTTCTTTTCACCCACACCTGAAATCGCTAAGAATTCTGTATCAGTTTGTGGACGCGCCTGTGCCATACTCATCAAAGTTTTGTCTGAGAATATTAAGAAAGGTGGTAATCCAGCTGACCGAGCTAATTCTAAACGTTTTTCCTTTAACTTTGCAAACAAACGATTATCTTCGTCGGAAAGCTTCAAATCATTATTAGTCACTTTCTGACTAACAATGCGAACCTTCTCAAGACGTTTTTTAATCTCCGTTTCACCCTTTAATACTTCGGCACCTAATGCTGTTACTTTTAATACAGGAAACTCTGCGCCCTCGAAACGCAAATATCCTTCAGCTGTTAGGTAGTCAATAAATCGTGTCAGCTCTTTTAGCGTTCGCTCTTTCATCAAACCAAATGTTGGTAACTCCTGTAAGAACTCATATTTACGCACACTAGCATCAGTTGATCCCTTTAACACCTTAGCAACCATCGTTTTGCCAAAGCGTTGATTCATACGCATCACATTCGCCAGTACTTTTTGCGCATCAAGCGTAACATCAACCCATTCACGTGTATCCAAACAATTTGAGCAATGGCCGCAATCTTCTGTCACTGTTTCACCGAAATATTGCAATAAATAGCGTACTAAACAAGTTTGCGTATTGGCAAAAGCATTCATTTCTCTAATTTTGTCATATTCGTTTTGCTTATGCTCTTCTGAACCTTCTGACTTTTGAACAAAAAATTCCTGCAGATGAATATCTTGTGGTGCATATAGTAATATAGCTTCGGCGGGTAACCCATCACGACCAGCACGACCAATTTCTTGATAATACGCCTCAATGTTTCCCGGGACGGAATAATGGATTACGTAGCGTACATTCGGTTTATTAATCCCCATACCAAAAGCATTTGTAGCCACAATCACTGCGTTTTCATCATATAAAAACGCTTCTTGCTGACTTTGACGTTCCTTTTCGGATAAACCAGCATGATAACGGCCAGCATTAATGCCAATTTTATTCAGATAAGTAGCCAGTTCATCAACTTGCTTACGCGTTGCTGCGTAAATAATACCAGTTTGTTCACGGTTTTTTTGTAAATATTCAACCACATACTTTCGTTTGTCCTGATTATGTACAATATTCAAAGCCAGATTATCCCGCGCAAATCCGGTCAAGACTGTGTCATCGTTATCTACTTGTAACAACTGTTGTAGGTTTTCACGAACACGCTCCGTTGCGGTGGCCGTCAAACCAAGAACTGCCGGGTGTCCAGAAATTTGTGCCAACAATGGTAAAATATTCAAATAACTCGGACGAAAATCATGTCCCCATTGTGATAAAACGTGGGCTTCATCAACAGCAATCAACTCAATATTGAGACTTTGGACAAAACTAAAAAAGCTAGGAACCTCTAGTCGTTCGGGCGCAACATACAACATTTTGTAAAGTCCGTGCCTTAGGTCCGACATGCGTTGCGCTTGTTCTTGCCCATCAACTGTCGAATTCAAGAACGTTGCAGGAATGCCCATGGTGTTCAGCCCGTCAACTTGGTCTTTCATTAACGAGATCAATGGGGAAATGACTAAGGTAATCCCCTCAAACATCATTGCTGGCAGCTGATAGGTAATTGACTTTCCACCACCAGTCGGCATAATCGCTAAAGCATGTTTATGTGCCAGAACTTTATTAATAACATCTAGCTGACCAGATCGAAAATTATCGTACCCAAATTTTTCTTTTAAAATTGTTTGTGGATTCACAGTTTGCATATTTTCTATTATAACATGTGCCCTTGTCTAAAAAGCAGACGACCATTAGTTGTCATCTAATGCCATAGGATTTAATTGAAATCTTACTGGCGTTACACGTCTTAGCAACCAGTTCACTATTGCCAGGATACCTGACACAAGCGTTAATAGCCAAAATTGCTTTGCTTGAAAGTTGCTAAATATTTGTAATAGAACAAAACCAATTGCAAACCAACCAAAGTACGCCGCCATCGTATTGCCACCAATTCGCAATACCTTATCTAATAAGTTTTCCGATTCATTCTGAAAAAACTTAACATGTAACCAATCGAAAAAAAGCATAATAAACACAAAACTAACTAAGTCCATAGAGACAAACTTCAATATCGTTATATAGTCTCTCGTGGGCTTAAAATGTGTTGATCCATGATATATCAACAACCCATATGTCATCATAATATCTGAACCAAATATGAATAACAACCAACTCATTGGCTTAGTTCGTACCATATCGCGAATTAACATATATCCCCCAGAAATCGATTTAACATCATGAGTATTTTAAATGATTATATCATTTATTGGGGGCTCTAATGGTGACGGAACAAAACTAAAAGACTATTTTTGTTTGCATATGGCTTTTTCACTATGGAAACATGTATTCATTCCTTATTATTTTTTACATTTTCTTACAAATCTTAAGATTGATTTTTTTACACACACATATGAATATATGAATTACTGTAACAAACGTCAGTATAACCAAAAAATGATTATCCGAATTAGTTGTATAAGAATAGATAAGACTGATCACAGCCACGAGTAATAAAATAACATTTAATAAATTATCAGCTGTCTTACTGAATTTCTTTTTCAACAAAACTTCTTTATAATTTTTATCTTCTCGTATAAGCTCATCTAACGATATACGATATAAATCTGATATACGAATAACATTCAATATATCTGGGTAGTCCTTCCCGCGTTCCCAATTAGATACGGCTTGACTAGATACTTTCAAACTTTTAGCCATATCATGTTGAGACAATCCGTTCATCCCACGAATTATCTTTATCTTCTCACCAATAAGCATCTTTTATCTCCTTAATTAATAAATTGATAACATCATCTTATCAATACTCATCTATCGATGTCACTAAAGTATTACTTGGGATGCTTTTAACGCGCAAAATATCTATTTAAGAAAGCATATAAGATTAGTTTATTCACACTAGAAGAATTGTAGCATTTGCTGATGTGTCAAATATGTTTGACATATTTACCGATAATGATATACTTTAAATGTAAAAAGTTTTTGACACCAAGGAGAGCACACAATGAATAAAGGTTACATTGCGCTATGGATACTAAGTTCAATCGTATTGGTAATAGATTTGGGCATGGTTATCTCAATATTAAAAAAGGGAGACGAACGAAGGCAAATAATTATTTGGAAATCAAGTACGTATACTTTTATCACAGTAATTGTTACTCTTTTCATGGATTCCATAATAAAATTAATAGCAGGCGTATTTAACTTGACAACAAATGTTTTTAATAGTCATACTAGCTCACTTTCGATATTAACCACCACTACGATAATATATTTCATAACTCTCAAATATAATAGTAAAAAATTGGGCGATTAAATATGAAAAATAAAATTAAATCGATACGGTCCCAAATGAAAATATCCCAATCATATTTAGCGAAGGCATGTGGTGTCTCAAGACAGACAATCAATGCCATCGAAAACAATAAATATGATCCTTCGCTTTCTTTGGCTTTTAATTTAGCACGAGAGCTAAACACGACCGTGGACAGATTATTTGAAAATGATTATTAAAGCAACATTGAATAATAGGTATGGTTGCACATAAAAATCTATAAGTTTGTTTACAGTATTCGCTTAACAACAGCACCTCTTTATCCAGATTATGCACCAAAGAACGATAGTTAAACATTTTATTTTTAAAATGCCTTACTAAATAAACCAAATTTCTCCCAATCGAAATTCTTGACAAAAATATGCGATTTCCCTACGATAATATCTATGATAACTACAGAATATGTATCTTACAATTCAGATATTTCTCAGAAAGTGGTGAAATTGACATGCCTTTATTTATTCTTGGATTAGCTATTGGTTTTGGCCTGCCTATACAAACTGCGGTCAATTCCAAACTTCGTAGTGCACTTGGTTCTCCGTTTAATTCTTCCTTAATTTCATTCGGGGTCGGCACACTTTTCCTAACAACTGTAACGCTAGTAACTACTGATTCTCTGACTATCAATGGTTCCTTTTTTTTAACTGAACCTTGGTGGAGCTGGATAGGAGGTGCACTCGGTGTCATCTATTTAACCGGCAATATTATCCTATTTCCGAAATTAGGTAGTGTCCAAACTGTCATTATGCCAATTCTTGGCCAAATTGCCATGAGTATGCTTATTGATAATTTTGGGTGGTTTTACTCTAAACAACACTATTTTACTTGGTTTAGAGGAGTAGGTGCCTTATTAGTCTTAACCGGCGTTTTTCTTTCTGTTTCACTAACGCAGCTAGTATTAAAGAAAAAAAGCAGTCCAAAAGAAGCAGTCTCACAAAATAATGAGTCGGCCTTCATAAGATTGCCTTGGCAATTCCTGGGATTCGTAACCGGTATGCTTAGCGCACTCCAAACAGCGATTAATGGGCATTTAGGTAAAGTAATTAGCTCCTCACTCAAGGCAGCTCTTATTTCATTCCTAGTCGGATTCATAACATTGCTTGTTATTTTCTTAATCAACCACTATGCTCATAAACAAAAACAAGCTATCCAACTTTCACAACAACCTTGGTGGATTTGGTTCGGTGGTATCATTGGGTCTCTATTTGTCTTAGGAAATGTTTATCTCGTGCCATTACTAGGTACTGGACTAGTAGTTGTCATTGTCCTAGTCGGACAGATTGTTGGCAGCCTATTCGTAGATCAATTTGGGTGGTTTGGCGCTAAGAAAAATCCCATTTCGGTCATTCAACTATTGGGGCTATGTTTCATGGTTGGTGGTGTTATCTTAATCAAATTCTTTTAAAAAGTAACTACGCTTATTCACCAACTCAACATAAAAATATTAAAAACGTAAAACATCCATCAATGTTTTACGTTTTTTATTAGGTGCCGCAAATGAATAATATGTTGCCTATTGATAGCTCTCAATCAATCTAACATTATAATATTTTGGTCGTCAAAATAATGAACAAATTTAACTATTCATATTTGTGTAAGAATTCTTTTAAAAGTTGAAGTGTTGATGTATAGTATGTCACGCCATAATCAAACGCTACCTTTTGCACATCCGTCATGCCATTATCCTGCCATGCATTAAGTTGCGATTTTAAATCATTGAGTTGCAACTGTTTACGGTTTATTTCTTCCTTTAGAAATTGCGTTACTTGTTCTGGTTCCAAATGATTACTAAAATATAATCGCATTAAAAAATCAGATTTTAATATTTCAGGAGACGTTGGTTTTAGAAGTTCTTCTGAAAAGATTCTCGTTCCTTTTTTTGTAATAGAATATACATTTTTATTTGGTTTATCAGTTTGTGTTATTTGCTCCTTAGCAACCAATCCATCCTTCTCTAATTTCTTTAGTGTTGGATAAATCATACCGTATGTGCCATCAAAAAAATGATTCAAACGCGTCTGTATCACTTCATTAATCTCGTATCCCGTACGTGGTCCATCTTGCAAAATACCTAAGACAATTTCTTTTCCTTTCATGGTCATGCTTTTTTCCTCCAAGTAGTTGCTCGTTATTATTATACACACTTGTTACCTGACCAAGGAATTTTACATTTTTTAAATATATCACTGCTATTATATTCCTAAATACTCATTTTTTACTTTTCAAGAACAACCCAATAATAGCTGATAATAACAAGAACGGTAATGATACCAAATAGAGATTTTCAAAGGACTTTCTCAGCTGTGTACTAGTATTATGTTCGATCCTTTGTATACTATATTTCAAAGTAGACGGCACATCATTAATATTCGTTTTAACAAAATTTGTTGCATTTAGATTCGTATTAATCTTATTCATCACATTTTCTTGCTCTGTATCAGTCAAATGTAGTTTCACTATTTGATTGTGTGCATCAATTTTCGATGCTGTTTTTGCCACTAACAAATTACTATACAGACCCGTAACAAATATGGCTACTGCCAGCATTGATCCTACTTGTCTCAAGACACTTGTCACACTTTGAGAGGCAGTAAGAAGTTTTCCTTCTAAGTTTCCAGCAGCTATTATTAAAATTGGTCCTGTGATAATACCATACCCCATACCGATAGCAAACCCTGACAAAACTGTTAGCGTTTGACTCATTAAAGCACCAAATGCAAGCCATATATAACCACTAGCCATAAACATAAAACCAATTAAAAGTAGCCATTTAGCACTAACACGCGCCTGTGCAAAACCTGATATAGGTGCAAAAATAAAAATTGCTAGGGAAATTGGTGAAACTAAAAGCGATGAATGCAATGAATCAAATCCCGCAATATTGGTGAAGTAACTAGGTAAAATTACCGTTACTGCTACTAAAAACAGATTACTGAAAATAATGACTCCGCAAGATACTGAAAAGTTACGATCGAAAAATAATTGTAATGGTACCATTGGATTCTTACTACGATGTTCAATCCATACAAATAATGAAAAACTAACAACACTAATTAGAAAACATAAAACAGTAGCAAGAGATGTCCATGTCCAAACCCTGCCCTGCATCATTCCTAATGATAATGTGGCAAGAGTAATCATAATTAATATCGTACCCAAAATATCCATGGATTGTTTATGTTTCACTTCGTTACGCATAGTTAAATTAGTTATACCGATTAAAATCATGATAATCGTAAGTGGCACGTTAATCCAAAAAATCCATCACCAACCCATGAATTGTGTGACTACGCCACCAATTGTTGGTCCCAAAGCTGCTGCCAGTCCCTGCGTAATACCCAATATAGCAATCATTCGTGTCCGTTCCTTAATGTCGACTAAGGCTATCCCTAACGTCATGGATAGTGGAAATACAATCGAAGCACCTACACTTTGAATGGCGCGACCAACTAACAACATACTTAGTTCAGTAGAAAGAGCTGATAGTGTTGAACCGACACCGAACAGGAAAACACCAATTAAAAAAAATTTGTGGATGCCAAACATCTCGGCAATTCTTGTTAAGGGTATTGTGAGTGATGCAAATAAAATCAAATACACATTTAACGCCCACGACAACGAATCTAATCCAACATCTAAATGTTCAGCAATATTTGGTAAACTTACATTCAAAATGGTAGTGTCTAACATACAAATAAATATCCCAAGTATAAATAATATCGTTAAAACCATTCTTCTCATCAGATAACCCCTAATCATTTTTATATTAACAACGTTAATATATACTTTATTAATATAACTGTCAATAATTTATTGGTTATGTGAAAATTTTATATAGTACTTACAAAAAAAACACTAGCGAATGATCGCTAATGTTTTTTCATATAGATATTCGTGTTATGCTAAACAATTAATATTTCCGCAAAGAAAATTGATGTCTTCTTTGTCATTACTTCAGTCGTTTCAACCCTATGCCCGTTAGCGCGGAACCAATTGACATCACGGGTGACAATAATGCAAATAGCGTGAATGGTGCAAAAGCTAATACCGATACACCTAGTGTTTGTGCCGCAAAGGCACCGGCGACACCCCATGGTACTAAGTAATTTGTCACTGTACCACTGTCTTCAATTGTTCTCCCCAACGCTAGTCCAGATAAGTTCACACGCGTGAAGCTATCTTTAAATAGCTGACCAGGCAAAATAGTCGCTAGATATTGTTCCCCAACCAAAAAGTTGGCGCCAATACCTGTCAATAGCGTTGCCAAAACTACTGATCCTTGGGATTGCAAATGTCCTACAACAGGTGCCATTACTGCTTTCAATATGCCCAAACCATCTAATAGGCCACCAAGCGCTAAGGCTAACATAATCATCATTACGGTATCCATCATCGAAGACATACCGCCACGATTCAATAAGGCAACTAAGGTAGGGTTGTTACTTGTCGTTTTGAAACCATGAACTAATAAATCAGAAAAATTAGATACACTGTGATCTGCTAAGAAAGCCACACTGGAAACTAAAATATTAATCATTAAGGCAGCAATAGCCGGCGTTTTAAACCAGGCAGTGACCACCAACAAAGTAAGTGGCACAATCGCCCACCACGTTGGTTGTAATAATGGTAATAATGAAGCGATTTTTTGTGTTGTTCCCGTACCCGAATGATGTCCGAAACCAAGTATCATTGTCACCAGAAAAGTTACCCCGAAGGCAGGTAATGTTGTCCACATCAAATTTTTGATATGCGCAAATAAATCTGTTTCTGAAATGGCACTTGCGAGGTTAGTTGAATCAGACAATGGAGAACTTTTGTCTCCAAAAATAGCACCAGAAAGAATAGTTCCAGCGACCAAAGCTGGATTTAAGCCCATTAACGTTCCTACACCCATTAATGCCACACCTACTGTTGATAACGTTGTAAATGCGCTACCAATTAACGTTCCTACGATAGCAGACGTTAACAAAGCGGTGGGTAAAAAGAACTGAGGACTTAATATTTTAAATCCAACCCAAACCATCGTAGGGATTACACCAGTAGCAAGCCAAAGTGCTATCAGGGCACCTATTAGTAAAAATAAAAACAACGGTGCGATGCCTGAAGTAACCCCCTTCACCAAAGCCGCTTGACTTTCTTGCCAACTCACACCTCGTAATCGAGCAATCAGAACAATCATACTAATCACTAGTAGAATAGGTACACTCGGCGATAATCTAAAACCAATAACAGCAGTAGCTAAAATAATAATGACACCGGCCAATAATATCGTTGATAATTTGGTAGTTAGTTTGTTTTCCATGTTTATCTCCCGTCAATAAAACTATATTTCTACAATAAAAAACGTCCCTGCTGTTATAAAACAGAAGGGACGAATCGACATTTATAGAAATCCGTGGTACCACCCAGCTTACGCGTCAAAAACGCATCACTTTAACATTTGATAACATGGTGCTGCCACGCTTAAATACTAATAGCTGTATTTCAGATAGCGACACCTGTGCAGTTTTCACCAACCACTGCTTCTCTTCACTCCGAATGTCAATCTTACTTATTATTTATGCTATTTACAGAAATTTTATTTTACTATGAAATACTTTTTCTGTCAACTCAACCTCACATGTTACAAAAAATGATCGAATCCATATACAAAAATACTTATTTATTAATTAGTTCAAGACCATATTCTGCTAATAATTCTTTCTCAGAAACACTATTTAACGAAATTTCTTTTACTCTAAAGGAATCTAATAAAGCTGTTGTAATTTTTTTACTGTCTAACAGCTCCTCATGTTTTGTATTAGTAAACTTATACAAGGCATCAGTATCAATTACTCTGAAGACATGCTCTTTACTTTTATAAATCACTGTTATATATTGTTGTGCCCATTCACTTTTATTCTTAATCATAATTGTAGCCTACCTTTCTTAATCACATTGTACACCTAGCTTGGAAACTTTATCTAGAAAAAACATGTTTGCTCGACTGAATATTGATTTAAAAGTAGCGGTACATTTATCTATGCTAAAAATGGCGAAGAAAATTGACATTACCAATTATTTCTTATGATTTCTATGCCATAAAATCAACGTCTAATGTACTGCAACCAACAGTTGCGACCTTCGCAAAAAAGTCTATACACTAGTTTTGTGAGAAAACGTTTATTGACAAAAATGTTCATGTATAATCATTTTTATCGGCTGATGAATCAAGATCACGGAGAATAATATTAAGCATGGAAAACATTTTCAAATCGCAGTTAAGCGCTTTACGGCAAAAAAAGCACCTTTCACAAGAATTTTTAGCACAAAAATTATTTGTCTCTAGACAATCCATATCTAAGTGGGAGAATGGTGAATCTGAACCTAACATTGACAAACTGATTGCTATTTCAGAAATTTTCTCAGTCAACTTAGATTTTCTACTTGCTGGCCATACACATGGTGATACTTTAATATTGGAGCTAAAAAATTTAAATAAATCTTTTAAGAATCCCGTTTTAAAGGATGTCAATTTATCTATCTATGGTAGAGATCGTATCGCTCTGTTAGGCAGTAACGGGTCGGGTAAAACAACAATTGTCAATATGATTTTGGGAAATATCATTCCGGATAAAGGGCGTGTTATTAAACATTTTAACGCACGAGATGATCTCAGTGTCATGACGCAAGAAAACTGTTTAATTACATCTTTAAAGGTTCGCGAACAAATTGCTTTATCTTTGAAAATATATGATGCCTACTCAAAGGTCAACATAGATGCTATGCTCCAAAAATTTAAACTCACTGAGCAATCCGAAGTAATCGTTGATCAACTATCAGGCGGACAAAAAAGACGTCTAACCTTACTATTAACGTTAATTAAACCATCAAAATTATTGATACTAGATGAACCAACAGCGGGCATGGATTTGGAATCAATTGATTTATTTTGGGATTATTTGGACCATGTAGGCGGCAGCGTTGTCACTATAACACATGACTTCAATCAAATTGATAATTACTTTACACGTGTAATTTTATTAAAAGATGGTGTGATTAAGTCAGACCAGTCCGTCGCTAATATCCACTCTAATAATCAGACGATTGAACACTGGTATCGTCTCATGAATCAATAATTAAAGGAGTTATTTAATGATTACTTGGATAGAAATCAAAGACACATTCAGAAATAAACGTTTTATTTTATTCACCGTCGTTTTCCCACTAGCGTGGTATTTAATGATTCTAAGTATTTTGAATGGCACAACACACAATCCGGCTAATGATTATCTGTGGTTTACAATTGCTACGATAATAGGTATTTCAGGTAATTCTGTCGTTACTTTTTCCAAAAAGATCTGCGATACCTATCAGTTTTATAAATTACAATCTCAAACTTCGCATTATAGTATCCGAAGATGGATAACTGATCAGTTTATCGTGCAAGTTATTTTGAATTCTTGTATCATTTTTGTTATTTTAATTACCGGTATCTTGTTTGGGGCTTTGCCAATTCGTTGGCATTTAGTCCTATTAATTGTTTTGCTACTTGTAATGAGTCTATATTTAAATATAATCGGTTTTTTGATCGGTATCTATATGGATCAAAAGACAATAACTGCCCTTAGTATGCCATTAAGTACGGGATTTGGCATTCTGATGATTCGATGGGATACGGTAACATCGGCTAAGGGTGTCTTGATTAAAATAGTTTCAATTACACAACAATTTTTTCCCGGGTACTATATTTTTGACTATATTAAAAATATGGGACAAAACCAATCGGTTAATCAATCGCTATTGAAATTTTTGTTAAGTATTTTATTGATCACCATACCGTTTATAGTTATTTATTGGAAAAAACAGCAAACCATATCGCAATATAAAAGTCTTCAGGTATCTGAGCATGATTAACATACACAACTATATAAAAAATCATTATGAAAATGGTGACTATTATGATTTTCCAAATATTCATTCGGAAAACTCGGAATCTGATTATACTCTCGGTTATCAACAAGCAACCCATGACTACATCAATTACAAGAAATTTAAACGGTATCCATATTTTCTAATATTATTGGTTAATCATTTGTTTGATAATAAATTAATTGAGATAGTGAATTTTTTAAAAGGTTATCAAAATATGATCAGAGACAGTAAAAGATAAGTAGATACCTCAAATCCCAAAAGAGAGTAATTCCAACTATTAAAGGAATTACCCTTTTTTGATTTAATAGATTTCCATTGACGGTGAAATTACTTCCACCAAATGCCTTTTCTATGTCATTGATAAAGGCAGCAGCCACATTGAATGTATTATTTTGAACATAAATTTGTAAACAGATGCTTTAACTAAGCGAATAGTAATGATTGTAAATATGAACTTTTCCAAAATAATTGGACTGCCTCGTTATTTAGATTACAAAATTTTCGTAATGCATGAATCAGTTTTTATACTATCTACATACAGGAATTGGTACGACCCAATTTTTATATTGGTATTGATTAATTTTTTTTTAGGCTTATAATATGGGTGTAGACAGCGATATAAAAATCACTATTTATATAAAACCTATTGGAAGGAGTCGTTAATATTATGACAAATTACGATTCAAAAGAGTACTTGGAACTTGTTGATAAGTGGTGGCGTGCAACTAACTATTTGTCAGCTGGGATGATCTTTTTGAAGAGCAACCCATTGTTCTCAGTAACAAATACACCTATCAAGGCTGAAGACGTCAAAGTTAAGCCAATCGGACACTGGGGTACAATCTCAGGTCAAACATTCTTGTATGCACATGCTAACCGTTTGATTAACAAGTATGGTTTGAACATGTTTTACGTTGGTGGTCCTGGTCACGGTGGCCAAGTTATGGTTACTAATGCTTACCTAGACGGCGCATATACTGAAGATTATCCTGAAATCACTCAAGATATCGAAGGTATGAGCCACTTATTCAAGCGTTTCTCATTCCCTGGCGGTATTGGATCACACATGACAGCCCAAACACCAGGTTCATTGCATGAAGGTGGTGAATTGGGTTATTCATTGAGCCACGCTTTTGGTGCCGTTTTGGATAATCCTGACCAAGTTGCATTTGCAGTAGTTGGTGATGGTGAAGCCGAAACAGGTCCTTCAATGGCTTCATGGCACTCAATTAAGTTCTTGAACGCTAAGAATGATGGTGCCGTATTGCCAATATTGGACTTGAATGGATTTAAAATTGCAAATCCAACTATTTTCTCACGCATGAGTGATGAAGAAATCACAAAGTTCTTTGAAGGGTTGGGTTACTCACCTCGCTTCATCGAAAATGATGATATTCATGATTACGCAGCTTACCACGAACTTGCTGCTAAGGTTTTGGATCAAGCCATCGAAGATATTCAAGCTATCCAAAAGGATGCTCGTGAGAATGGTAAGTACCAAGACGGTACAATTGCTGCATGGCCTGTAATTATCGCACGTTTGCCAAAGGGTTGGGGTGGACCAAAATATGATGAGAACGGTGATCCAATCGAAAACTCATTTCGTGCTCACCAAGTGCCATTACCTTTGGCACAAAATAACTTGAAAACATTACCGGCATTTGAATCGTGGATGACCTCTTATAGGCCAGAAGAATTATTCAATGCTGATGGTTCATTGAAAGCCGAAATTAAAGCTATTGCACCTAAGGGTGACAAGCGTATGTCAGCTAACCCAATTACAAATGGCGGTGCTAATCGTTCGAATTTAAAGTTACCTAATTGGCGCGATTTTGCTAATGATATCAATGAGCAGACGCGTGGTAAAGGGTTTAGCGATAGCAAACGAAACATGGATATGTCGACGCTATCAAACTATCTTGGCGCAGTTTCAAAATTGAATCCAACTCGCTTCCGTTTCTTCGGTCCTGACGAAACAATGTCAAACCGTTTGTGGGGCTTGTTTGATGTCACACCACGTCAATGGATGAAAAAAATCAAAGAACCACAAGATGAATTACTAAGCCCTGCCGGTCGTATCATTGATTCACAATTGTCAGAACACCAAGCAGAAGGTTGGCTTGAAGGTTATACTTTGACAGGTCGTGTTGGAATCTTTGCGTCATACGAATCATTCTTGCGTGTTGTTGATACAATGGTTACACAACACTTCAAGTGGTTGCGTCACGCTTCAGAACAAGCATGGCGTAATGACTATCCATCATTGAACTTGATTGCAACTTCAACTGCATTCCAACAAGATCACAATGGATATACTCACCAAGATCCAGGTATGTTAACTCACTTGGCTGAAAAGAAGTCTAACTTCATTCGTGAATATTTGCCAGCTGATGGTAACTCATTGTTGGCTGTTCAAGAACGCGCCTTCTCAGAACGTCATAAGGTGAACTTGTTAATTGCTTCAAAGCAACCACGTCAACAATGGTTCACAGTTGAAGAAGCTGATGTATTGGCTAATGAAGGTTTGAAGATCATTGATTGGGCTTCTACTGCACCTTCTGGTGATGTTGATATTACATTTGCATCTGCAGGTACAGAACCAACAATTGAAACTTTGGCTGCATTGTGGTTGATTAACCAAGCATTCCCATCAGTTAAGTTCCGTTATGTGAACGTTGTTGAATTACTACGTTTGCAAAAGAAGTCAGAACCTAACATGAACGATGAACGTGAATTGTCACCTGAAGAATTTAACAAGTACTTCCAAGCTGATACACCAGTTATCTTTGGATTCCATGCTTATGAAAACTTGATTGAATCATTCTTCTTCGAACGTAAGTTCACGGGTGATGTATACGTGCATGGCTATCGTGAAGATGGTGACATCACAACGACATATGACATGCGTGTTTATTCACACTTGGATCGCTTCCACCAAGCTAAGGAAGCTGCCGAAATCTTGTCAGCAAATGGTAAGATTGATCAAGCAGCAGCTGATACATTCATCGCTAAGATGGATGACACATTGGCAAAGCACTTTGAGGTCACACGTAATGAAGGTCGTGATATCGCAGAATTCACTGACTGGACATGGTCACCTCTTAAGTAGAAAAATGACATCATAAAAGTCAATTTCACGTTCTATATTTGACACACATTTATAGAACGTTTTTGGCTTTTAACATAATTTAATACTTTTCATCTAGTATCGTGTCAAATACTCAAACTATTTTTAAAATATAAATCGAACACAACATAAGTATGAATCTATAACAACCACCATATATTATTGCAACCATATTTTTTGAAAGAGGACAATATCAATGCCTGAAAATAATAAACAGCGTATACTATATACATTTCTAGTAGCTAGTCTTATGATTTATTTCATGTTTACCTACAATAAGATTCTACTAGGTGTGCCTGTGAATGCTGAAATGATTAAATTTCCAATTAACCAATACATTATCATTTTACCTTTTGCTTTATTTTTCTCGCTTCTATTTGTGAACAAAAGTTCAAAAAACATAGCATTAAAATTAGTCACTCCAGGTAAAACACATCCTGCAAAAGTAAAAGCAGCTTTTACTTTAGGACATGTTATACATATGGCACCTTTAATGAGCTTGGTATCAAGCATAATTTGGAGTGATTTGACACTTAAAGAATTTATAGCCGTTTGGCCAATTAAAATATTAGAGAATGCGCCATTTGCTTTCATTGTAAACTTCTTTATTGTGACGCCTGTAGTAGGGCTCATTTTCAAAAAATTACAACCATATATAAAGTGATTTATGACTGCTACGTCTTTAAGATGTATATTTGGAAGAGGTGTCCCAGATTAGTCAATAAAAATAATGTATTAACTGGCCAAGAATTATTAGTTTAGGTTCTAGTTTCGGCTATTAAAAAGCGAAAAACTGATTAAATAAGTTTTTCGCTTTTTAATAGCAATCGTAAACCACGTAAATTTTACAACAAAAAACAGTTCACCCTCATGTAACAAGCATAAGATCTATACATCTTATGTGCCACAATCGTCCCTAACTACCAGCTACATGTACGTGTTCACGCGTCCATCACTTTCCAGCCAGAGAACTGGGTAAACTGTCTTGGATTGAAGAAAATCCGCTTAAGCTATCATTCGTATAGCTTACACAACTTGAATTGTTTTAGGATTCTCTCCTAATCTATGTCTATAGTATAACATGATTTCTATATATTTTGCAAGCGCTTACAAAAATAAATAAACTTCACCAAATCAATCAAAAATATACGATAAATTGCTTTTTTATTAAAAAATTTGCACTGAAAAAAAAGAATAACAAATCGTTTATTTGCTATTCTCCACTGTTATTTTCGTTCGTTTCGCCATTGTGATTGCTAACAAAGCTGTGATAATTAACATAACTATAAATACTGACAAAAATAAAATTTTCATCCAGCCTCTATCCATCATCATACCTGAATAAATTGGACCAATGACTCGACCTGAGCTGATCATCATTGAAACAAACCCTTGTGCCTGTCCTGCTACTCCTTTGGGCGTGATTTGCGCAACCCATGCCGGAACTTGCGGACTTTGTAACATTTCTCCAATCGTTAGCAATTCAAACACTAACACAATTTGCCAAAATTCTTTTACAAATATTAAGAAGAAAAAGCTAGAAGCAAAAATAATACTGCCTAAAATAACTGAAACTTGATATGGTCGTCGGTTTGCCCAATTAGAAACAAATTTCTGAAGCAAAATAATTGTTATGCCATTTACTATCCATAAATCGGCATAATTACGTGTTGGCATACCTAAACTTTTCATGTGCGGTGCCATCACGGTTTCCCACAGCATGTAGGATAAATACGTAATAAATAATAACGCGCCAATGGCAACTAAAACTGGCGTCAAACGAAAACGTTGACTTGGTACACCTACACGACCCACTTTTTCTGTTCCTTCAAGTATCGTGTCATTTGTTGCTTCAGTACTCGTGCGAACTACCGGAACATTAAATTTGGTTACAATAACTAACATTAACGTAAAATATAATGCTGCCGAAATCATCATTAACAGGTTGAACCCGTAATCAAATAAATATCCTACTGCTAAGGTCCCAACAACCACCCCAATATTCAATACAATATACATATTATTGAATACGATACGTGTTTTTTCACCAGGAATCGTTGTTGCAAAAGAGTTAACTAACGTTTGTTCCGCGCCCATACCAAAATTAGCTAGCCAAATAAAAAAAGCAAATACGGGCCAACCATTCCAAATAATCAAACTGGAGACAGCAATTAAAATGATAAAACTCGTAATTACCATCGCTTCATATGGCCGCCAACTATCAAATAGTTTACCACCAACAAATGATCCAACCATACTAATAAGTGATCCAACCATTAAAACTAGTCCCGCCATCGTAAAACTTTGATGCAAAACACCAGTCATATATAGTGTCGTGACTGGCCAAATCATTGAGTTTCCAGTGTTGGATAATAAAGTACCAAAAAGTAGCCACTTTTCATCAAGTGACCGCGGTTTATCAGTTAAGTCAATTTGCATAAATCCTCCGAATAATAGAACAATTGTAACACGAAACTTATTCACATAACGGAACATTGAACGCTTAATTTATAGTCACTTGCGCATATCCCGTTTATTTTTCATTAATCGAATGATGATATACAGCATACCAATTAAAATTAGGCCTTCGAATGCTACACCAATACCTAAAGTGAAAGTTAGAATTAAAAATAAAATAATAATTAAGTAAAACATTTAGTACCATCTCTCTGAAAAATCGTATTGTGATTATATAGTCTATTTAACCCGTTTAAACTATATTTTAGTATAAACTAGTCAGTTAATTAACTTTTGACTTGTTCAACGCTTATTATGTTTGTGAATCTCGTACTTTTCCAGACCATTTTGCGTTATAATGGAGAGTGAATTTAATTATAATATAAGGGGAACATCATGGTTTCAGAAATCAAAACGTTGGTAACTTTCTTTGGCGGAACTGGTGATTTAGCAAAGCGTAAGCTTTACCCATCAGTTTTCAACCTCTACAAAAAAGGATACTTACAAGAACACTTTGCCATTGTTGGGACAGCTCGTCAACAATTAAGTGACGAAGAGTTTAAACAATTGGTTCGTGATTCAATTAAAGACTTTACTGAAGATCAAGCACAAGCTGAAGCATTTATCGCGCATTTTTCTTACCGTGCGCATGATGTCACAGATGCCGCTTCTTATGGTATCTTGAAGTCAGCAATCGAAGAAGCAGCAACTAAATTTGATATTGATGGTAATCGTATTTTCTATATGTCAGTTGCCCCTCGTTTCTTCGGTACAATCGCTAAATATTTGAAATCAGAAGGTTTGCTAGCTGATACTGGCTATAACCGTTTGATGATTGAAAAGCCTTTTGGTACATCATACGCCACCGCAGAAGAATTGCAAAGTGATTTGGAAAATGCATTTGATGATGACCAATTGTTCCGTATTGACCACTATCTTGGAAAAGAAATGGTACAAAACATTGCTGCATTACGTTTTGGTAACCCAATCTTTGATGCTGCTTGGAATAAGGATTATATCAAAAACGTACAAGTAACTTTGTCTGAAGTTCTGGGTGTTGAAGAGCGTGCTGGTTACTACGACACCACTGGTGCCCTTTTGGATATGATTCAAAACCACACAATGCAAATTGTTGGTTGGTTAGCAATGGAAAAGCCAGAATCATTCAATGATAAAGACATTCGCGCAGCTAAGAATGCCGCCTTCAATGCACTAAAAATTTATAACGAAGAAGAAGTAAATAAGTACTTCGTTCGTGCGCAATATGGTGCTGGTGATACAGCTGATTACAAGCCATATTTGGAAGAAGCAGATGTTCCTGCTGACTCAAAGAACAACACATTCATCGCTGGTGAATTACAGTTTGACTTGCCACGTTGGGAAGGTGTTCCCTTCTATGTTCGTTCAGGTAAGCGTTTAGCTGCCAAACAAACACGTGTTGATATTGTATTTAAGGCTGGTACATTTAACTTTGGTTCAGAACAAGAAGCACAAGAGTCAGTACTCTCAATCATTATTGATCCAAAGGGTGCGATTGAATTGAAGCTTAACGCTAAGTCAGTTGAAGATGCCTTCAACACACGCACAATTAACTTGGATTGGGCAGTATCTGATGAAGACAAGAAAAACACACCTGAACCATACGAACGTATGATTCACGATACAATGAATGGTGATGGATCAAACTTTGCTGATTGGAACGGTGTATCAATTGCTTGGAAGTTCGTTGATGCAATTACTGCTGTTTACGATGCAGACAAAGCGCCATTGGAAACATATAAGTCAGGTTCAATGGGTCCAGAAGCATCAGACAAGCTATTAGCTGAAAATGGTGATGCTTGGGTATTTAAAGGATAAACATATTCAAAAAGACCATCAAACAAAACTTTGTTTGACGGTCTTTTTATATTGTCTAGTTTAGACACACAACCAATTATATGCTGCATAGGATTGATTACTATTCAAACTTACATTTGTTATCCTTGTACTCAGAAATAACTTGTTGACAACAGCTTCACTTACATTATATAATTAACTGGTTAATTAACCAGTAAACTAAAAAGGGGTGTTTATGGAAAAAACAGATGAGATTATTCAAGAACTTAACTCTTTTGTTCAAGAATACGCTACCAATTCTGAACTCGTAGTCGTAACCGCTGGACAAAAGATTAATTCAACACAAGCTCACTTGCTGATGTTGCTTAAAATAGTACAATCACAGACCAACACAGAATTAGCTGCTGAAATGAATCTATCAAAACCTGCTATCACCAAAGCTATTAAAAACCTGATGCGCTATCATTATGTCACAGCGGTGGTAGATGATTCTGATAAACGGAGCACTCACTATTTACTGACTGAAGACGGCGAAAAATTGGCACAACTCCATAAGCAGGCCCATGTCACTATGCACGATAATATTCATACCATTATGACTGATTTCACACAGGAACAACAGCAAACCATCACCCAGTTTTTAACAAAACTCAATGAAATAGGAAATAACTCATGAAAAAAATAATTATAGCACTCTCTGCCATTGTCATCATCGTTCTTGGTGTTGCCTTATTCAATGGCAATTCCTCGTCGTCATCCAACCAAAAAATAAACATTGTTGCATCCACCGACTTCTACGCTGAAATTGCCAAAACAGTGGTTGGCGAACAAGGTACAGCAACCGCGATTATCAAGGACGCGAACGTTTCTCCTGAAGATTATGAACCAACAACCACGGTTGCCAAAAAAGTTAGTGGTGCTGATATCGTTCTTGCTAATGGTTTAGGATATGACTCTTGGCTAAATAAGCTTGCTAAAACTTCTAAGAATACAAAACTTGTTCGTATCGGTGAAGATGTCTTAAACAAAAAAGCAGGTGTTAACCCGCACTTGTGGAATGATCCTGAAACGATGAGTAAAACAGCAAATTATCTAGCAACCGAGCTTGGTAAAAAAGACCCTAAGAATCGCGATTATTACAAAAAGAACGCTAAAAAATACGTTGCTAGCCTGAAACCTGTGAATGATTTAATCACAAAAATATCTAAAAAAGCTGATGGTCAAACCGTTGCCCAAACTGAACCTGTTTTTGAGTATATGCTCGATGACTTAGGATACAAAATAATGGATACAGATTTCTCTGAAGCCATTGAGGAAGGTAATGATCCTTCACCCGCAACATTAGCCGCTCTTAAATCAGCAATTACGAACCATAAAATTGCTTTCTTTGTTAATAATACGCAGACATCAAGCTCAACGGTCTCTAACCTAATCGATTTAGCCAAGGAAAACAATATTCCCATTGTTAATGTAACTGAAACCATTCCAAATGGCGAAAACTATGTTAGTTGGAAGTTAAAAGAACTGAAAGCAATCGAAAAAGTGACACAATAAAATTTCTCTGAAAAATTAAAAAATCAGCTATCCAAATCATAAAGATAGCTGATTTTTTTGCATTAATTTGCGTATCAATGCAGTATTTGGTGTCCAACCCTATTTTGTCGCATAGTGTGCGGCGGCGGCACCCAAATTAAAACGAGAAATTCTAACTTTTTTGAAGCCCGACTTTAGCAACAATTGTCCAAGGGTCATATAATCCATAAAATGCTCTGTCGTTTCATCGAGATATTTGTACTCCTGATACTTTCCCTTGGCAAACACACGTCCAAATAATGGCATAACATGACCAAAATACAACTGCCAAAATGGCTTAACAAGGGGACTATCGGGTTGCGATGTTTCTAAAATGACAAGCTGTCCGCTTGGTTTTAAAATACGATACATTTCTCTAATTCCCTGTTGTGGATCAGGTAAATTACGTAATCCAAAACCAATAGTCACAATATCAAAGCTATTATCAGGAAAATCTAAATTCATCACATCTCCTTGCTCAAGTGTGATTTTTTCCGAATAGTCACTTATGTCAACCTTTGTTTGCCCAACCGCAAGCATAGATTCACTGAAATCTAAGCCAATGATCTTAGAATCAGCATCACTATTTTCTGCCAATGCAATTGCCCAATCAGCAGTTCCGGTAGCTAAATCAATGATCTGTGCTTTTTTTGGAAAGACCATTTTGTCCATAACTTTTTGGCGCCACTTTTTGTGTGAGCCTAGACTGATAATGTTATTCATCTTGTCATATTCCGGTGCGATTGTATTGAATAAAGATTTCACATCTGTATTTTTTGGAGATAATGTCATATCAATTCCTTTAATCTTTCGAGTTCAGCTAAAAAAGGTTTACGTTGTGTTTTTCCACTAGCAGTAGTGTGCCAGTTGTGAGCCAAATAAAATCGTTTTGGTATTTTATAATGCGCAATGTGCTCTCGACCGAATTGAATTAAAGCATCTTTTTGCAATTTCTCACCCAAAACGATAGCTATTGGCACTGAACCCCACTTTTGATCCGGTACCCCGACGACGACTATTCTATTTAACCCTGGGTATTCTGCGTAAATATCTTCAACCTCATCGGGGAAAATATTCTCACCACCTGAATTTATCATATCACCTTCACGTCCCTGAACGAATAAATACCCTTCATCATCCAAATAACCATAATCTTCAGTATTAAACCAACCATCAATCAGATGTTCAGCTAGTTTATCTGGTTGATTGAGATATCCAATCGTTAAGGTTGGTGATTGAATCCAAATATTCCCCTCCCGAGATACTTTTCCGTTATGATCAGCGATTTTTAGACGCACTGAAAACAATGGTTTCCCCACTGATCCAATCTTTCGAACCGCATCTTCTGCATCGAGTGCCACAATTTGCGAGGCAGTTTCTGTCATGCCATACGATTGAATGACAGGAATTCGGTGGTCCTGTGCCTGATTTAGTGTTGCAAGGTCTGTTGGCCCACCACCAAGAAGCATTGCTCGAAAATGATGATTATAATGAGCACCTTTTGGTAGATTAGCAAGTAATTGTTTTAACATCACTGGAACGACTGATATAGTAGTAATCGGTTGTTCAATCAACAGTTGATTAACCTGATGCGCATCAAATTTAGGTTGTAGGACGACACACATACCATAAATTAATCCACGCATGATGATCGAAAATCCACTAATATGGAAGATAGGTACCACGGCTAACCAACAATCATCAGCTGTTAATCCTAAATTCAAAGCACTTCCTATCGCAGAATAGAAATGGTTTTGATAGGTTTGCATAACGCCTTTGGCTTTACTCGTTGTACCCGAAGTATACATGATACTTGTCACGAAGTCTTCAGGGAAAGTTTCAACTGGTGTTATCTTTTGCTGTGTTGACAAATCACTAAACTTAATTTGCTTAGCAATACTTAGCTCACTCACATAGGCATCATCTGTTAAAATTGTTGTCACACCCGCATCTGCAATTTGATAATTAATTTCTGCTACTGATAAACGCCAATTTATAAAAACAATGGTTTTGCCAAGTTGCTGCAGTGCCATAATCACTAAATAACCCGTGAGCGTATTATTCATTATCAACGCCACGCGAGAATCGTCTTGGGTAACTGTCGCAATTTTTTGGGCCATATCGTATGCTTGGTCAGCCACTTCTCGAAATGTTAATTGTTTATTTTTATACTGTACGGCAATCCGATTTGGCGTGAGTCGTGCACGTTTTGTAAGCCAGTTTTCCATTTTTATATCATACCGCAGAATTTCTTTGAAAACAAAAGTGTTGCTCTGTCAAAAATATTGGTTTTATGACTAAAATTCTTCAACTTGGGCTTCAATGCCTAATTCTGATACTGCGTTGAGATAGTCAGCCTCAGAAATGTCATCTGTCGTACGTAATAAATGAAAAGTCCCACCCATGTTCTTAGTCACGAGATGCGAATCGTTAACCCCATTGCGCTTATAAAAGTCGTATCGTTTCACACGTTGTACTTCATTATCTGCTTGTTGACCTGTAATTTCTGATTCTAAAATGACCCCATTGGGATACTGGTTTTTTAATGCATCAATTGTTTGACTACCAATCCCTCTTCCACGAATGTTCGTATCAACTGCAAAATAGAGTACGAATACTTTTTGTACCGATATTTCAACCAGTAGCAAAATACCAACTGGTTGTTCATCAACGATTAAAGCCATCTTAATTGACTCTTTTGTCTTAGCCATCTGGGCTAACTGTATAAAATCAAGTCGCTCATATGCTGGAAATGATTGCATATAAATATTTTGCCAATAGGCTTTATTTTCTTCAGTTACGTCAACAATTTTTATCATTCGAATGATCTCCATCTACATATTAATGATTGTTCTCATTTTATCATAATTCAAAGAGAGATAGGCCTACGCAATTTAAAATAAAAAACGCAACCAGCATATCAACTTAAAATAACATTTTTGATCTGCCTTAGCGTATTTTTTATAATGATAATTCAAATTATTTGTTCCTTATCAGCCAATTTAAACACGTGCCAAATAGTAATCGCAACGACCCAGGCGACAACAAACAGTGCAACTAATATAATACCCATCTGATTAAAATCTAGCGACGTCGCCCACCGTGTCAACGCATTATTCCAACTAAACATCACACTAAATGCCTGAACAAAATCAATAAATCCAATAAATCCGGCTGCCATTATAGAAATCCCTGTGATTGTTAAATTGTAATACACTTTACGATACGGTGATGAAAATACCCAACGATATGTCGTACTCATAAAAAAACCATCAATGGTATCCATCAAACACATACCAGCTGTAAATAATAACGGAAAAGCCAATGTTGCATACCAGGGGACTCCAGCATTTGCAGCGGTAGCAGATGTTGCTAATACCGCAATCTGAGTAGCAGTATCAAAGCCTAATCCAAAAAGAAAGCCAACAATTGCTACTTGCCAATTGTGCTTAATCATTCCTAATAGTTTCAAAAATAAACGATAAATCTTAGATGAATTAATTTGGCTGTCCGTACTGGCTTTAGTATGATGATTGCGCATAGCGATAAACTTCACCCAAATATCATGCAAGATAACACTATTAACGAGAGCCAACATCAACAACATGGTAGCTGCAATCAGCGTGCCTAAAGCACCTCCTATTTGCTCAAAAATAGGCATAGAATGTTTTGCCCATTCGACAAATAGTACGGTTACCAATGCCATTAACACCACAACCATTGAATGTCCAAATGAAAAACTAAAACCAACACCTCGTGTATTTTTACCATCGTTGAGCATCTTACGTGTCATGTTGTCAATTGCTGCAATATGATCTACATCAAAAGCATGCCGCAATCCCATTGTGAAGGAAAGATAAGCCATCGCTATCATTTCAGGATATCGAGTAGCACTTGTCATTAACAATAGCATTCCTGATATCAAAAAAAGAAGAATTATTGCGCCATAACGTATCGCATCGGACTGAACGGTTGCTTGTTTTTTTATATTTAACATCATAAATTTTTCTCCCTTTTTGCTGTAAAAATAAGATTATCACAGCAGCAATTATCGCGTAAATATGCTGAACAAATTGTGTCTTTAACGAACTAAACTTGTCCTTTCATACTACCTTCGATTATTTTCTAGCACGACGCACATTTTAATTCGTGCTATTACCTTTTTAAGTTAAAAAGAACAAAAAAACACCTCAACATTTACCAGTTGGGGTGTTTTTGCTCACTTGTCCCAACTATCTACTATGCAATAACCTATTGGTTTAGTAGATAGTCACTCAAAGAACCTACTAAACATCAACTGAGAAGTAGGTAGAGGAGAGAATAATTCATTTTTTTAATTTTTTTGTTCATAATTTTTCCTCTTTTTCATATAATTTACATTTTTTAATACAAAACTAATTATATTATTTAAATCTAATCAAAGCAAGGGTTTTGTTATTTTTTTAATATATAACTAATGAAAATGTATATTAACTACTACTTAATGGTCACATCTCCGCTATCTGTTGATATGACGTATGTTCCAGTTGTTCCTTGATGTGTGTAACTTTTCTGGTCATCATTATAACTATTGAAAGTAGCAATGTCCCCGTCAAGCGTTTTGGCAGTCACACTACTTTTACCAATCATTGCTGATATATCGCCATCTTGTGCTATGACAGTAAGTTGACCAGATAGTTGATTATTCGTTAAAGCAACATCCCCGTATGAGGTGTTTATTTTACCCGTATTGATATGATTGTGATGCATGTTCAAGTCACCATCTTCAAGTTGAATATTCACGCTATCACTGACTCGTGTATTTTGTATCGTTAAATCACCATTATCACTTTTAATGGTAGCTGTAGCTGTAGTCACATCATTTAAATTAGTATCCTCAACATCATCAAGCATTACGTCATCTTTAACTGTTATGTTTTTTAAACTTGTATCAGCAACATGTTGAATCGCTATTTTATCTGCTTTAACATCAGAGAGGCTAACATCACTGCTATTATGTCCGTCAATTTGAATATCAGACAACCTTTGTGATTGCGGTACCGTAATCACAATACCTTCTTGGTATCCGTAGTTACCATGATTCCAAGATAAACCAGTAATATTCAATTCAATGTTAATATTACCTTGAGATATACCAGCAGCCTGTTTATCAGTAATTTTCAAATGATTTTGCTGATAGCTCAACTCAGGTAATTTCTGGTACGTCATTACTTTAACAGTGGTTTTCTCAACATCTCCTGTGATAATACGTACAGGTAACGATGTTGACACGTCAATATTTTTCACTTCATTATAGGTATATGTTTGTCGTACCATTTTTTCTTTTTGTGTTTTTCGATCAGTAACTTTGAGTCCATTATTCCAAGAAATAGCGCTAGAACCGCCACCAAAAATAAATCCAATTAAAGCTAGCACAGCACCAATAACGATCAAACTCAATCCAATTTTAACACTTCGTTTCATGTTATTTACCCTCCCGATGCATGTGCTTTTTATCAGTAAAACGTCGATAAATTGCCTTGCTTAATTGTGCTGTTTTATCAATTAGCCACTTCAAGAGACCAATGCCAGCTGGTATTACTGTCAACATTATTCCCAATATGAGCAAACCACAACCAATATAGTACAGACCCGTCCAGATTGATTGCAGCAAAACACTGACTCCGATGATGACTAATAAAATACTTGTCAGGCTCAGTGCACTGACAACTGCAATAAAAGTAACTAAGAGTGCAAAAAATACAGCAGCGAGCGTGACTAAGATAACGAATATAGGCAGTGCTAACGGTGATGCCAGTAATGCTAATGCAATCCACCAAATCAGCTTAATACTTGATCGTGGATTTTTACTAGTTGTATCATCCGCTGATTTTTCGTCAGCCTTAATTGAATAGTCAGCTAAAGTTTTTCGTGAGAGTTGTTTTGGCGTGCCTAATTCACTAATACATTGCTCATATGTGACTAAATCAGCGTCCATCACGTACTCTCGATAGAAATTCATCGCTTCCTCTTTATCTGAATGGTGCAACTGATGTAATAGTTGCTCTAACTCAGCTAAATATTTCTCCATCTGCTTATCTCTCCTTTAATAATGTGTCAACGTTTGCTTGAAATATTACCCAATCTTGGCGTATGTTAGCCAATTGGTCACGACCTAGTGTTGTAATCTGATAGTAACGCCGATTTCTGCCTTGATAAGGTTGATCATACGTTGTAACAAATTGATTATTTTTTAATCTCCGTAATACAGGATATAATGTTGACTCTGAAACGGGAATTGTCTCCTGTACTCTTTGTGTTAACGCATATCCATAATAATCTTCCTTGTCTAATATCGCTAAAACGCAACCGTCCAATAATTCTGAACTCATTTGAATTGCCATACTTATTTTCTCCAATACTATACGACATATAATATATGTTCAAAAATATTATATGGATTTTATGTTATTTTGTCAACAAAAAAATATCTCAACAAATACTATCGTTGAGATATTCTTTCGTTTTCTAATTACCTTTTAGCAACTCGCAATCAGTAGAATAAATGATATAGGCCTAGTTTTACTTTGAACTGTTTTATGCACTTTTTAATAATAAAATCCGTGACGATAGTCCCATGACGAGAAAATATCACTCATAATTTTCATGATTTTGTCGACATCTAATCCCTTACGAATAACGATTGGGGCTGGTTGAATGCCCACGGCACCATTTTGTTCTGGAATAAGCTTACCTGACTCATCAACCATAGATACCATCACGCCTTGTTCGTAGCGTGTATCTAGTGTCTTGTCGGGTTGAATGGATGCCACATAATCATCGGCCTCAATAATTAAGTCAGCAGCATTTTCAATTTGGTCACCAATACCGGTTACCAAACCACGGTTCCCTTTACCAGACGGATTAGCTGAACTTGCAAATGAGAACTTACCGTACTTTTCCCACATTTCTTTGGCAATATTTTCACTTGGTGTACCAAACTTGATAACAAAACAACTGGTTTCACGTTTATCCATCATCAAATCTTTTGTACCGTCATTTGGTATCTTGCTCTTAGCTTCTTCTTTCCAAGGCAAAATACAACCTAACAGAATATCCTCATGCCAATGTTGCTGATACATTTGTTCGATTTCAGGTGTCATTTGTGCTAATTCTTTAACTTGCTCTACTGAACCACACAATACGACACCTGGCTTATTACGCTTACGATTCTTAGCGGCAAACTTGCGTTCTAGTCCTTTATCATCTGAAGTCATAATAATGTAACCCACTTTTGTTGGACTAACAATCATCCCCCCATCTTCTTTCAAAATGTCAATCGCTTCACTTTGAACGCCACCATTCCAATGAATCTTTGCTGTTGTTGCTTCTGTCATGATAAATTACCATCCTTTTAATATTTGATTTCCGTAAAATACTTACTTATCCAAAATTAGGTCGCTGCTTTTCGAAGGCAGCAATTAATTTTTCATACTTCATCGTATTATCAATGTCATCTTCACCATTGATAAACTTTTCTTTCCATTGTGAATTAATATCAAAATGAAAAGTATAGTTGTTATAGGTCACTGTTTGTTTAGGTAAATCAATTTGAATATTTTCATCTGCTTGAATACCCCGCAATATTCTCCGGTTTTCTTCGGGCAACACAATTGGTAACAAACCATTTTTAGTTGAATTCATGTAAAATATATCTGAAAATCCACCGCCAATCACTGCTCTAAATCCATAATCCGTTAACGCCCAAACCGCGTGTTCTCGTGATGAGCCTGATCCAAAATCATGCCCTGTAATTAAAATCGAAGCCCCTTGATGTGCTGGTTTGTTCAATTCAAACGCCTCGTTCAACGAACCGTCGTCATTATAACGCCAATCATAAAATAAATCTTTACCAAAGCCGGTCTTTAAAATGTTTTTTAAAAATTGTTTAGGCAAGATAATATCCGTATTAATGTTGTCATTTGGAATAACAACGGCTCTGCCTGTCTCTCTTACAAAAGCTTCCATATCATTCCCCTATACAAATTCATCTGTCGTAATATCAACAAAGTGACCAGCAATCCCTGCTGCAGCAACCATCGCTGGAGAAGCCAAATGCGTTCTCGATCCTGCACCTTGGCGCCCAATGAAATTTCTATTTGATGTTGAAGCAACATGTTTCCCCGCTGGAATTTTATCAGGATTCATCGCCAAACATGCCGAACATCCTGGTTCACGCCATTCACAACCAGCTTCTTCAAATATTTGAGCAATACCCGATTTAATTGCACGATTTCTTATCGCACGACTACCAGGCACGACCCAGGCAGTAACATTAGGTGCTAAGTGATGGCCTTTCATCATATTCGCAGCAATTTCAAGATCTTCATAACGACTATTCGTGCATGATCCGATGAAAATGTAATCTAAATTAATGTCAACAGGCTTCATATTAGGCTGCAAGCCAATATACTCATAGGCGTTGGCGTCATTGTCATCTTTTATTGCTGGCAAAGATTGATCAACAGGTGTAGCCATGCCTGGATTTGTTCCCCATGTCACCATGGGCTTCAAATTTGATACATCAAAGGTCAACGTCTCATCAAAGTCACTTTCATTATCTGTGTAGAATTGTGACCAATAATTTTTAGCAGCTTCAAAATTCTTAGGTGCTTGTTCACGGCCTTCAATATAGTCAAATGTCGTTTGATCTGGTTGTACCATACCCGTTCTTGAACCAGCCTCAATGGACATGTTGCATATCGTCATACGAGCTTCCATTGATAACTTCTCAATCGTTTCACCGTAAAACTCAATCGCATAACCAACGCCAAATGACACCCCATATTTAGCAATAATGCCCATGATAATATCTTTAGCGTATGTATTTTTGGGCAGCTTTCCAGTAACCTTAATTCCCAGAGTTTTTGGTTTAACTTGCCAAATTGTTTGCGTCGCGAGCACGTGCTCAACTTCGGAAGTACCAATGCCAAATGCAATTGCGCCAAACGCACCGTGTGTCGCTGTGTGGGAATCACCACAGACGATTACTTTAGCAGGCTGTGTCAGACCCCGTTCAGGCCCCACAACATGAACGATTCCTTGCTTGTCATCACCAATTGATGCTAATGGGATGTCAAATTCCTTCGTGTTTTTGACCAATGTATCCATCTGCAATCGAGACATTTGATCTTGCACATTAAATATATCTTGCGTTGGCACATTATGATCCATAGTTGCAAAAGTTAAATCTGGTCGTCTAACGCGGCGATTCGTACTTCTCAGTCCATCGAAAGGCTGCGGTGATGTTACCTCATGTACTAAGTGTAAATCGACATAAATCAATTGCGCCTCACCAACTTCCCCAGTAATAACATGTTTTTCCCAAATTTTGTCAAAGAGTGTTCTGCTCATTGTATACCTACCGATTCATTATTTTTTATGTAATCAACCATTTTTTGTGTCACTTCATCGGTCGTCATTGTTCCACCCATGTCTGGTGTCACATAGTGGTTCTCAATAATGTAGTCTACTGCTTTAGTCATTTTATCGGCAATTCTTTTTTCACCAAAGCTTTCTGTCAACATCATAGCTACTGTATTTACCATAGAAATTGGATTGGCTATGCCTTGGCCAGCAATATCAGGTGCTGAACCGTGAATTGGTTCATACAAATTAGGGCCGCTTGCACCAACTGACATCGAAGGTATTTGTCCAATGGAACCTGTAATTTGTGCTGCTTCGTCACTTAGAATGTCTCCAAATAAATTAGGTATAATCACAACATCAAATGCGGTCGGCTTGGTCATAATTGCCATTGTCATCGCGTCAATATAGTAATAGTCGATTGTCACATCCGGATAACTTTTGCCAACTTCATTAGCAATCTTTCGCCAAAATTTTGATGTAGCCAACACATTTGACTTATCAACAATGGTGACATGCTTGTTCCGCTTTTGCGCCATTTTAAATCCTTGGTGCATAATACGAGTTACTTCTTCTTCACTGTAATACATCGTATCAATTGCTTGATCTGCTTCCAGTTTACGTGGCTTGCCAAAATAAGCACCTGATGTCAACTCCCGAACAATGACAAAGTCCGTATTTTCTACATATTCTGGCTTCAATGGTGAACGGTCAATTTGTGCTGCCGTCACTTTGGTTGGCCGTATATTGGCAAATAAGTTCAGTTTTGATCTGATTTCTAACAACCCTTGCTCCGGACGTCGTGACGCATTATCCCATTTTGGCCCACCAATTGCACTAAGTAGGATCGCATCAGCTTGTTTTGAAACATCAATCGTTGATTGTGGTAGCGGGTCACCAGCCCGATCAATCCCATCACCACCAAATGGTGCATCTATCAGTTCATAAGCAAATGTTGTATCCTTTGTCGCAGCATCCAATACTGCTAAACCCGATGTCATGATTTCCGGACCGATATAATCGCCTTTTAAAACTACTATTTTTTTAACTGATGTCATATTATTAATCACTCACCATCTCTTTTTCTTCAACAACTTGCATAATAACCTTTAACTGGTTATCTGTAATCAAATCAGACTCTTCGGCAACTGATTTAAAGATTGGGAAAATTACTTTCATATCATCACGAGTCACCGCGTACCCTAGGCTATTTAATTTTGACATGACCGCATGCGATCCTGATAGTTTGCCCAAAGGTAGTGTTGCCGTAGCACCAACCATTTCTGGCTTCAAAATTTCATAGGTTTCTGGATTTTTTAAGTAACCATCCTGATGAATCCCAGATTCATGAGCAAAGGCATTGCGTCCCATAATGGGCTTATTACCTGCAACTGGCACGCGGGTTGCCCGTGCGACAATGTCAGAAATGGCTTTTGATTGATCTAAAACAATAGCTGTTTCTGCGTCAAACTTTTCATGACGCACATGAATGGCTGCTGCCGCTTCAATCATATCGACGTTTCCAGCCCGTTCACCAATACCATTAATTGTGCCTTGAATCTCCGTTGCCCCATGTGCAATGCCTGCCAAAGCATTAGCTGTTGCCATTCCCAAATCATTATGTGTATGTGTTGACCAACCAACTGTGTCAAAACCAACAATATTTTGACGCAAGTTTTCAAAAACCTCACCGTATTCTTCTGGTGTGTCATAACCAACTGTGTCTGGTATGTTAATCATTGTTGCCCCAGCGTCAATAGCTGCTTGCACACTAGCTACCAGAAAGTCGGGCTCGGTTCTTGTCGCATCTTCCGGCGAGAACACAATATCTTGCATATGTTGCTTAGTAAACATAACGTCTGCTTTAATTTTGTCTAAAATTTCTGCCTTGGTCATGTGTAATTTAAACTCACGATGAATTGGTGAAGTTGCGATGAACACGTGAATCATTGGATGCTTTGCATTCTTAGTAGCTTCAATAACTGCATTAATGTCACTTCTAATCATCCGTGCCAAACCAACAACTTTTGCGTTATCTACAACCTCGGCAATTTTTTTTACTTCTTCAAAATCTTTGTGAGATGCTGCAGGAAATCCTGCTTCAATCGCTGATACACCATAATCATCCAATCCTTTTGCTATTTCAATTTTTTCCGCAATTGAAAAATTGACGCCAATTGTCTGTTCACCATCACGTAATGTTGTATCAAAAAATGAAATAATTTTATCCATGCTGCCCTCCATTATTAATCAAAAAATCCTAAACCAATTCGTCTATCGAATTAGTTTAGGATTTCTAAATCACTTTTTTAACTATTCGTTAGACAAATTAGCCCAACGACACCAACAAAAAGCTCAGCTCGTTAGGTATACACTTAACAAGTTGAGAAGAAGCACTTCATGATTATTCATATGTTGAATTGCTGTACTTGACATGAGTTACTTTCCTTTTAGTTTATACATTCATAATACGGCGACCATATCAGTGGGTCAATGAAAAAATGATATTATTCCAATTTTATATAATTCATTCTTAATAAAGTCCTAATGATATTCGTGCATAGCGACTCATTTTTTCAATATTCCAAGCCGGTTCCCACACTAATTGAATATCAACGTCTTTAACCTCTGCTAGACTCATCAAGGATTTTCGAATCATATCTTCCAAAACTTCTACCAATGGACAGCCCATGGTTGTTAGCGTCATTTGTATAATCACTAATCCTGTTTTTTCGATAAAATCGACGTGATAAATTAACCCAAGGTTCACAATATCAATTCTTAACTCTGGGTCAACCACTGTTTGCAATGCTTCTAAGACATCAGATTCTATCGTTTGAGACATACGCTTCTCCTATTACAAAAAATACTAGTATACTAGATTAAAAATAATTATCTGGCTTAAATATTATCTGATAGTAAACTTTTTAAATTTTCTTTGAGATTATTTGCTTTAACCCCAGCTAATTCAGAAATAGCTGTTGATGTCGTTGCGAATTTTTCTTCCCTAATCGACTTTTGCAATAAAGTAATAAATTCTGCATTTTCTCTAGCTACATCATGCTTCAAAAGATAATCTGTCACACCATCATCAGATAAGGCTTTATGCGTAATTTCTGTATCCGTTATTTCACTCAATATTGTAGCAATTTCTGGATAACTGATTAAATGTTCACGGGTAAGGTAATAAATCTTATTTTCATGCCCTTCTTCACTCAAAACAGTAGCATTGGCCAATGCTAAATCATCCCGTAGTACATAATTAAATGACATGCTATCCGTTGAAGAAACCAATTCTTTGGTTTTGATTGCAGTCAAAATATTTGGCTTCAACTCATCTAAGTAAATTGCATTTTTTAAAATGGTAAAGGGAATATTTGTAGCTCGAACCATGTGTTCTGTTGCCATATCAACATCTTCTAAGCCAAATAATCTTTCCTGCGTCTCAGCAAGACTTATGAGATAAATATGTCCAACTTTTGCTTGATAGGCAGCTCTGACTACATTATATTGCTGTTGTAATCTGGTCATATTATCAAGTTCAGGTGATGAAATGATCAATAATTTTTCTACATTTTGGAAGGCAGCAGTCATTTGACTCACATCATCGTAACCACCTTTTCGCAATGTAATACCTAACTTTGATAAATAAGTTGCCTTTTCTGGACGTCTAACCAAGGCCGCTATCTCATCGGCAGGAATCTGTTTACTAAATAACAAATGTTGAATCGTCTTTGTACCAAGTTCTCCTGTTGCACCTGTAACCATTATTTTTTTCATAGCAAATACTCCATTATTTGTTATACATACCGACACTAAAATATCTATACAGCTTATCCTACTGATCCCACCATCTCAAATTTCATAAGCCGGTTTAATTCAACCGCATATTCCATTGGTAATTCTTTGGTAAACGGCTCAACAAAGCCCATAATAATCATCTCTGTGGCTTTTTCGGCAGAAATACCGCGTGTCATTAGATAATACAATTGTTCTTCGGATACGCGTGATACTTTAGCTTCATGCTCCATCGACACATTACCATTCAAAATTGTATTGTATGGAATCGTATCAGCGGAAGACTTATCATCCACCAAAATTGTGTCACACTCGACGTGTGCAAATGACCCATCAGATTCGCGGCCAAATTTCACTGTGCCGCGATAATCTGTGGACCCACCATCGTGTGCAATCGACTTTGAAATAATAGACGACGACGTATTCTTAGCTTGATGAATCATTTGCGCGCCAGAATCTAGGTTAACGCCCTCGCCAGCAACAGCAATCGATAACATTGTACCCTTTGCGCCCTCACCTTCTAAATAAACTGATGGATATTTCATTGTCGTTTTTGATCCAAAATTACCATCAATCCATTCCATCGTGGCATTTTCATGCGCCGCTGCACGTTTTGTTTCTAATGAGTACACGTTATTTGACCAGTTTTGAATCGTCGTGTAACGGCAATAACCGTCTTTTTTAACAATCACTTCTACCACAGCAGCATGTAGCGCATCCCCTGAATACATTGGTGCTGAACAGCCCTCAACGTAGTCAACATGCGCCCCTTCATCAACAATAATCAATGTCCGTTCAAACTGACCTTCATTTTCTGTATTGATACGGAAATAAGATTGAATAGGTGTCGTTACATGAACACCCTTAGGCACATAAATAAATGTGCCACCAGACCAGACTGCTGAGTTTAAGGCCGCTAATTTATTATTGGTTGGTTTAACTAATGATCCAAAGTATTCTTGAATAAGCTCCGGATATTCTTGCACTGCAGTGTCTGTGTCGGTAAAAATAATTCCTGTCTTAGCAAATTCTTCTTTCATACGATGATAAACCACTTCAGACTCATACTGAGCAGAAGACCCTGCTAGCCATTTCCTTTCGGCTTCAGGTACACCCAAACGCTCAAACGTTTCCTTTAATTCAGTTGGTACGTCATCCCAATCACGATATTTATCATTTGCTGGCTTATTATAGTAGTAAATATCCTCAAACTGTATCTCGCTTAAATCTGGCCCCCATGTATGCATAGGCATTCTGAGGTATGTTTGATAGGCTTGTAACCGATATTCTAACATCCATTGGGGCTCATTCTTTTTGGCTGAAATTTGACGAATAATGTCTTCGTTTAACCCTTTTCCTGTTGAAAATACAGCCTGGTAGTTATCTTGAAACCCTAATTCGCTGGCCTTGTCATTTGAAATGGCTGCTTTTGTTTGATTAATAGCTTCTTGTCTGTCTATTTCCATCATCGAAACCTTTTTATTTCTCTACTGCTAATAGCTCATCCAGAGCATGCCAAGCCAAAGTTGCGCACTTTATTCGCGTGGGGAATTGCGTAACCCCTGCTAGAATTTGTGCTTCTCCAAGAAGTTTAGTATCTGCTACTTCCCCACGTGTCAGTTTTGAAAACTCCTCAAGTAAGGTAGCGACAGCTTCACGACGCTGTCCTACTACTAAATCTGTCATTATTGAAGACGAAGCCTTTGATATAGCGCAACCATCCCCATAAAAATATATATCTGTTACTTTATTGTCAGTCATCTCAAAAGCTAAGTCAATGATATCGCCACAAGTGGGATTGTATTTTCGAACATGATACGTTTCTGTCCCTGACATAGGCTTATAATGGTGCGGATGTTGGGCATATTCCATGACCGTTTGACGATATAAAAGATCTAAATTATGCAAACTCACGGTTAAAATACTCCTTAATATCTTCAATGACACGAATCAATCGATCGATTTCTCCACGCGTATTATAGATATACAAACTAATACGAACTGTCGCCGCAATATTCAAATATTTCATGAGTGGCTGTGCGCAATGATGCCCTGCACGAACCTCAATCCCTTCTTGATCCAAGGCCGTTGCTAAGTCGTGAGCATGGATTCCTGCTAAATTAAATGCCATCACACCTGAATGCTGTGCACTGTTTTGCGGACCATAAATAGTGACACCTGCAATACTTTTTAACTTCGGCAAAGCATAATCAACTAGAGACTGCTCATAGCTTTCAATTTCTTTCATTCCAATATTTGTCAGATAATCAATGGCGGCCCCTAAAGCAATTGCACCAGCAATATTGGGTGTTCCCGCCTCAAACCGCCATGGTGAAGGCTGAAAAGTCGCTTCTTGCAAGTCCACCAGTTCAATCATTTCTCCGCCAAATTGAGCTGGTTTCATATTTTTTAAAATATCATGTTTGCCGTAAAGCACCCCTATACCTGTTGGTCCAAGCATTTTATGACCCGAAAAGGCAAAAAAGTCAACATCCATATCTTGCACATCAACACGCATATGCGGAACAGATTGGGCACCATCAGCAATCATGATAGCGTCGTGTTTATGGACTATTTTTGCGATTGCTTTTATAGGATTAACAACCCCCAACACATTAGAAGCATGTGTGATTGATACAATTTTAGTTTTGTCTGTTATTTTTCGCTCAAGATCAGCCATATTTAAGGTGCCATCGTCGTTAAGTTCAACATATTTTAAATGTGCCCCAACACGTTGCGCCAATTGTTGCCATGGCACAATATTAGAATGATGTTCCATGTAAGATATTAAGATTTCATCGTCCTGCTTAACATGTTCTGCACCATAAGTACTTGCTAACCAATTAAGTGATTCAGTTGTGCCACGAGTGAATAAAACCTCTTCACGTTTTTGAGCATGAATAAATTCTTGTACTTTATCACGGGCTTGTTCATATTGTTGTGTCACACGCTCTGATAATTCATAAATACCGCGATGTACGTTTGCATTATTATTTTGGTAGTAATTTACTAATGAATCAATCACATATTGGGGTTTTTGTGACGTAGCTGCACTGTCGAAATAGAGTAGTTCCTGCCCGTTGATAGTTTGATTAAGTATTGGAAAATCATGTCTAATCGTCTTCATGTTGTAATTTTCTTTCTATTTCTTCAACTATTTGCTTTTGTGCTGATTTTGTTGGCATTTTGGCCAAAACTTCACCCATGAAGCCACGAATAACTAGCTTGCGAGCCACTTGTTCGCTAATACCCCGACTCATTAAATAATACATTTGGTTTTCATCAACTCGGCCTACAGAAGCCGCATGACCAGCCGTCACATCGTTTTCATCAATGAGTAACAAAGGATTGGCATCTCCACGTGCGCGACGTGATAGCATCAAAACACGCGACTCCTGCTGCGCATCTGATCCTTTAGCACCCTTAACAATTTTTCCTATCCCATTAAATACTAAAGTGGAGCGATTGAGAATAACCCCTCGTTGAAAAATATGACCAGTGGTATGGCGACCACGATTCAAAATAGTTGTTACCATCCCTTGTGTTTGTTTTTTTGTGGTGAGTCCAATGACATTTGTATGTGATGCAGCGCCCTCACCATTTAGCTGACTAGCTAATCGTATGATTGCATTACCGTCGTTAAACTCAGCATTTTGCCAGTCCACAGTCGCGTGATTTCTTACATCAACTTCTCGATTAATAAATGCTGTTGTTTGTTCCCCAAACGCATCAATGTTAGCATAACTGACTTGGGCACCGACGTCTGCTACCGCTTCAATAACAACAGAAGCTTTTGTTTTTTGAGTCCCAATCGTGTGCATTTGTTGTAGTATGTCAACTTTGGCATTGGTACCAACGTATATAAAAATACGAGCCACAAAATCCTCTCCAGATATAGCTAAATGATTCAATGACAGATGCAAAACACTATCAAATTGAACGTTTTCTGGTATATAAACAAAAATTCCTGTGTTAAACTGTGCCAAATTTTGTGCTGATAATCGATCGGCTGTTTTGGAAATCACGCTACCTAACAGCTTTTCAACTAGTGCTGGATACTCAATCTGCGCTTGTGCCATATTCATCAGAATCACACCACGAGCAATCATATCATCCGATAATTGGTGATAAGTGGTAGATAGCCCACTCACTTCGATGCCGTGAACATTATCCTCAGCAAAATATGACATTGTCGTTTCTTCCTTGGCTGCTATCATTTTATCAAGTTGCCAGGAAGTGTATCGAACTTTAGCAAATGTTGGTAGTGGTAAAGAATGCATTGCACTATTATCAACCATGTCAATCCTCCACAAAATATGAATTCACATCTTCATCTGTCAACGTAACGTTCAATCCAAGTTCATCTCGTAATCCCGCATATCCTTCAGATTCTAGTTTCTTAGCCAATTCAGCACCGCCTGTCTTAACTATTTTACCGCCCATCATCACATGGACAAAATCAGGCGCAATATAGTCAAGTAACCGTTGATAATGCGTAATCATAAGTGTGCCAAATTCACTGGAACGCATTTCATTGACACCACGAGAAACAACCTTTAGAGCATCAATGTCTAATCCTGAATCAATCTCATCTAAAATAGCAATTTTTGGCTCTATCATCATCATTTGCAAAATTTCATTACGTTTCTTCTCACCACCAGAGAATCCTTCGTTAAGATAACGTTCTGCCATTTCTTCTGACATCGATAAGAATTCACGTTTTTCATCGAGTTTTGCAATGAAAGACATCACACCAATTTGGTCGTCCTCGGCACGACGAGCGTTGATGGCTGCTCTCATAAATTCAGCATTAGTCACCCCTTGAATTTCAGATGGGTACTGCATAGCCAAGAATAGGCCTGCGCGAGCACGTTGATCAACTGACATGTCAGCCAAATCTTGATCGTCCATATAAATATGACCTTCAGTAACTTCATATGCTGGATGTCCCATAATTGTTTGTGACAACGTTGATTTTCCAGTTCCATTTGGTCCCATAATAGCGTGAATTTCACCAGTATTGACGACTAAATTAACCCCCTTTAAAATTTCTTTTCCTTCTACTGAAACATGTAAATCCTCTATCTTAAGTGTTGTCATATTATTTTTCCCCTCTTCGCTGACTGATTTTTTGTAAAATAACTTTATTTTTATGCATTTTTGCAATCACACGCGCATTTTCAATCATCTCATTTACAATAAAATGCTGACTATCCCAAGTATCACTAGCTTGCACCAATAACCAAAAAAAGTTTTCTAAGAAATAAGTACTATCACTTGTGTTCGCTAAATCAATGCCATAAGTTGCCAACATCATAGCATATTTGTAGTTTTTAATCGACATTTGATATTGAGCTAATAAATAAACAATTGCCGCTTGAAATCCAGAATGGTCTACTGTTGTATTTTCCTTTTGATAACGCCAAACATCTTCAAAAGCCTGGTGTGCTTCTTCAAATTGGCCGCGTTGATAGTAGTAATGACTCGTTATGGCATAAAACAATAATTTGTGTGTCCTATTAAGACCTGCTATATCAATTTTTTTAATGATTTGTTTTGCTCTGAAACAGTCTTGTTTTAAGATAACTGCAGAAAAATATTGTGTAATTTGATAGCATTCCCGTTCAGTATCAATCATTTTATCCGTTTGTACTTGTTTGATTAGATGCTCAAATTTTCCAATGTCTTGATAAAAAAGTGCTTGAGTGGCCAATGATAAAATACGCTCGTTGTCTGTTTGACGTATAGTAACATCGATTGGGAAAACATCATTCAGCGTTAACCCTAACCGTTCACACAAAGCAATCATGATATCAAAAGCTGGCACTTGTTGATGCTTTTCAAATTTTGACAAAGTAGCTTGTGTACAAATATCAGAACACAACGCCATTTGTGACATTTTCAAACGTTTTCTCGTAGTGATAAATTTTTCTATGTTGATCATTATCCCCCCAATTCTATGAAAAAAGGCATCTAACTGCGCTAACAGTTAGGTGCCCGAACAAAAAATATCCCAACCGTCTACTAACTATAAGTTAATTAGCAGACAATCACTCAAAATAACCTACTAATCATCAGTTGATAAGCAGGTTACTGAGAATATTGTTTGGTTTTCTTGCATTTTTATTCATTAAGTCATTTTTCATTTCTGAGTAAAAACTCATATCTGTGTTTAGATAATTATATTCCTATAATTTAAAAATGTCAAATATCATTGGAAAACGGGTGAGTATGCGTCTGCATTTCACAAACATCAATACCTTATGGTTACTTTCTAAAAATAAACCAAATCATAAAGATTGGGGATATTTTGTTGATAATTATTGTACATCTCCACCATCCTTTTATATCATTAGAAAAACATTAGAGATTAAAATATAAGGAGATTTATTTCATAAATCAAATTTTTAATGTAAATACCGATCATTCAATCATATCCAAATAGCCATTCAGTACGCTGCACTGGTATTTTTTGATGAACAACGTAATTTAATACGCGTTGGCATCAAATTAAAAAGACGATGAATTCAGTATCATCGTCTCTTCTTAATAAAAAAGCCAGTTTATTACTGACATTTAGATATCTGGGTTTTAACGTAAAATTTCGTTTTCAGTAACACCACCATTTGCCATCGTTACGGCATCATTTAAAGCCATTTCCACCATATTTTTGATTGCTGTATTTGTATAAAAAGCGATATGTGGTGACAGTAAAAAGTTATCATATTCAACTAAACGTTTTATATCCGCTGGTAGTGATGTTGGATCTTGATTTTGATTCATAAAATCATTTTCATTTGGTGTCACATCGAATGCTGCACCAGCCAATAACTCTGATTCAAGCGCTTTTTCAAGCTCAACCATGTCCACAATTTCACCACGGGCAAAATTCAACATAATTGTTCCTGGTTGAATTTTGGCAAAGAAACTTTTATCCGCCATATAGCGTGTCTCTTCATTTAATGGTGTATGAAAACTAACAACATCTGCTCGAGACAAAGCATCGTCTAACGTTGTATAAGTTACAAAAGGTTCGTTTTGGGCGCGATATATTGGGTCCACACCTAAAACTGTTGCGCCCAGCGCGTGAAGCATTTCTGCAAAGGCCGTTCCAATTCGTCCTACACCAATTACAGCAACCGTCAAATTATGAATTTCTCTCGCTTGACCACCAGCAGCCCAAGTATAGTCACCTGTACTCATAGCACGATCAAACTTTTTATTGTGTCGAATCAAATTGAAAAGTTGTGTTAGCGTGTATTCTGCAATTGCTCGAGGTGAATAGGCTGCAACATTAGACAAACGAATATTGTGAGCAAATGCTTCTGGCAAATCCAACACATCATAACCAACCTGTCGAATAGCGATTTGCTTAATATTGAATTGAGCTAATTGCTCATAAACCGGAGCATTGATTGTCGTTGTTTGTTGTGTGGTAATTGCATCAAAACCTTCAGCGCGACGCACCGTTGTTTCGTCAAGAGGTTGATCAATGGTCACCACTTCATGTCCTGTTTTTTTGGTCCATTTTTCTACATAGGGCATTTCATCTGAAACTGTATTATACATTAAAATTTTCATAGTATCCTCCAGAGGTGCGCTAGCAATAAATTATTTAACTTTTCCCAAGAAATATTTTTTCTTACCACGACGAACCAATACAAATTTACCATCGTAATGCTTTGTTGGATCAATTTCGAAGTCAACATCCGTTATTTTTTCACCACTAATGGTAATCGCTCCATTTGTAACATCTTCACGCGCTTGACGCTTAGATTTCTCAACTTCTCCGTCAACTAAGAAATCAACAATGTTTTTCTTTTCAGATGTAATGTCAAAGCTTGGTACACCACCAAATGCATCAGCAATATCTGCTGCAGATAAATTAGCAACATCGCCACTAAATAATGCTGCTGATAGCTTCTCAGCATCAGCAACAGCCTGTTCGCCATGAACAAATTTCGTTACTTCTTGTGCCAAGCGCTTTTGTGCTACACGACCTCCAGGATTATTTTTAGCTTCTTGTTCGAGGTTATTAATCTCATCAACACCCAAAAATGTAAAGTATTTCAAATACTTTACTACATCTTCGTCACTTTGGTTATACCAGAATTGGTAGAAAGTATATGGTGAGGTTTTTTCAGGATTCAACCAAATGGCATTCCCTTCCGACTTACCAAACTTTTTACCTGATGAGTCAGTCATCAAAGGAATTGTTAAACCAAAAGCTGTCGCGTTACTTCCTTCAATTGAGTGAATTAAATCAATGCCAGAAGTAATGTTTCCCCATTGATCCGAACCACCAATTTGCAATCGTACATTATGACGACGCCATAGTTCATGGTAATCAATACCTTGCAAAATCTGGTAGGTAAACTCTGTAAACGAAATACCTGTTTCTAAACGTGAAGCGACAACGTCCTTTTTCAGCATCACATTGATAGAGAACAACTTTCCATAATCGCGTAAAAAGTCTGTCAATGTTAATTTGCCAAGCCAGTCATTATTATTAACAATAGCAGTTTTTTCATCGCCAAATAGCTTGGTTACTTGCTCAGTAATCCCTTTTTCATTTTGACGTAACTGTTCTGGTGAAAGTAATTGGCGTTCTGTAGTTGGACGTGGATCACCGATAGCACCAGTTGCACCGCCAATAATAATAACAGCTTTTCCGCCAGCATTTTGAAAACGTTTTAACACCATAAATGGAATCAAGTGCCCTAAATGTAATGAATCAGCTGTTGGGTCGGTACCCACATAGGCCCCAACTTCTCCTGATGCCATTGCTTCAATTAATCCTGCTTCATCTGTCACTTGGTTCAGCGCACCGCGCCATTTCAAATCTTCAATAAAATTCATTGCCATCTCCTTTAATTACAGAAAAAATCGTCCTAATCTTAATAGACTAGGACGATTTTCACCGTGGTACCACCTAAATTGTAAGTCATCGGACCTACCACTTAATATGCCTTATCGCGGCAGACGTCATTGATTTGCACACTGTGTAACTCAATAATATCCACGGATTAGCTCACAGCAACCGCTAACTCTCTTTGACGCGTATGATATTATCTTTATCAGTGTAATGAATGTTTTTATTATACCAGAATATTGAATAAAAAAGGACATTTTAATTTTACAAGAAAACGATCAGAATGTTTCATGTGAAACATTCTGATAATAGCCTATAACATATTACTTTGACAGCCACAGTAATATGTTATATTATGTAGTTGTAAGAGGTACCTGCATATGGATATATCAAAAGATCTCATTCGTGGTCATACGGACACTATTATTTTAAATATTCTTAATCAAGGTGATTCTTATGGATACCAAGTTTCAAAATCCATTCGTCAATTATCCGGTAAGCAATATGAACTGAACGAAGCAACACTATATACTGCATTTAGGCGCTTGGAAAAGGTCGGAGACATCCGTAGTTACTGGGGCGATCAAACCCAGGGGGCTAGACGAAAATACTACACCCTTACTGATCAAGGCCAGCAACATTTCAAATCAGCAGAACAAGAATGGCATTTCGCCAAAGATATCATTAGCCATTTAATTAGCGGAAGGGTAAAAGATTATGATGAGTGTTGAAATGGAAATTAGAACCCGTTTGGATGTTATTTTTTCTAAATATATGCCAAACGCACAATTAACGGAATTTAAAGAAGAACTTGTAGCCGATTTATTAGAAGCTTATCAAGATTTTTCCAAAACTGATCGATCCCATAATGAAGCTTTGGACGATGCTTTTGAGCAATTAGGTGACATTGATAACTTGTTAAAGGACTTAAGTGAAGCCAGTACCAAAAAGGAAACAGACAACGAATCTGAACCCAAACGACCTTACGTGGATATTTCAAATAAAGGCGTGCATATTGGAAATTTACACATCAACAAACAAGGCGTAGCGCTTGGTGATGATATCATACTTGATGGCAAAAATAATAAACTTCAATTTGGTGACTGGCTACACGTTGACCGCGCCGGTGCTCGGGTGGGTGACAAATACTACCAATTTGAAAACAATGTTAATTCTGGCATCAATGATGATTTTGAAAATAAAGATTTCAAGGAACCTACCTGGGCTAAAGCACATCACCAATTGACAGTGCCAACCAGTATCAAAGATTTTGTAATCAATTACAGCGAAGCTGCGATTCACTTCTATACAAATGATAAAATCGATCTCATCACTATTGATGAATATTTTAGTCGTGATAATAGACGTTATTTTGCCACTATTTCAGAAAATGATGATAAAATTGTAATTAATCAGGGCGAACATCCTATAATTTTCCACGTCCGCACTTCTGTGAACATAGGAATTCCGAGTTCATTCATCACTGGGAAGATAGAGGTACGAAACCAAGCGGGTAGTTTATATGCGCAAGACTTAGTTACCGAAAAATTTAACGTTCAAATTAACGCTGGAAGTTTCAAAGTCAAAAATATGAACACCAATATTGCAGATTGGCAGCTTACGTCCGGATCAATAAAGGCATCACATATCAAGGCTGAACAAGTTAAGATACACGCTAAATTAGGAACTGTTAATATCAGTAATGCAACTGTTGATTATGCCAAAGTTAACGCTGACCTGGGCTCTGTGCTTATAGATAATCTTGTTGGTGGCGGAGAATTCACAATAAATTCAGGTTCACTTCGTTTGAGAATTGACCAACTAACAAACGATTTGAAACTAAACTCAAATTCTGGTACCATTCGCCTAACAGCTCCGGCTGATCAAGACTTCAATTTTGAACTAGCCACTAAGTCAGGGGCAATTGATTTGGATCGCAATGATATTCATTATCATAAAAGCTTCGATGGTTATAAAAGTGGATTTGTTGGTGCTAACCCTGAATTTACAATCGATGCACAAGCCGCTATGGGTTCTATAAAAATATACTAGTCCTAGTACCTATATTTGGTTTTTAAGACTAAATCGGCAATTATTACATGGAGGAATAACAATGACAAAACATAAAAAATTAACTCGCTCACGTGATAACCGCGTTATCGCTGGTGTGCTTGGCGGGATTGCTAACTATTTTAATTGGGATGCTACGTTAGTTCGAATTATTTTCGTGGTATTAGGTTTTCTACCCGTTTTGCCTGGAATTTTAGTTTATATCATCGCTTGGGTGTTGATTCCTGATGAACCACGTCAAACACATTATTATTCAGACGGTTTCAGAAAAGATGTCACACCTGATGACTACGATGATCGCCCTTAATTAAAACATTTATCTCAAATAGACCTTGTGGATTTTTTTCATATCCACAAGGTCTATTTACTTGCTTGATAAAAACGCATTGTTAGTTAGTATTTCGTCTGATAAACGCCAATTTTTTTGCATGAATATCATCCGTGTTGAAATCATGTGGTCCATGATGTGCATCATCAACTAATATCATCTCAGCTTGTTTACCCACTTTTTGATAATACCTTTCAGCCAGTGAAACACTCTGCAAATAGGGTACTACATCATCCTTAGTCCCAGCAAATAATAACAAAGGCGGCATATTCTTTGAAAAATAAGTTGCTGGATTCGCTTGTGCAACCTTACTTGGCATCTGATCCGGCCGCTTGGTTCCTAACATTATTCCTTCAAATGACTGTGCCTCACCAGTTTCGTTGAACTGTGGTTTTATATTGAGTTCGGCAAATTGTTTAGCAAAATCGTCAACTTTGTAAGGACCATACATCCCAATCACACAACTGATTTTTGGAAAAAATGTGTGTTCCGCTACATCTTTGAGTCTGCCCAATAATAAATGCTCAGATATTGTTGCTGCCGTTAAAACAGCTAGCTGGGCCCCGCTAGATTCCCCAATCAATATAATGTTGTTCTTATCAAAGCCATACTGCTCTGAATTCTTTATCAGAAAAGTTATTACTGCACGAATCTCAGCGATTTGAACAGGGAAAGTTTCTTCACCTAACTGATTGAGTGAATAATCTGGACTGACCACTGCAAAACCATCATTTAAGAACCGTAAACTGGGATTAAGTTTATATGAGGATTTTTGTCCTCGAAGCATACCTCCACCGTATATATCCACAATAACTGGATAATTTCTCCCCATTTTAGGTAAATAAAGGTCAAGCTGATTACGCTTTCCAACCGAATAGCTAAGATTATGAAAAACTTTAGCGTTTTTTGGTATATTTGCTGGAACATATTTATATGTTTTATCTTTGAATAACATACTTTCATTATAAAACAATTAATGTGTTCGTCAAATTGTAACAATAATATTAAAACGGATACCAATTTTACCACTACCTGCTTATAATAAGTTAAAATGGTTTAAATATAACAATTGGAGAACGTTGTATGCTTAAAAATTCTATACAACTTACAGATAACAAGCTACGTGACATACTATTTGCTGGTCGTTTCGGCATTGAAATAGAAGAACACCGTGTGCAATCAGGAAGCAAAAGCCTATCTCAACATCCACACTCTCGTAATTTAGGCAATCGACAATATCAACCCTACTTCCAGACTGATTTCTCTGAAAGCCAAGAGGAACTGGTCACCGGCACTAAACACTCTTCAAAAGATGCCTTAATGCACTTGCACGAACTCCAGACTATTTTGGCATCTGAATTAGCTGAGGATGAAATCATTTGGCCACTTTCGATGCCCCCACATTTGTCTGCCAACGATATTGATTATTTGCTTAATCATTTTGAACGATCTTGGTATCAAGAATATCGAGATGTTTTAGTCAAGCGTTATGGGCCTTTCAAGCATATTATGGCAGGAATTCATGTTAATTTTTCACCAAGTGACAACTTGGTTTGGTGGTTTGGTTCTCAAAAACAAATCAATTCTTATCCTGCTGCTAAAAATGAGTTATACTTTCAAATCGCCCAACAGATAGCTAGTTATAGGTGGCTACTGACCTATCTTTTTGGTGCAAGTCCCGTTTCTGAAAATTCAACAGATAATTTACCAACCGATTTCAAAGATATGCAGCCGGTTCGTTCTTGGCGTGCCAGTAATTTTGGTTTTGCAAATCATAGTGATATTGAAGTTGACTATACTAGCTTTGAAACACATATTCAACAAATTCAACATTATGTCGATACTGGCCAGTTCTATGATAAAAGTGAGTTTTATGGTCCAGTACGTTTAAAGGCTCCAGGAAGTTTAACTGATATGGTACAACGTGGCGCCTCATACCTAGAGTTCAGGATGTTTGACACCAATCCCTTCACACTAGATGGGATTTCACAAGATGCGCTAAGTTTTCTTCATTTGTTAATCATCGATGCCATCATTAATCCACAGCAATGGTCAGATGACGACCTAAAAAATGCGCAGTCTCTAAATCATACGGTAGCTTTACAGCATCCAACTGATCATCTCATCCCATCACTTACCACTTCCGCTAAACACTTGATTCAACGCTTGGATAATATTATTAGTCTGTCCCCCGCTGAATTACAGAAAGATTTCCTTAGTGCTCTCACATTCGCTAAAAATGCCCTTGCTGATCCATCGAAAACGATTGGGGCCCAGTTATTAAGCTTCATTAGTAATGATTCTCTGGAAGCATTTGCTTTGAAACGCGGACAACAGATTTTGTCAGAACGCAAGTCTAGTAATGATAGGTTTATTTTTGTCCCTCAGCATTTAAAACAAACTTATATTCAGGCGCATAAATTAGGATTTAAAACATTAATGCGCAAAGATAATTATCTACAAATAAGCCGAAATGGCCGTGTCTGGACGTTCACAAAAAATACTGACTTGACTAAATACGTCAAAATAAAAAAGTAATGATACGAACTGTATCATTACTTTTTTTATTAGTTACTATCTCAAAATATCAATCAAGTTTTTGTTACTTGCTGTTTTTGCTGGTAAAATACCAAACACTAGACCAACAACTGTTGACGTGCCGAAGGCCAATAAGAATGTTGATAATGAAACACTAGCTTTAAATGGTAGGAAAGCAGAAATTCCCATCGCTATCCCTAACCCTGCGAGATAGCCAATCATCCCGCCACTAAGTGTTAACATAACTGCTTCAATCAAAAACTGCCATAAAATTTGTTTTTGAGATGCTCCCACAGCCATCCGAATACCAATTTCTTGAGTTCGCTCGCTGACTGCAATATACATCATGTTCATGACCCCAATACCGGCAATAAATAGCGAAATACTTGCGACAGCAACAATGAAGTAAGTAATCCCCTTAATGACTGCTGTTATCCCTTTCAGCATAGCTGCTGTATCAAAGAACTCATAAGATCCAGAATCATGTTGTGAACCATTTTTATTAAGCTGATCTTTAATATCAGTTGTTGCTTTAGATATATTTGTTCCAGGCACAAAAGTTAACTTTAACGTATTCGCATTAACTGTTGCGTTACTGTTCTCAAAAACGTGTCGTGGCACAACAATGTCGTAATTGTAAAATTCACCCTTTACCGCATTGTTCTCAATAATACCAACAATTGTATACATTGTGCCATTAATTTCAATTCCTGAATTCAACGCATTTTGGTTAGTTCGATAGCCTTTCTTAGCAATCGATTGACTAACCATTGCAACTGGGTTATCCATGGCAATATCCGTTGCTTTAAGACCTTGACCAGTAATTATTACACTATCATTTGCTGTTGTTGCTAAGTATACGGATGCTGTTAAGCTCTTTCCATTAATACTTCCCTCACTAGATAAGATGCCATGATCATCAGACTGTACTGTCACTTTACTGACTTTGTTATTAGCACGAATACGGGCTAAATCATCATTATTAAATCCAGAAACTTTAGCATCATTACTTGGTGAAAAAGTAATTTCTGTCGACTGTTGTCCACTACTATCGGCCTGCAAATTTTTCAGCATTTCAATTCGTGCACCATCACCAAGAGATAGGATGGTAATCACCGAGGCAATACCAATAATAATACCAATCATAGTTAGAATACTGCGTCGTTTATTTGAAACTAATGACCTGAATGAACTGACAATTAACTCACGAACCTGCATGTTGCACCTCCATGTCACTTTGTAAGCGACCGTCTAAAATTCTAATCAGACGATTTGTTTGGCGTGCCACGTTTTCATCGTGTGTCACCATAATGATTGTTGTCCCAGTACGATTTAGCTCTTCAAAAAGTGCTAGTATTTCTCTAGATGTCGCTGAATCTAATGCCCCTGTAGGTTCATCTGCCACTAAAAAGTTAGGGCGTGTGACAATTGCTCGAGCAATCGCAACACGTTGCTGTTGCCCGCCCGATAAATTTTTAGGTAGTTTGTCATAACTACCAGGCAATCCCACTTGCGCCAACACATCATTTACACGAGCAATAATATCACGTCGCTTCAAACCAGCATATAATAATGGCAACCCGACATTTTCGCCGACACTTTGGTTCCTAATTAGTTTGAAATTTTGGAAAATAAAACCAACTGATTGATTACGCAATCGCGCATGATCACGTCTATTCAAATCGTTAACTACAGTATCATTGAAATTATATTGTCCATCAAAATTATTATCTAAAAAACCAATAATGTTAATCAATGTTGATTTTCCTGAACCGGAAGGTCCCATAATAGCCACAAATTCACCAGCATCAATATTTAACGAAATTTCATGTAAAGCCTTATAATTCTCGTTTCCCTGTTGATAACTTTTGCTGACTGAAACTAAGTTAATCATCAACAACCTCTCCGTTTGTCAACTTTGCATCCGGATTAGTAACCAATTTTTCCCCCTTACTAATCCCTGAGTTAACAATGTACGCGTCCCCATTTTGCGTTAAGTCTGCTTGAGCTCGACTAGCCTTACCATCAATAACCTTGTAGATACTGCCTTTATATACCGCTGATTTTGGAATTTTCAACTCTGACTGTGGCACCTTTACTTTAACGCTCTGACCATACAAAAAGTCATTATTGACGCTGGCAGAGAAAGGATAGTATGTTGTTCCTTTGCCCTGATTCGATGGGATTTGTTCAATTTTTGTAATCTTAGTACTTTGTTTTGGCGAGCCATCAATACCGCTCACTGTAACAGTGTCCCCAGCATGTACTTTGCTGTAATCATACTCTGACACATTAGCCTGCAAAACTTTTTGACTTGAATTCATTGTAATGGCTGGTATACCATCTTTTGTATCATTACTTACTGAAACAACTCCGTCAAAAGGTGCTTTCAACGACACACTTAATTTACCTTGTAATTCTACCAGCTTTCTTTGGGCATCTTGCAAATCACCATTTGCATCAGTTAATGCTTGTTGCGCTTGTGTAACCGTATCCTTTAGCGAAATTTTAGTATCCGCATCTGCTTGGTTGTAACTTTGTTGCGCATTTTTCAGAGTAGCCGATGCGCTGTTAACTGCGCGATTGGCTTTATTTACAACATCTTGTTGTGAACTAATAGACTCTTGCACATCTGTAGCGGTTACGGTAAGTAAAATATCACCACTTTTAACAGACTGCCCATCTTTCACATTAAGCTGTTGCAATTTTCCAGTTGGTGAGTTCAAAGATTGTGTTTTTTCGGCAACCACTTTTCCTGACATTGTAAGTGGTAAGGCGCTGGTTACTTTATACACTTGATATTTGTTTTTAGCAGTTGTTGTTGGATTTACCAATGTATGATAAGCTTGCACACCAGTGGCAGTTAAAATACCAAGTGCAGCAACACTTCCAGCAACAGTTACTATAATTTTTGTCTTGCGTTTCATATACTTCCCCTATATCACACATTAATGATTATTCAGAATTCTTTACGCTGCGTTAACTACAACAGGTTAAAACGCAAAAGTTATACCAGCGCTAAGTACTACTGAAATCACAATAAAAATAATCTGTGTACGTTTTGTAATCGTACCCTCTTGACGCAAAATTAATGTATATAATAAAGTAGCAACCACATTACCAATAACACTTGCTACTTTATTATCGTTCTTATATACATTCAAAACAGTTACTAGAAACAGATTAATGATTCCCACAGGTAGCATACCTACTACTGTTGCGTACCAAGAATTCATGAACGATACGGATTGCTTTGTTTCTTGTCCAAGTTGCGAAAGATAAATAAATAATTTGCTGAACAACGCACCTATTATAACAGATGCTATTGCGCCAACAACTATAGCCATCATTACAGGCAAAGCTGGCGTATGAAACTCAGATCCACTTACGTCTTTTATAGCAATCAAACTGCTAACCATTGTTATTGCAACTAGCACCAAAGTACCAACGATTGTTAACACAATCTTCACTGCTTTTGTCATATTTCTCCCTGTTGATTACCAAGATTACAAGATTCATCATGCTTGCACCTTAACAATAGTTCAAACCGTAACAATACTTGAAGTAAAATAGATGAGTTTTGAAAATATCCCCACAGACTTTCAAAAAATCATCTATTTTTTTAAATACAAGTATTCAGTGAACTATTCAGATAATCCCTTTTCTCCTTTATTTGTATCGGCCCTATACTATTTGGCCGATAGTTATTATTATATCAAAATCATGATACCCAAAATTCATCAAAAGTTACATCACACCGGATTTTTCTCAATAATTATTTTATTGACTTTTGTTGTAAAATCTGATAATAATTGTTTTAATTAAACAAACGACAAATAAATGTCATTTCTCATCATATTATTCGGAATTTATTATTAATTTATAAAAACTAGTGGTATTTTCATGTATGAAATTAATAAAATAATTAAAAAAATCAGAAACGACAACAAACTCACGCAAACAGAGTTTGCTGCTTTTTTGTCTGTATCTCACCAAACTGTTTCAAGTTGGGAACGCGCGAGAACTCGACCCACACTTGTGATGTTGAAAAAAATATCACAATCATTTAATATACCACTTTCAAAATTATTACCCGTCGATAAGGTAGCAAAGAAGAATAAACGTGATTTAGATAAAGAAAAGTTAGCGCATTCATTCCTGTGCTTGTTGTCTCGCTCTGATATGCGCAATATTACCATGCACGATATTATTCTTGAATCCGGTCTGAGTTCTCATCATGTTTCATCGCTTTTTTCAACACCTTTGGATATATTGACTTTTATTGCAATGAAAATTGAACAGGAAATATCAATTGCGCTAGAGTATACAACAGCAACTGACCCGCTTATCATACTTGCTGATGTCATGTTACCTGTCTTATACCAACATTGTCATGTTCTAAAAATACTCTATTCAAAAAATTATGCAAATGGTGAATGGCTGCACTTTTTAGAGCAACGATACATCAAATGGGTAACCCCTTTTTTTGATAATTATTGTGTTGAGAATGCCCCAGTTAGTCGATTATTTGCTATTGAACTCAGCGTGAAAATGACACTCTCAATTATTTCAACTTGGCTAACGCAACCGATTCCTGAAGCACCAGAAACTTTTCGAGCTCGTTTCTTACAACTAACCAAGATGTCCATTACTGATATCGCCAATTTATAATGTTTAAATAAAAACACCGTATTTTACTAGTACGGTGTTTTTATTTAATAATTATGCATGCTGCATCATCAACTGTTTGATTGAATTTTAAATTGTGATTTTATTAACTAATGTAATAACAAAGATGTTCTTCCGTATTTGAATAAAAATGCAATAATCGTGTATTCCACCAGGTTTTTATTTATAATGGCGATTTAATTATAAAAATAACAATATTATTGTTATTTTATCTTTTTTGTTTTATAATTAAAGCCATGAACAAACAAATGAACTCACAAGTAAACAATATAATTATCAACGCAATTATTATTATTTAATAGTTGGGTTGTTATTTAACGTAACGACTCTTAATATCTGGTCGTTACGGTTATCAATGAGTTTAAAATCCCATTTAATAACTGTAACAGTTATTAAATGGGATTTTTTGTTTGAAATATCAATAAAAGAGGAAAATACCATGACAACACACAACGTACAAGAATTAACTACTAAACTCTTCCAAGCATTTGATACCAACACGCCACTTGACCGAGACGAATATGTCGGCGTTGTTGATAATTTCGAAGATGCCTATAAAGTCCAAGATGCTGTTCTTACTCAAAAGAATGCACCAGTCGCTGGTTACAAGGTTTCCCTAACGTCCCAAGAAACACAAGAGTTATTTAACTCTGATTCACCACTATATGGTGCCCAATTGGCTAATCGCTTTGTTCAATCTGGTTTCAATTTAGATTTAACAGCATACAATGAACCATTGGTTGAGGTGGAATTAATGTTTACTGCAAAAAAAGACCTAACCCCATCGATGAACGAAGTAGAACTACTTCAAAATACAACCGTCGCACCAACTTTAGAATTACCAGATGCTCGTTTTAAAAATTGGTTTCCAAAGCTCGATAAATATCTCGTTTTGTGCGATGCTGCTGTAGGCGGTGCTGTAGTTTATGGTCGGCAACGAGATGGTGCTGACTTAGATTTAACTACTTTAGCAAGTGTTTCAGCTGTTTTGCTGCATAATGATCAAGAAGTTGCCAATGGCGTTGGCAGTGAAGTTCTTGGCAACCCAGTGACATCACTAAAATGGCTGGTTGAAAAACTATTTTCACAAGGTAAGGATTTCCCAGAAGGAACGCATGCCTCGACAGGAACATTCTTGCTCCCCTTATCACTGACAGCCGGCACTTGGACAGCGCAATTTACCGAAGGCTTTGGATCTGTTTCGGTTCATGTGAAGTAATAATAAAAAAGCGTTCCACGTGGAACACTTTTATAATAGGCTTGTAGCTCAATGGCAGAGCGTTGCGCTGATAACGCAGAGATAGAGGATCATTACCTTTCAGGCCGATATATACTTAAAACAGAATTTTTATTAAAACAATAGCGAGTACGACCTGTACTGCACCAGTCACAAGGCCAAAGCCAAGAAATTTCCCTCCAGACTTTTTGATTGTGTCTAACTTAAGATTCAATCCGATTCCCGCCAAGTTCACGACACCGAAAAATCCAGAAATCTGTTTGGCTCCACTTGTTATTAAGTGCGGTAATGAAATAAAACTATTAACGAATAGTAAAAATACGAATACCATGATGAACCAAGGAATTTTGACACCTTTACGATTAATACTTGTTGCTGATTTGTCTTTTTTTTGTGCCATTTTAGCAAAAACTAACACAACAACGGTTAACATGATAACACGTAACATTTTAAACAAAGTCGCATACGTGACAACAGTAGGATTAATCAATGATGCTGTTCCAACAACTTGCCCAACTGACTGAACCACACCACCAACAAGTGCACCCAACAGTAAGTTATGTTCTCCTACCACGTGTGTCCCAAGAATCGGCAAAATCAGCAACAACACAACACCAGTCAAACTAACTGTCGCAACGCTTGTTCGGCGTTGATCATCAGTGGCTCCTATCGCCGGTGCTACTGATGCAATAGCACTTGATCCACAAACAGCATTACCCGCCCCCATCAACATGGCAGATTTGTCAGAAACTTTGAAAACACGCCCCCCCATCCAAAGAACTATTACGATAGTTAATGTCATCTGTATCAAAATAAAAGCCAAGCCATTAATACCAAGGTTTTCAATGGTCCGAAGTGTAACAGTAAGCCCCATCAAGGCAATACCTATTTCGATGGGGAATTTTTCTGCCCATTTTATTCCCGGTGCGAAAATGGGCTGATTCAAAACAGTATTACCTAATAAAATCCCTAGTAACATGGCAATTGCTTCCGCACCCAAAAACGGTAACCAGGTAGCTAAAACTTTAGCAACTGCAGACAATATTAAAGTAATGATAATACCAGATATCATGGCCTTTTTAATTTTCATGTCAATTCTCCCACACATTTAGCAGTATCAATGAGCTACTAAATTCTAATTTCGATAGTTATTATGTTACCCCCACCTTTGCTATTTGTAAAATAAATATTTATAATATATTCAATTAATTTTTTTAATAGGAAGTCTTATGTTTAAACAAATTCAATCTTTTATCGCAGTTTATGAAACACGTTCTTTTTCAAAGGCGGCTGAGCAATTATTTATTTCTCAACCTACCGTCAGTGTGCATATTAAACAGTTAGAGTTACAATTAAACATTCAGTTATTTGAACGAAACGGGCGTACTGAATTAGTACCGACTACAAATGCTAGAAAATTTTACCAACATGCTCTCCATCTACTTGATGACTGGCAAAATGCAACAGACAGCTTAGATTTAGATGAAGAACGGCCACGTACTACAGTGAAAATAGGTGCATCGCAAACCTCAGCAACCGTACTACTACCCAAGATTTTTGCACAAATAAAAAAAGATGAATTTAACACCATTGATTTCAAAATTGAAATGCACAATTCTGAAGAAATTCTAGCCGGTGTTTTAAATCATCAATTTGATTTTGGTATAATTGAAAAACCTATCACACATGATTTTATTATTCGTGATGCAATATCCAGTGATCAACTTGTGTTAGCAGGTGATCTGGACAGCGCAGTTTGGTTGGTTCGAGAAAAAGGTTCTGGTGTATACCATTACACACAACAATACTTTAAGCAGCATAACATTTTACCAGACCATTTCTTGACTATCGCAAATAATGACATTATTGTAAAAATGCTGGCGCAAAATATTGGCAAATCTATTGTTAGTATTCAAGCTTTACCAGAATCAGTTCCTTATAAGAAACTGGATAACGCATTCAAACGTCATTTTTATATTATTCATCATGAGCATAATAATCAGAACATCATAAAAAATGAGATTGCACGTTTTATTCAAATTGGCAGAAGTTTATAAGAAAATAACTTCATTATTATCAAAACCTTGAATTCTTGCCAAGCTTTCAACGCGTACCCCGCGCTCATCTAGAATTTGACGACCTTTTTGAAAAGTCTTTTCTATGACAATCCCAACCCCCACAACATTAACATCTGCATCATTGGCTATCTTAAGTAACCCCTCGACAGCTTGTCCATTAGCTAAAAAGTCATCAATTATTAAGATATTTTCAGCGGCATTTAAGAAGCGATGATCAATCATGATATGATTCGTCGTTTGCTTTGTAAATGAATATACATCTGCAGTCCAAACATTGTCTGGCAATGTTAAAGATTTATTTTTTCGCGCGAATACAACTGGCACATGGAGTGCTAAACCTGCAAAAACTGCTGGAGCTATTCCAGATGATTCTATCGTTACAATCTTATCAATTTTTTCATCGGAAAATTTTTTTGCAAATTCTGCACCCATGGCTTGCATAAGTTCTGGATCAACTTGATGATTTAAAAAAGAGTCTACTTTCAATACATCTTTGCCCAAAACACGACCATCTTTTTTAATTCTTTGCTCTAATATTTTCATCATTCATATCCTTTATCGTTTACTGACATTATTAATAACTATTAACTTTTTAAATGAAGACATTGTTTAGAAAAAAATAAACAATTATCTCAATATCAAATTTAAATTGACTGTTATTACCCGTTTCCACAAGATTATTTTCGAAAAAAACCAGAAATCAGCATTAAAATACTAACCAACGCCATTAGTATAAGGGTAATAACAATGGTTACCCACCAACCACTTTGTGCATCTGCAAATGGTAACCACTTCACATTTTCACCGTAAAACCCGCTGACAATGGTGGGGACTGTCAAAACAATTGAGTATACGGTTAATACCTTCATCGTCCAATTCAAATCACGGTTACTGAGATTGCCCATCGCGTCACTGACTGAATTAATCACCTCTAGTGCCAAATTAGCCATTCGCTTAGCTTGTTCAACTTCAACCCTGACATCATCAATATGCTCTAATTCAAACTCTTTCAAGACGGTTTTAAAATCCGTTCGAAAACTGTCTAGCATCACATGATTATTAGCTAATGAATTTTGAATATAAATCATTTGCGTTTTTAAATATAATAATTCGTTCATCTGGCGTGTCGTTTGTTTTTGTTGACCAAATTGTGCTTGAATAACACGGCGCTTTTTATTAATTTCTGTTATTTCGTCAACATACTTTATCATCAAAGAATATAACCCTGTCATGATAAAATCAAATGCGCTAATTTCACCTTCTTGTGCTCGTACTTGTTGATTTTTCGGATCTAATAGGATCGGTTTGATATACTCCGTAGGCCCATGCGTAAATGTATAGACATCATTATGAGCAAACAAAATACCGATTGGTCTTGTTTCTACATTGTTGTCTTGATGTACAATCACATCAACAACCATCAAAGTTTCGTCCGCATGCCAATCGTATTCCATACGCACACTTTCATTATGATCAACAGCATATCTTATCATTTCATCGGTTAAATGATGCTCTTTGACTAATTTTTCATGTTCTTCAACTGTCAAATTTGAAACATGATACCATGTAAATTTTTTTACGTGCTTAACTATCTCAATCATTTTTTGCTGTCCCTATAAGTCAGATTTTGTGGTTTTGATAATACTGATTTTCCAACAACTAAAAATCCTTCTCGTTCGTAAAAACGTTGTGCAGCAACATTGGCTGTAACCACTTTTAATTCTAACGCTTGCATTACTTGATTACGTGCCCAGTCAAGTAACTTTGCGCCAATACCACAACCATTCCAGCCTTCTTTAATAAATAATAAATGTAAAAAACTATCATGCTCGGATATGGATGCAAATCCTACAACTTCTTGATTAATAATAGCCACCTCAACCATCTCACCATGAGAATCTCTAGCAAAATCCTCTAACTTAGGATGCTTAATCCAAGAAAAGTTATGCTGTCGCGTACCTAAATAAATACGCGCAAGTGCCTCTGAATCGGTAGGCTGCATTGCGCGTAATACTAGATTTTTCGTTGATTTAATTTGCAAAGAATTTTTTGGACTGGTCATTAATATTCTCTTTTGATTGCTTATCTGAATTCCAGAATGGCACATAGATTTTACCAAGTACATGCTTTTTTTCAACGTAACCAAACATACGACTGTCATTTGAAACCGATCGGTGATCGCCGAGTACAAAGTATGAATTCTTTGGTACCATTGTTGTATTACGATCTTTCTTTTGCCAAAAATCTCGAGATGATAATGTTTTTAACGTCCAATCACCCCAAGTACCCCCTGATTGTTGCTCTGATCCAATGTAATCCTGATTAACTTTTCTACCGTTAACATATAGATTTGCACCTTTATGTGATACTGTATCACCACCCACAGCAATCACCCGTTTTACGTAATCTTTGTGACCAGATTTAATTTGTGGATCCTCATTGGTTGCATCAAAAACTATGACATCCCCACGCTTCACAGTAGATATTTTACTCTCAACTACTAATTCACCGTTGTCTAAATTGGGGTTCATTGATGGTCCGTCAACCGTCACCAAAGTAAACAAAAAAGTGCGAATAATCAAAGCAATGAAAAGACCAATGGCAATGGGTATTACCCAGTTTTTTATAAAGTTCATATCCTATCTGCCCCTCTAACATTAAATAATATTATATCAGTTTTTAAAAAATATTTATACAAAAAAAGCTGTAAACAGTGTTATAACAACATTGTTTACAGCTAATAATATTTCTACCGCTTACGGCGTTTTGCTTTTCTGATTTTACGTTGCTTTTCTTTTTCAAGTTGCGCTGCTGCTTCACGTTCACGTTTTATTTTGAAAGGATTTTGCAAGAAAAATGTCTGTACCGTCTGGAAAGCATTTCCCACAACCCAGTATAGTGACAAGGCACTTGGAACGGCTAGAGCGGAGAAAAAGATAATTACAGGAAAAATGTATGGCATGGCCTTAGTCATACCATTTTGGTCAGGATTCGATTGCATTGAAAGCCATGATGATGCAAACGTAAACAATGCGGCTAATACCGGTAAAATGAAGTACGGATCATTACTGCCCAATTGTAGCCAGAGAAACTTTCCCGATTTTAGAACAGGTGAATTCCAAATTGATTGGTACAGTGCAATTAAAATAGGCATTTGTACAATTAAAGGTAGCATTGAAGCAAATGGATTTACTCCGGCATCTTTATAAAGTGCTTGTTGCTCTGCCATCATTAACTGGCGGCTTTCAGTATCTTTACCTGGATACTTCGCCTGTAGTTCTTTTAATGCCGGCTGAACTACTTGCATTTTCATCATCGATTGGACTTGATACACCATTAATGGCAGAATCAGGAAGCGAATGAAAATGGTAAACAAGATAATACCCATACCATAATTATTGCCAAACCAACTTGAAGCACCCAAAATAGCTCTTGTGAACACCGCGACAATTGCACTCCAGAAACTATGCGATGTCACATGCCCATCATATGACAACCCGGATACAATGATTAAGACCAAAGCTACCCCCGCCATAATCAAAGGTAATGGTCCAATTCTTTTCAAAATATTCTCAAATCGCTTCATTCGTTCTCTTCTTTCAATATCTTAGCCAATTTTAACACATGAATCATTTGGTTTTTCAAAAATTTTTGACTTCTATGTGCTGCAGCAGGGCGTGCAATGACTAATAAATCCAACTCTTGAGGTAATTCAGATTTTAATTCTAACAAGCTTTGACGGATACGACGTTTAACCCAAACCCGCTCATGTGCTTTACCTACTTTTTTACTAACCGAAAGCCCAACACGAAAATGTTTTTGCTCTGGTTTATCCATTTGATAAACAATAAAATACTTATTAGCTACAGAACGGTGTTTATTAAAAACATGTTGAAATTCTTCTGGTTTTTTTATGCGGAATGTTTTTCTCATGAAATTACTCCCTATTTATGTACGTAGCCGTATCAACATGCCTAAATGGTTACTAAAACGATTATCTTCACGATAAAAAAATGTATTATTTTTTCTTCATGTACTAAATAAAAAAGCCACTGCATAGCAGCGACCTTGTTAGGCAGATAGAACCTTGCGGCCCTTTGCACGACGGCGAGCCAAAACTTTACGACCGTTGCTCGTGCTCATACGTTTACGGAATCCGTGTACGCGTTCACGATGACGCTTTTTTGGTTGGTATGTACGCTTCATGTGTGTTCACCTCCATTCACGATTTTTACCTGCAAAAACTTTGCAATTCGAGTTTAATTGTATCATGAAAACAATTGCAATACAAGCATACTAGATTTTTTCAAATACTTAATTATTATACGCTCTTTGATGCGGTAACAGCAACAGAATCTTTATCTCAGCATTGACAATCAAACCTTTGTTACAATAAGCTTTGAAATAACGTATAATATGTTATTTTTTACCCCTATTTGCTCAAATATTATCAAGATAATCTAAGGACACTCCTATGCGTAAACTAATACATCCTAACCACAATTGTATTTCTGCAACCGTTCTGTTTAGTCAACTGCCACAAGATGAACTAGACATGATCAGTGAACAAATCAATTACATTGAATACGCGCCTGGGGAAACCGTTTTCAATGTAGAGGATGATTCAGATCGATTACTATTAGTACATCAAGGCAAACTAAAGATCAGCCAAACTGCCAGCAATGGAAAAGAACAAACACTTTATTTCTTAAATGATGGTGACATTGATGGTGAAGAATCTCTAATTACAGGTTCACGCCACGCAGTAACGTGTGTCGCTGTAATCAAATCTCGCATTTGCGAGATTCGCAGAACTGATTTTCTAAATTTAACAAAACGACAACCAACCATTGGTCTATCATTAGCTATGTCTATTGCTGTAAAGATGCAGAAACTACAGACACAACAGGCTAATCTTTTAACAGGATCTGTTGAAGACAGATTATTAAAATTTTTAAAGGATATTGCAGAGGAATCAAATAGTTTGAGTTTCGAACTGCCTATGTCAAAAAAAGAGCTAGCAGCTTATCTCGGAACCATTCCTGCTACCTTAAGCCGAAACCTTACAAAACTTGAAGAAAAAAGAATTATCAGCAATAGTTCTAAAGGTAAAATCGTGTTAAATATCACAAAAATTGATAATCCTTGACTTAGGTCAATTACTTATGTGATTGTTTGAGCTTATAATTGATGTACAGATTACCCTTACTAATCGGAGGACATACATCATGAAAATAGGTATAATTGGCGCTACACATGCTGGCGTATATGCAGCTAAGCAAATAAAATCAGATTATCCTGAGGCAGAAGTAACTGTATTTGAAAAAAACACTACAGTTTCATTTTTGTCATGTGGCATCGCTTTGTGGATTGGTGATCATGTTTCTGATCCTAAAAAAATGTTCTACGAAACTCCTGAATCAATGCGCGATCAAGGGATTACCATGCTGATGGCGCACCAAGTTAATAAAGCTGATTTAAAAGCTAAAACATTAACAATAACCAATTTAGATACAGAAGAAGTTACAACACAACAATTTGATAAAATTGTCATCACAACCGGTTCAAAGCCTGTTATTCCAAATATTCCCGGAATTGACAGCAATCGTGTGTATTTCTGTAAGTCTTGGGATGACGCTATCCGTATCAAAAGTGTTGCCAAAGATCTTAAGCGTGTGGCGGTCATTGGTGCCGGTTACATTGGTGCTGAATTAGCCGAGCAATTATCTGTTACTGGAAAAGAAGTGACACTAATTGATGGTGCTGACCGCGTATTGGCAAAAAACTTTGGCCCAGCTTTTACTGAACGCATTCAAAAAGAGTACGAAAAGAACAATGTTGATGTGGTGCTCAATCAGTTTGTATCTAAATTCGAAAATACACCTAATGGTATTAAAATAACTACACCAAATGGCTCATATGAAGCCGATATTGCAATACTAGGCATTGGCTTCTTACCAAACACTGATTTATTTACTGGTCAACTTGAAACACTTCCAAATGGCGCAATACTTGTAAATGATTATATGCAAACTAGTGAAGACAATGTCTACGCTGCTGGGGATGCTAGTACCGTCTTTTTCAATCCAACCCAAGCAATTGATTACATCCCCTTGGCTACCAACGCTATTCGCCAAGGTATATTAGTCGGTAAAAACATTATTGAACCAACAACTCGTTATCTTGGAACACAAGCTACTTCCGCAGTAGAATTATATGAACAAGCCATGGTTGCTACCGGGTTAAATAGTGCGACTGCTAAAGAAAAAGGGCTTGATGTCATTGAAACAGTTATCGAAAGTGATTATCGTCCCGATTTTATGTTAAGTACAACTTCTGTTCTTAGTTCATTAACTTGGGAAAAAGATACTGGTCGAATTGTTGGTGGTTCATTTATGTCTCAACATGATGTATCACAATCTGCCAATCTTGTTTCCATAGCTATTCAAAAACAAATGACAATTGATGAATTAGCAATGTCTGACTTTTTCTTCCAACCCAACTTTAGTCAACCAATTAACTACATTCCTGAGGTTGCTCTAGCCGCTGTCGCTGAGAAACAGGCTCTGACATTAGCTTATTGATGAATTTATTGCATTAATGGATACAAATAAAACACGACTTGCTATAGCAAGTCGTGTTTTATTTTTGTAGCGTGTTTTTTATATTTAAATTATTAGTCCTTATCATTTCAGATTATAAAGAATTCCAAAGAACCATTCATTACGATGTCATTTTTTCAGCAATATTCTGCCATCTTTTGACAAATGTTGGGTGAGGGATAGCTTTTGAAGTTCATTAGTCACACTGACTATTTCCCTGTACTCTGATGCTTTTGGATTATTCAACCTCTTAATTGCATCAAAAATTAATTTTTCTTCCATATAATTTAAATTGGGGTGTTTTTCTAAAAATTTTAATAAATATTTACGTTTGTCCGTTTTGAACATCATTTTCTTTTTACTTTTTACGTCCGTCAATTTTTTACTAAATTAACATACAAGATAACTAAAAATAGTCTAGTGAAAATGATTCGAATCAACCTCACCGGACTAATTTGTTTATTTTATTCAGCTCAAACCATACAACGATTATTCAAATGAGGTCCAAAGTTTTACAATTGCTTGCACACCTTCATCCCCATGTTCTTGACTCAAACGCTCAAAGAGTTGTTCAGCAAGTTGAGTATTGGGTAAGTCTATTCCCATTTCCTTGGCTGAGTCTAAGGCTATTCGTAGGTCTTTTAATAAGTACTTAACATAAAATCCGGGTGCATAATCTCCTTGGAAAATACGAGGTATATAGTTATCGACCGACCAAGATCCCGCAGCGCCTTTGCGCCAAACATTGTAAGCACTCTCTAAATTGAGACCAGCTGCTTTTGCGTAAACTAAGGATTCTGCCATTGTAACCACTGTTGCTGCAACACCGATATTGTTGCTCATCTTCATGTGTTGTCCCTTACCAGCAGAACCAGCAAAAACAATTTGCTGTCCAATAACGCCTAATACAGGTTTAATTTCATCAAGAACCTGTTGCTCACCACCAACCATAATTGCTAATGTACCGTTCTTAGCGCCAATATCCCCGCCTGAAACTGGTGCATCTAATACTTTAAATCCCAAATCAGCACCGGTTTGCGCTAATTGTTCAGCCAAAAGTGGTGTTGAGGTTGTCATATCAACCAAAATTGACCCTTCGTTAGCACCAGCAAAAACACCATTCTCACTCGTCCACACTTCTTCAACATCTTTTGGATATCCAACCATTGTAAAAGTAATATCCGAGTGCTGAGCAACTTTAGCCGGTGTGTCGCGCCAGATAGCACCATTGTTGAGTACTTCATTTGCTTGGCTATGGGTACGATTAAAAACAGATACCTCGTAACCCGCTTGCAACAAATTATTAATTATTCCTGTGCCCATTACGCCAGTACCAATAAATCCGATATTCATACTTCATTCTCCTTAATTTAAAAGCCATGTGTGTTGCTTTTAAATAACTATTTTGTAGCAATCAGTTGCTGAATAGTCTTTAAAACTCCACTATGATTATTATCTGACAATGCGACATTAAATGGACCGATGACGTCAGCATCCGGCATTTTATATGGTAGCCCAACTGCGTTTAACATTTCCAAATCATTACCACCATCACCAAAAGCAACAGCACGAGACAAGTCAAGTGCATAACTTTCAGCCAACATTTTTAATCCTTCAGCTTTATTGACATGGGCAGGAACAATATCAATAGCCCCAGTACCTGTTTCCGTAATATGCACATCATCACCAAAGAATGCAAGAGCATCCTCGTAAAACCTTTTTTCGTCAAAGTTGGTCCAACTCATAGTAACTTTGTAAATTGGTTCGTTAATTTCACGCACGTCCCCGAAACTTTTAACGTACTTAAAGTATTTAAAATAACGCTTGTTATTTGCCGTGTCCAGGCTCAATGGCAAATAAGCAGTCTCATCTGTTGAAAAAACCAAACCACGGTCTGGACGCATACTATAGCTATTCAGGAATCGTTGAATTTTATGTAAAGTTTCCGGTGAAAGAACTTTCGAAAACAACACGGTACCATCGCTCTTTACCACACGAGCCCCATTATTGGTCACAAAATTCAATGGTTCATTAAGAAAATCCTTAAACAAGATATTAATACGTTCTTGATGAACACCCGTCGTTATTGCAAATTGAATATGCTTCTTATTTAGTTCATGCAGTACATTACGAAACAACGCGCGATCAAACTTTTTATCGTCTGTCAAAAACGTACCATCTAAATCCGTTGCTATCAGCTGAATGGTCACTGTTAGAAAGTTCCTTTACCTATCTACTAATCTATATGCTTTTCATTCTACCTTGATAAACGAGGTATAGCAAATCTATCTTTTGTTTCACGTGAAACAATCAATCTTATGCCAAAATTTGCTGTGCAATCCATGCCCCTTCACGCAAAACAACCGTATTAACACCCGGCCGTGGAATAACTGTCCCAAACCACTTTTTGCCTTCGAGAGGAATACCGTAAATATATAAGTTAGGCATTCGCTCTCCTTTGGCATTAACAACCTCAAAGGTACGACGATCCGCATTAGCTGAACCCAATTTATAGGTGGATCCATCACTACGTGTCCAAATAGCAGTTGTCAAAATACCCTTCTCCCGCAAACTAGCAATCAATGGGTTTGTCGATAAATCAATATTTATCACACCAATACGTGCTTCAACTAATGCATTCCCGTGTACTTCATTTCCCCGATCATCACGAGCAATAAAGTTACCTGATTCAGTGGTAACCTGCATGTTAGTAGCCATCACTTCTACAATTCCAGCCTTAATCAAGGCACGTAACTGTTCAACACGTTTCAAAGGTGGTCCAACAGATAACATAGCGTCTAACGGTCTGAATTTGCTCAAAAATATTTCATACTCATCTGCAGAGAAATAATCATGCTCAACTACAAAACGAATCCGATCGCGTAAATCACGTAGAATGTCGAAGGTTCCCGCAAAAGGCGCTATTTTATTGCCTAGGCGAGCATCTTGAATATCTTTTTCTAAGTAGTCTAATAACCACTCCGTGTAATCAGCACGCTTAGGTAAATACTTTGCTGGTTGTCGTATAACCTCAATATCGAAAGGCGGTTCGTCAATCAAACCAAATGATTCTGCTGTTACATTTAAATCAGCACTCATTAATAACGCCTGCTTCAGCTCCTGTGCCTGATCGTATGTCAAATTACTGGTTGGACTGTCGATTCTATTCAGTAAGTGTTTATAAGTCATTTCTTTAACGAGCAACTTTTCAAAATCATCGTATTTGATTTGTCCATGCCCGGCTGCGCGCAAAGCTTCTAAGGCAGGCAGTGTGAAAAAGATTGGCTCATAAACTTCGCTTGTCTTTTTTTCATTGATACCCCGAGCATGGAACGGCACACCACTACGAGACCCTGCAATAATATGCGGTTCCCGGCCAGATGCATGATAAGTTAAATCACCATCTGTTTCACGTTCAAAGTACCCCCCTTTTCCAATTGACAGTCCCGCCATATAATCGAAAAAGCTTAATCCAAGACCACGAATAATGACTTTATCTTCTTGTGAAAATATAGAAAGATTGGCCTCTGATGGATGCATAGGTGGTAAATACTTTAGGTTGTTTTCGTCTGCAAATGACTTAAATTTAGCTTCCTCGTTCGTTAAAACATTATTTGAGTGCCCTAAGGCCATTACGACTTGATTAGCTAAAATTTGGGAACCATCTGCCAAAACTACTTGATAATTTGCACCGATTTGGGTAAAGTTTACTACACTTTGCTGTGTAAAGGTTAAAGTTTGCTTACTGCGGACTCTTTTTTTCAGCCATTCAAAATACCAAGCCGCGTAAATGCCCATCATGCCCCTCGTAGCAAAATCACTAGGTGATGTTAACTGTTGTATTTCGGCTCTATAGGCATCATCAAACTCCGAATGGTTCTCCAAAAAAGTATGTGCGTCTTCTTTTAACCACTGAAACAACGTCGGTCCATGTAGTGGCTTACCGCTATGTTCAATTGAATCATCAGTAAATAACGTAATTTGATCAATCACTGTATTCATTAGAAACAGTTTATTTTGTGGTATAAATGGATCCCAGACCCGTCCACCAATGACGTAAGGGTCAAATATTTGAACATCGAGTTGAACATTGTCATCCACTAAATTAATCAATCGCTCAGCTACCGCTAAACCACGCGGACCGGCCCCAATGATTGCTACCTGCATTATTTATCTTCTCCAGAACGTCTAAATTTATTAAACGCTTTTATATTATTATTAACTTCCCATTATTATAGTTGTTTATAAAAATATTTTCAAAACGCGCAATAAATATCATAAGATACCTTAAGACACAAAAACGACAGCCATCAGGCTGACGTTATTCGTATATTCATTCACTTGCGACTAGTTATTTATTAATGTCATCAGAATTGGAACCACTATCAAACTAAGAATAGTTGATTCAGTCACCATGATTGCTGCATAATCAGCATCCGCACCATATAAACTAGCCACTACTGGCGCATTTGTCATAACTGGCATCGCTGACTGTAAGATGAATACTTGTTTCATTAGATGCGGCACATCAGCCTTCCATAAAAGGAAAAACATGACAATTGGTGCTAAAATAAAACGACCAAATAATATACCTAAGCTATATTTATTGAACTCCATATTTCTTAAGCCGGCACGCTGCACGGCGATACCAATAAAGAACATTGATAACGGTACCGTTAAGTTACCGATGTATTGTAAATCAGAGACTACAAACGTTGGTAGTTTAACATCTGTCCAAACAAAGATGATGCCTAAGATAAAACCAAGCAACGGTGGTGAAAAAACCTTTGACAGCGTTGCCCTGATATCAAATTTCCAGGCCCCTTCCCCATCACGCTGGATGAGATAAGTGCCCAATGTCCAGAAGAAAGTCGTGTTGACCATATAATAAACTAGCACATACGGTAAACTTTTAACACCAAACAAAGCCATATTTATTGGTAAGCCGACAAATACAGTATTTGAATTGAAAAACATGGATTGAAAAAGGCCACGGCGATTTTTTCGAATACCTAAAACTCGTGCAAATCCAACCGAAATTGCAAATAAAACTAACATCGAAATGATTGGAAATTTGATTTCAGGTAATAAACGTACCAGTTCGCCTTTGGTGAAATCATGCGTTATTGTATTCACCATGTACATTGGCAACGCCACCTGTGTCACGATACGTGCAATAATCTGTCCACTTTTGTCTGTGAACCACCTTGCACTTGCTAATCCATAACCAATGGCAACCATTACTAGAATTACCAAGACGCCCTGTATACTCTGTAAAAATACACTCAAAACACTGCCCCATTTATGTGAGAAATTTTAAAATTATTCACATAACATCATATCATTTACGAGTTTTGTTTGCATCATCTACATAGAAATATACATAAATGTGATAATGTCCTAACGTGTTCAATTATTTTTTTCAGAAAAAAAGTCGATTTTTCGCCCGTTTAAGTCTTGTACTTCGCGATAATTATTTGGATAATCAGCATGTAAAAATGCTTTATCTTGCTTCGATATTTTTATTGTTGATGTTAAAACTACCCAGTTAATATTTTTCCCTAATGGCGGCGTTGTCAACGACCCCATATAGCGATAATAACTATGGTTGTCGGGAATTAATTTCATTAACCCTTCTGCGTTAACATTTTCATCATAAATATTTTCCACATCAATACCGTTATCAGTATTTGTTGTTTCTCCAAAGACTGCCAACACTAACGTTTGATTGTCTCGTTGGAAAACAAAGTGAATCTCAGCATCGTATCTCTTACCGTCTACGAGATGTTCTGCCCCATCATGAAAATGAAATCTTTCCAATTCCCAAACTGTCCCATCAACACGCAATTTACCGCGAACTAAAAACTGTTCTCCTATAATTCGATCGTCAGAATGAACTCGATCCTCAAAATGAACAACCAACTGACTGTTTTCTTGTTGTTGAATACTTTTCAACGGAATGTCAATCGGTGATTGATAAATCGTGTCATCGGCCTTTCGCCAATTCTCTTGTTCTCTATAATCTAAGTGCTCCATTTAGATACCTCTTAAGTTCCCTACTATCATATTCATATCTATATATAGTAAAGCAACAACAAAGAAAGTTCCCAAAATATGCTCATAGTGTACCATCATATGCTAGCTTGTTTTATTTTTAGAAAATAATTCTTAATATATGTTGGTTTATTTTCCTAATAAACAAAGTTCTTAAGAAATTCTTTAACATTCACAGTGTTATAAAAACTTATCCTCTTCCTGTTTATTCACAGTGTTTTTCAGCTTTTTACTCACATGCCCTTTCACAAGTTATCCACATATCCACAAGTTGTGAACTCATGCCTGTGGATAATGTTTATAAATAACCTCAATTATTGTCCTTTCGCTCTTTTGCGTGTGTATAACAATGTTCATTTGTGGATAACCCACACATTTGTTCGTCTTAATATCAACAACCTCACTTTTCCATTGTCCACAACTGTTGATATTCTCTAAAGTTGTCGTTTGCCTGTGGAAAACTATTTTTCTTATTGTTATAATTATCTTTGCTACTTCTTCTATGATTAGAAAAGTTGTCGGTTCAATCCACAATCTTCGTTAAATACTATCAATGCAAGATCGTCATTTTATTATGACTTGAACCATATTTAGGAGAGATAATCGTGACAAAACCAATAACCAAAGAAGAATTATGGTCAAAAGTGCAAGCCGAATTTTTTACCAAGCTCGGTCGTGTTACTTTTTCCACCTATATAGAACCGCTAAAACCGCTGACACTAGGGGATACTAGTTTAACATTATCGGTCCCAAGTGATATGGCACAAGATATCATTGATCAATGGGATAGTGAATATTCCATGGATTTTGTACAATTTGCTATGTCGATTGCTGATGGTTTTATTAAACCTGACTTGCAGGTAGCAGAAGCAAAGCCTACCACCATACCAACTTTTTCAGATAATTTATCATTTACGCGCGAATCTGACTTAAATCCAGATTTTACTTTTGAAAAATTTGTTATCGGTTCAGGCAACGAAAATGCCTATGCTGTCGCACGTGCCGTTGCTGACGAACCAGGACAAGTATACAATCCTTATTTAATTTATGGCGGAGTCGGCCTTGGAAAAACACATTTGATGCAAGCTATCGGTAACGCTTATGCTGTGTCAACGCCAAGCGCACATATTAAGTACGCTACAGCTGAAGATTTTTTGAACGATTTTACTGAATCTTTACGCGCAGGAGATGGCGCTACAGCAGCTTTCAAGCAAGAATATCGATCTGTTGACCTTTTACTTGTTGATGATATTCAATTCTGGTCTGGAAAAGAAAAAGTTCAAGAAGAATTTTTCAATACATTTAATGTTTTGACAAAAAATGGTAAGCAGATTGTCATGACTTCAGACAAATTACCAACAGAAATCGTTGATTTGCAAACACGATTAACATCACGTTTTGAAGCCGGTATTATGATGGATATTCAAAAGCCTGATTTACCAACAAGAGTAGCTATTCTACAAAATTTATCTGAATCTGATGGCTTAAATATTCCTAATGATGTATTAGAACTAATTGCCGAAAAAATTGATTCTAATGTGCGTAGCTTAGAAGGGGCATTCCATAAGTTTGAAGCCAGTTTGCGATATATGAATAAGCCGGCTACAAAAGAAACTGCGCAACAAATATTAGGTGATTTAAATATTAACCAAGGTTTCAAGATCACTGTTGAACGTATTCAACAAGTTGTGGCAGATTATTACATGCAAACTATCGATGATCTTAAAAGTTCAAGTCGCAAAAAAGATCTTGTCACTGCACGACATGTTGCTATGTATCTCACACGAACGCTGACAAATGAAAGTTTACCTGATATTGGTCGTTCATTTGGTGGACGTGATCATTCTTCAGTCCTACATGCTACAACCAAAATAACTGAAAAATCAGAGAGTGATCCACGTACAAAAGAAATGTTAGATGCCCTAACGGATGAAATTAAACATGGAAAATAACGCAAACCATTACTCACGAAAATATATGTTTATAACATTGTACAAATAGGGTAGTTACCAACAAGGTTGTGAACAACTGCTTTTAAACGTTCTTTTAGCCACAGGGTACTTTTCCACAACATCAACACCCCTTATTATTACTATTACATATTTTTTATATCATTATTAATATCACTATCACTTATTTGCTTATTTTAAAAAGGAGCAACATTATGCAATTTACAATTAACCGTTCGGCCTTTATTAAAGCGCTCAATGATGTATCACGTGCTATCTCATCACGAACAACGATTCCAATTTTGACGAATATCAAATTAGTATTAAACGACGAAGAATTAGTCCTTACTGGTTCAAATGCAGATCTTTCTATTGAAACAACAGTGCCACAATCAGATACGAGTGCCCAATTAATTATTACAACTCCTGGTGGCATTACCTTACCTGCAACTTTCTTTATTAATATCGTTAAACGTCTTCCTAGTGATACAATGACACTCAATGTCGAAGGCTTACGAGCTACTATTACATCAGGAGCTTCATCGTTTACGATTAATGGACAAGACGTACAAAACTACCCACAATTACCAGAAATGGATGATGTGCAAAGCTTGAGCGTTTCTGCGGCACAACTTGTCGATATTATTTCACAAACTAAAATTTCAGCTTCTACACAAGAAAGTCGTCCAATTTTAACTGGGATACATCTACAACTAACAGGAAGTAGCGTGAAGGCAGTTACAACTGATTCTCATCGTTTGTCCCAGCGTATCGTTCAATTAACAGGAACTGACGCCAACGATATTGATGCAAATGTTATTATTCCAGCAAAATCATTTAATGAATTACAAGCATTACTCGAGGGACAAGATCGTGTAGAAATCAAATTTTCTACAAATCAAGCAGTGTTTGATTTAGGACATACGACATTTTATTCACGTTTACTAGAAGGTAATTATCCTGAAACAGATCGTTTGATTCCTACGGAGAGTACGACACAAATCACGATTGAGGCAGTTTCCTTACTGGGTGCAATTGATCGAGCAAGCTTACTGAGTCACGAAAGTCGCAATAACGTTGTTCAACTATCATTAAAATCAGGGCGCGCAGTATTGACCGGTACATCTCAAGAAGTTGGACAGGTAACCGAAGAGTTGAATGCCAATAGTATTGAAGGGGAAGACTTAGATATCTCTTTCAATCCGGATTACGTTCGTGATGCTTTGCGTATTTTTAATGGCAAGCGTGTAGATGTTAAATTTACAAGTAATTTACGTCCGTTTACTGTGACGCCTGAAGGAGAAACGGACAATAAGCAATTACAACTTATAACACCAGTACGCACATTTTAAATTGAAAAATATGTTATTTGTTCAAATACTTGAAAATAAACCCGTTTAAACAAAAATAAACAAAACACACTGACGAGGCCTAGAATTGCTTATATACAATTTTAGGCCTCGTTTTTGAGCTTTTAGGGTTAAAAAATGGTATAATACTATGGTAACTACCGTGACCATTAACTCATAAAGAGAAAGCGATATATGACAACCAGCGTACGTATCACAACTGAATACATTACTTTGACACAATTATTAAAAGAAGAGAACATTATTTCATCAGGCGGCCAAGCCAAATACTACTTAATGGATTTTCCGGTGTTACTCAACGGAGAAACAGAAAATCGCCGTGGTAAAAAGTTATACGATCATGATGAGATTGTTATTGATGGCGAAACATACATGATTGAATTAGCAGAGAACGCTGAAGAATTGATAGCAGAAGCTGAGATTCAAAAAGCTGAACGTGCTATGAACGCTAAAAAAACTGTCCGTGATGATCGTATTAAGGCACAAAAGGCAGCTGTAGCGAAAGCTCGTAAGGAAGCTAGATTTGCTGAACTACGCAAAAAGAATCGTACTCGTGCTGGTGGCTTTGGTCGTTCGACAAATAAACCTAAAGGACCTGGTTCGTGGAACTCGAATCGTTAAAACTTGATCATTATCGTAATTATTCAGATTTAGCGCTGGAATTTAGCTCGGGTGTGAATGTTTTTCTTGGTGAAAATGCGCAAGGAAAAACAAACTTATTAGAAAGTATTTATGTATTGGCACTGGCAAGGTCACATAGAACCAGCAGTGACAAAGATTTGGTTCAATGGCAAGCAAAAGAAGCAACCATTAGTGGCCGGGTTAAACGCTCCGTTAGTGAAATTCCGCTGTCACTTCATTTTTCTAATAAGGGTAAAAAAGCACGAGTTAATCATCTTGAACAATCAAAGCTGTCGCATTATATTGGACAACTCAATGTCATTTTATTTGCACCAGAAGATCTTGAACTTGTTAAAGGGGCACCTAGTGTACGCCGTCGGTTTATTGACATGGAGTTTGGACAAATGAATCCCTTGTATCTGTATAACACGACACAGTATAAGCGGATTTTAAAAGAAAGAAATGCCTATCTTAAGCGTTTGCAACTCAAACAAACAACGGACACAGTATTCTTGGATGTATTGAGCGAACAATTGGTTGATGTAGGGTCACAAATTTTAGTTGCACGTCAAGAATTTTTAAATAAATTAGAATTAGCTGCGCAACCAATTCATGCGGAAATATCTGATCAGCGTGAAGCCTTGAAATTACGTTACATGAGTTCAGTTGATTTTACGACAGATGCTAGTCTTGAAGAGGTAAAAGCGGTATTTTCTGATGTATTGTCACGTCAGCGCTCACGTGAAATTATGCAAGGATCGACAATGGTTGGTCCGCATCGCGACGAATTACAATTTGATGTTAATGGAAATAATGTGGCTGTTTTTGGCTCACAAGGGCAGCAGCGCACAACGGCGTTAGCTATTAAGTTAGCTGAAATTGATTTAATGCAACAAGAAACTGGTGAGTATCCAGTATTACTTCTCGATGATGTACTTAGTGAACTTGATGCCAGTCGGCAAACACATTTGTTACTGGCAATTCAAGATAAGGTGCAAACATTTATTACTGCGCCAACACTCAGCGATATTGCACGGCAGCTCATCCGAAAACCACGTATGTTTCATGTGAACCAAGGCATGGTTATACTCGAAAACGACACGTAGGTTAAATTAATTCATTGGTTTAACGCTATGTGATGATAATAGATAGTACATAAAGGATACAAAATGGCAGAAAATAAAGATCAAGAATTAGAATCAGTTGGTGATATCAATACTGATGACGAAGAAATTCGACACGCTAGCACGGTTGATGCAAATGCTGGTGACTATAATGCTGATCAAATTCAAGTATTGGAAGGCTTAGAGGCTGTTCGTAAGCGTCCTGGAATGTATATAGGAACGACTACAGCCCAAGGTTTGCATCATTTGGTGTGGGAAATTGTCGATAATGGTATTGATGAAGCCTTAGCAGGATTTGCTTCCCACATAACGGTAACAATTGAAAAAGACAATTCGATTACTGTAACAGACGATGGACGAGGTATTCCAGTCGATATCCAAACAAAAACAGGGAAACCAGCGCTAGAAACTGTTTTTACTGTGCTTCATGCTGGTGGAAAATTCGGCGGCGGCGGTTATAAAGTCTCTGGTGGACTTCATGGTGTTGGTGCTTCTGTTGTTAATGCGTTGTCAACGGACTTAGATGTTAAAGTGGTTCGTGATAATAAAGTCTACTATATGGACTTTAAAGTTGGCCGTGTTCATACAACGATGAAAATGTTAGACGAGGAACCAACGATTGACCGCGGTACAATCGTTCATTTTAAGCCTGATGCTGATATTTTTCGCGAAACAACAACTTATAATTACAAGACTTTGTTGACACGTGTACGCGAGCTGGCCTTTTTAAATAAAGGATTACGTATTTCTATCGCTGATAAACGTTTAGAAGAGCCAATCCAAGAGAGCTTTCATTTTGAAGGTGGTATTAAAGAATATGTTCAATACTTAAACGAAGATAAGCAAGTTATTTTTCCTGAACCAGTATATGTTGAGGGGGAAGAAAATGGAATCGTCGTTGAGGCCGCTCTACAATACACCACTGATATCAAAGATAGTTTGCGTACTTTTGCAAACAATATTAATACTTACGAGGGTGGGACACATGAAACCGGCTTTAAAACAGCATTGACACGTGTGATTAATGATTATGCACGAAAAAGTGGTCAAATTAAAGACGGTGCGGAAAGTTTGACTGGTGAAGATGTTCGTGAAGGCATGACAGCCATTGTTTCTATCAAGCATCCAGATCCACAATTTGAGGGGCAGACAAAGACAAAATTAGGCAATTCTGATGCACGCCAAGCTACTGACCGTATGTTTTCAGAAACGTTCAGTCGTTTTATGATGGAAAATCCAAATGTTGCTAAACAGATTGTTGAAAAAGGTGTTTTGGCTCAAAAAGCACGTTTAGCTGCTAAACGTGCGCGTGAAATGACACGTAAACAATCGGGTTTGGAGATTGGTAATTTACCAGGAAAACTGGCGGATAATACATCAAATGATCCTGCTATTTCAGAATTATTCATCGTTGAGGGTGACTCTGCCGGGGGTTCTGCCAAGCAAGGCCGAAACCGTTTAACACAAGCTATTTTGCCAATTCGTGGTAAAATTTTGAACGTTGGGAAAGCGTCACTAGAGCGTGTTTTGGCAAACGAAGAAATTCGTTCACTCTTTACAGCTATGGGTACTGGCTTTGGGGATGATTTTAATGTTGAAAAAGCTAATTATCATAAAATTATTATTATGACTGATGCGGATGTTGATGGCGCACATATTCGTACGTTACTTTTGACATTATTCTATCGCTACATGAGACCTTTGGTTGACGCTGGGTATATTTACATTGCTCAGCCACCTTTGTATGGTGTTGCTTTAGGCAATAACAAGTCAATGACTTACTTGGACTCTGATGAAGAGCTTGAGTCATATTTGTCACAATTACCATCCAATGTTAAGCCAAAAGTGCAACGATACAAGGGACTTGGAGAAATGGACTATGATCAATTAGCTGATACGACCATGGATGCTCAGAACCGTCGTTTATTACGTGTTGATCCAGCTGATGCTGAAGAAGCCGAAGCGGTTATTGATATGTTAATGGGTGGTGATGTACCACCACGTCGAAAGTTTATTGAAGATAATGCAGTCTTTGTTGAAAATTTGGATATTTAATCCAAGTGTGTTTAGTATGAAATTTAAAAGCACAATATAAAAGTCATAAATATTTGCGAGGAGTAAATAAGTAATGTCTGAGTTAAACGACAGCCGTATTAAAAATGCGAATTTGTCAGAACAAATGAAAACGTCATTCTTGTCATATGCCATGTCTGTTATTGTGGCACGTGCACTGCCAGATGTACGCGATGGTATGAAACCGGTACATCGACGAATTTTGTATTCAATGATTGAACAGGGAAACACACCAGATAAGCCACACAAAAAGTCGGCTCGTATCGTTGGGGATGTAATGGGTAAATATCACCCCCACGGAGATTCTGCAATTTATGAGTCAATGGTCCGGATGGCGCAACCTTTTTCGTATCGACACATGTTAATTGACGGTCATGGAAACTTTGGTTCTGTCGATGGGGACGGTGCTGCTGCTATGCGGTACACGGAAGCACGTTTGAGTAAAGTCGCCATGGAAATGGTTCGTGATTTAAACAAAGATACAGTTAATTTTATTCCCAACTACGATGGTGAGGAACGCGAACCAGAAGTATTGCCAGCACGTTTTCCAAATTTATTGGTTAACGGGGCGACTGGAATTGCCGTTGGAATGACAACGAACATCCCAACACATAACCTTGCTGAAGTGATTTCTGCACTTCATATTTTGATGAGTAATCCAGAGGCTACTACGGCCGAACTCATGGAAGCACTACCAGGACCTGATTTCCCTACCGGTGGGATTGTTATGGGAAAATCAGGAATCCGTCGTGCATATGAAACTGGACGTGGTACTGTAACTGTACGTGCAAAAGTAGATATTGAGCAACTCAAATCAGGTAAAGAGCAGATTATTGTAACAGAACTACCTTACGCCGTGAACAAGGCACGTTTAATTGAGCGTATATCTGAATTAGCACGGGACAAAAAGATAGAAGGTATCACAGGAATTCGTGATGAATCCGATCGGGAAGGTTTACGAATTTCTATTGATGTTCGTCGTGATGCCTCGGCAAGTGTTATTTTAAATAATTTATATAAGCAGACATTATTGCAAACTAGCTTTAGTTTTAATATGTTGGCGATTGACCATGGTGCACCTAAAACAATGAGTTTGAAAGAAATACTTGTTGCTTATCTGGCACATCAGCGTGAAGTTATCCGTCGTCGTACAATATTTGAATTACAAAAAGCACAAGCGCGTGCACACATCTTAGAAGGGTTACGCATTGCGCTTGACCATATAGACGAAATCATCACCATCATTCGGTCGTCAAAGACTTCTGAGGAAGCTAAAACTCGTTTAATTAATGGTTATGCTTTGTCCGATAAACAAGCACAAGCTATCTTGGACATGCGTTTGGTTCGTTTGACCGGATTGGAACGTGACAAGATTGAAGAAGAATACCAAAAACTTGTTGCTCTGATTGCTGATTTGAAAGATATTTTAGCGCACGAAGAACGTGTTGATGAAATTATTTATAATGAGTTACTAGAAATCCAAACGAAGTTTGGTGACGAGCGTCGTACAGAGTTGCAAGTCGGTGATGTTCTAAGTATTGAAGATGAAGATTTGATTGAAGAAGAAGATGTAATCGTAACATTAACTAATAGTGGTTACATTAAGCGCGTTGCAACTGGAGAATTTAAGGCACAAAATCGTGGCGGTCGCGGTGTTCAGGGAATGAACGTTCATGATGAGGATTTTGTTGACCAGATGATTTCTACATCGACGCACGATACTTTGTTATTCTTTACTAATAAGGGCAAAGTCTACCGTATGAAGGGCTATGAAGTACCAGAATATGGACGTCAAGCGAAGGGAATCCCAGTTGTTAATCTGTTGAATTTTGAGGGAAATGAGAAAATTCAAACAGTTATTAACGTTCGTGGGGAAGCCAGTGAAAGTGATGATTACCTATTTTTTGTAACTCGTTTGGGTGTTGTCAAGCGTACAGCGGTTAAGGAATTTGCAAATATTCGTACGAATGGACTAAAGGCCTTAACTTTGCATGAAGATGATGAAGTGCTATCTGTTCAAATTACCGATGGTACGCAAAATATTATTATTACGACACATAATGGTTATTCAGTTAGCTTTGCCGAAAACGATGTACGTGTTATGGGACGCTCAGCTGCTGGAGTCCGTGGTATTCGCTTGCGCGAAGGGGATCTAGTGGTTGGTTCTGACGTGTTGAAAAAGGATCATAATGTTTTGATCATCACGGAAAAAGGCTACGGAAAGCAAACACCGGTGAGCGAATATCCAATCAAGGGTCGAGGTGGTAAAGGAATTAAAACAGCCAATATCACCGAGAAAAATGGTCCTCTTGCTGGAATGACTATTGTTAGTGGTCAAGAAGATATTATGGTTACCACGACACAAGGTGTAATGATTCGGTTTAATGTTGATTCTGTCAGTCAGACAGGACGTGCAACGTTAGGTGTACGTTTGATTCGCTTAGAAGATAATGCTAAAGTGGCAACGTTAGCAAAAGTGGATCATGAGGAAGTGCTTGATGATGTTTCACGTGAAACATCTGACAGTGTACCGTTGAATGAGCAACAAATTGACCAAGTTTCAGAATTATTAGATCGTGCACAAGACGATAGTGATAAATAATAAAAAATAAACCAACAGGACGTTAGCAACCTGTTGGTTTATTTTTTATAAAGGATAGAACAACCGAGAGTCTGGTAGCAAACAAATAGTATAACAATTGATTTTCATAATGGTATAATACATTAAAATTAAGGAGTAATGATTATGAGCATGTACGATTATTTCGCAACCTTAGAAAATGGGGAAACTTATTCACTTAGTAAGCTAGCCAATCATCCAGTAGTGATTGTTAATACTGCTACAAAGTGTGGTTATGCTCCACAATTTGGTGAGTTAGAAAAATTATATAAAAAGTATAAAGATAAAGGACTAATAATTTTAGGTTTTCCATCTAACCAATTCAAGCAAGAGTTAGAAACTGCATCAGAAGCAGCTCAAGCATGTCAGCTCACTTATGGTGTAACTTTTCCAATGCATCAACTCGTTGATGTGAATGGTAAAGATACAGACCCTTTGTTTAAATATTTGAAAGAAAATTCAAAAGGAATGCTGGGTAGTAGCACAATCAAATGGAATTTTACAAAGTTTTTAGTGGACAAAGAAGGAAACGTTGTGAAACGTTACGCACCAAAAACAGCGCCAAAGGAACTTGAAGAAGATATTAAAAATGTTTTATGAGAGTTAAGTATGCCATAAAAAACTGAAGTACGTATCTTGGTTACTAGAAATACGAATAATGCTATCGACATATTAATGCGATATATCATGAACTTCCTGTAATCGCGTATAATATTAATTATGGATCAAATACAGACATGTCAAATGAGCAATTAAAACAATTGTTCATTATGATTAGCGCTGTAAGTAGTGGCAAAATTTGAACTTGCAATGAGTTCACTATGATTTAGTCTAAAATCAGGAGAATTGATCTCCGTACATATGAGGTACTTTCGATGAAAATTCACATTCTGCCAGACTGGAGCGAACTTGGTGCAGAAATACCACAATTTAATGACAGCATCCATCAAGCACAATTATTTTTAGAACAAGGACAAAAAGTTACTTTCATCTTGTGTAATTATCTGCCTAAATTGCGTGGTATATTGTCAAACAAAAATATTGATAAAGTTTCTGTTTGGTCTGCATTTGATGTATTACAACATATTGATTTGTCAGCGCCACGACCTGTGGCATTAAATGATTTTACTTGGCCGGATTATGCACAGTTTATGACATTGGCTGATCGAATCTTAGTCAATGTTTCTGGTCGGCACTACGCGACAATTTGGCGTAATCAGTTATCATTTGACCATATTGATTTGTTTACTAATGATATGATGACACAACAATTAATTATTGATGATAGAGGATTTGTATCAAAAGTTATCGTATTTGATGAGGGCAATAAAATTCGAACAGACTACTTGACCCCTAGTGGTGACATTGCATTGCAAGAGGATGAACTGACAGGTCTTGTAACAACGCAACAGTTGTGGACAGAGCAGACGCAATTTTCTAATATGACGGTATTAATTCGTAAACTGGTCAGTGATTACTTGGATAAAATACCAGATGATGAAAACATAATTATTTCTCCAAGCCCAACTACTGATGAGCTATTCGAGAATATTATTGTCAGACAACCAATCATTGTCAGCGTACAAAATCAGCATGTTGAATTAGGTAAAAAATTAGAAAAGATTAGCGATTTTATTGTTACGGACAATGAACGGCATCGACAACAGGTAATAGCATTTGATGGTGAAAAAAAGGAAGTTGCTATTGTGCCACCATACGCAACAGATATGATGGCAAACGAACAACCTCATAGTCCATTGATAAGTCTATTTATTTCAGCACATAATTTATCTGTTGCACAGCAAACAATCGTTATTGCTGCATTAATTAATATTATTAATGCATATGATACGACGACAGTTATATTTGAAACTTCTGATAAAACTTCAGCAATGCAAAAACAAATTCATGAAGCGAGTTTGAAAGCTAAAAATGAGCATGGTTTGATAGATCAGGACAGTCAAATGGCCTTTAAATCACGTTTTCATTTCTTGGAGCCTCAAAATGAAGAACAACTTGTGCGTTATATGAAAAACACACGAATCTTAATTGATTTGGATAATGAGCCAAACCAATTCTTACAAACTTTGGCCATTAATTTTGCTATACCACAAATTAACAACACGGAAACAGTCTACCTCAAGCATGACAAAAATGGTAAAGTATTGGCAGACTTTGTAGAGTTAGACCAAGCAATAAGTTTCTTTTTGGACAATAAAAAACATTTTGAAATAGCGCGAGAAGCATCTGCAGACATACAAGCGAAATACACTGGTGAAATGCTGTGGATTAAATGGCAGCAAGTATTCAACAAAATAAAAAGTAACATGAATAATTAAATAATTTGATGCAATGACAGGTGAAAAATGACAATATCAATTTTACAAATTGGCGCAGAAAATTGGGCCCCATATATAACTGATAAGCTCGATTGGTATCACACATCAGTACTCGACTTACCTACTTTTTTGGCCATGCAACGAGATCCGTACGTATTGGAGCAAACTTATGTGCTACTCACAGATGATTATCTTGAAAGCACACTACTATCTAGTCAAATTAATGAATGGCCTGCATTACGAGTGATTTACTTTGCTCATGAAGTAGCTTCTGATTTTCAAAAAATTCTTGATGAGCGGCGCGCTTTTCATATCGAAGAACATACACCAGTAAATGTTGAAAAAAGAATAGTTACTGATATGGATACTAGCCAACATGGTTGTTCGACACGCTTTAGCGCCGAACAATTTGTTCCTCGTGTGCCTGAAGGGATCCATTTACAACGGCAAGGAGATTTTTCAACACAATTTGAAGGTGAATTCGGAGATGATTGGCAACAATTAGGGACATTAAAGGCTGGTACAAGCGATTTTCAAAGTGGTCGAGCAAACGAGGTATGGTTGGAATATAATCATACAGAGACAGCCGAGCCAGCCTTGTTGTTTGTGTTTTACCAAAATGGTGAAGTATTGACTCAACAGTTGATAGCCGGTCAATCACTACGCCAATTGACAACTGTAGTTCCCCCTGAAGATTACGAAAATTATGAAATTTTGGTTTTGGGTAAAGGCCAAGGAACTCTTGATTTTTACACGATTCACCAAAGAGTCTCTCGGCATGGGCTAGGGCATTTGCTACCAGGTGGAACATGGCAACTTACTAAAGAAAATGAAGAAGTGTTAAGTTATTTTAATCCTGGGGATCGTCAAAGGCCACTGATTGTCAGCTTTGCGGATACGAGGCTTCATGTCGATGGGTTTGAAATGCAAGAAGCCTTAAATCGTTTAGGAACACCCTATTTATTGTTTACAGATGCGCGTATACAGGGTGGCGCGTTTGATATTGGAACAGCAGAATATGAAGCGACCATCATTAAAATAATTAAGCAAAAAATGAAAATATTGGGACTGCGTGCCAATGACCTTATTTTGATGGGTGCCTCCATGGGGAGTTACCCTGCTTTGTACTATGCTGCTGATCTTAATCCTGCTGCCATTGTCATTGCAAAGCCGATTGTTAATTTGGGCACGTTCACTGCTGGATCAACTACTGTACGTAGTTTTGACTATGGTTGGCGGTTAGATGTACGACGTTATTTAAGTGGTTATGCGAGGCCTGATGATAATGTAGCTATGAATGAAAAATTATGGAAACATATTGAGAATACGAACTGGACAAATATCAAAGTAGCATTATTTTCCATGTCTGAAGATGAATATGATGGTCAAAGCTTAGGTCAATTATTAGATTTTTTTGCTATGCATAATGCCCCACTAAAGCATAAAAGTGAAGAAGGGCAACATGCGGAGAAACTTGATGAAATGGTTGATTTCATGATGACTAACTTAAATTTATTACGAAACACTTTACGAGCGGAGAGTGAATAATGCAGTATCAAATTTATTGGACACCTAATACCGAACTACTTGAGCTTCAAGGGGCAACAGTTGACTTTAGGTCGTTGAATGAAGTGTACTATGAAAATTATTTTTTGCCGAGTGGAGAAGTTGTTGCGCGATGGCATTCTGTCTATAACGCAATGAACGGACAACCAGTAGCAAAGGCAGACTTGCCTCAGTTGTCAAACGATGAGACATATGTAATAGAACGTCATATTGATGTGAGTGATCGGATGTTTGCTTATTTGGTGGTAACTTTCTTTGATCAGCAATACCAGCCAATTGCTACTTTTAGTGAAAATACTGAAAAACTGTTAATCAATACACCAAGTGAGTATGCTTTTTATGTGATTGATTTAGTTTCTGCAGGAAGCGGACATTTTACATTTCATAATTTCGATATCCGCGTAAAAAAGGCTGGTATTTTGCGAGAAACGGACCAAGAAATAGCACCACAATTATATACTTATTTACACCAACCAAAGAAAGTGACGAGTAAAGTATTACGGGTTATTTTTTCAGAGCCAGAAAAAGCAGCGACTGACTATGTTACGCAAAAAATAAAAACAACGCAGCAAGCTGTATTATTCGTTGCAAGCGGCGCACTGAAGGCAGGTTATTATCGCCAGTTAGCGTTGATATCAGCTATTAAAAATGCACGAAAACAGACTAAGGCGCACAACATTGAGTTTGTTGGTTATGGACCAATATCTAGTTACGCTGCCCTCTATTATCAGCAACAAATTAAAAAGAGTGTGGCGATTATTAGCGAAGATATTTTATTGTCTCCTGAAAAGTCGGAATGGGCAATTGAACGTAGCGTTGATGGTGTTAACTATCTTACTAGTTCGATATTGCCTAACACGCAACTTGATCTGATCATTCCACATCCAAAGTATGAGCGATTAGAGACACTGACATATGAGACGCCAACGCCTGAAGAATACGAGCAGCAATTGCTATATGAAGCTGAACACCCGAAACCTAGCGCATTCGCTAAGTTTTTTGGTCAAAAAAGCAAATGATAAGTTAGCCAGAACCAACAGAAAAAGAGTCAAACAGGTAAATGTTTAGCTCTTTTTCTGTTGGTTTTTTAAGGTAACGGTAGCAATACTCGTTAATTGATTATTAATATTCTCGGTAATTTTAACATGCCATACTTGGAGTGAATGGCCAATATTTACTGGGATTGCAGTAGCAATCAAAATCCCCTTGTTTACTGGTTTTAAATGATGTGTTTGAATATCGACACCAACAGGAAAGTAATCATCAGATAAAGCTTCTTTTGCACCTAATGAGGCTGCTGTTTCAGCTAATAAGGCGTTAATACCACCATGAACAATGCCATAAGGTTGCATAATTTTATCAGTGACAGCTAACTCAACAACAGTTTTATCAGCAGACAATATTGTGGTTTTTAATTCTAAAAGTTCTATAATATTCATAATAACTAATTTCCTTTCTGAATGGAGTATAACAAATGACAACTTGGAGTGCTATTAAGAAATACGACGAGATTATTTTTGAAAAAAATAATGATGGCAAAAATCCTGGAAAAATTGCTAAAATTACGATGAATGACGTCGCAACACATAATGCTTTTACACCAGGAATGGTATCTGAAATGATAGATGCTTTTACAATTGCACGTGATGATGCGCACATTGGTGTGATTATTTTAACTGGTGCTGGAGATAAAGCTTTTTCTTCAGGTGGAAACCAAAAAGTACGTGGTAATGGTGGGTATGTTGGATCTGATGGTATTCCTCGTTTAAATGTTTTGGACTTGCAACGACTAATGCGTATTATTCCTAAGCCAATCATTGCTATGGTCAAGGGCTGGTCTATCGGTGGTGGGAATGTATTGCAATTGGTTGCTGATTTAACTATTGCTGCAGACAACGCTAAGTTTGGCCAAACAGGACCAATGGTAGGTTCATTTGATGCTGGATATGGTTCAGGCTACTTAGCTAGAGTAATAGGGCATAAGCGTGCCAAGGAGGTATGGTTCTTGAATCATTTCTATACTGCTGAGGAAGCTTATCAAATGAACTGGATTAATAAAGTGGTGCCAACAAATGAAGTAGAAGACGCTACAATTGAATGGGCTGATGAACTATTAACTAAATCACCAACTGCCTTACGATTCATTAAAGCGGCTATGAATGCCGATACAGATGGACTTGCAGGCTTACAGCAATTTGCAGGGGATGCAACCATGCTGTACTATACATCAGATGAGGCTAAAGAAGGTCGTGACTCTTTCAAAGAAAAGCGCAATCCTGACTTTGATCAATTCCCAAAGTTCCCATAAACAACGGAGGTTTAACACATATGGCCTTAAAAATTGCGGTTGCACAAATTGATATAGTATTGGGGAAACCAGCTATTAATGAGCAAACAGTAATCGAGTATGCTCAGCAGGCTGCAACAGTAGGGGCTGATATTTTAGTTTATCCTGAAATGTGGAACACAGGTTATGACCTACTTAATTTGGAGGCCACAGCTGATTCCCAAGGACAAAGAAGCATTAAGTTGTTGCGTACTCTTGCTAAAAAATATCGTCTCAACATTGTTGGTGGCTCTGTGGCAACTGCCCAAGCAGAGAACAATTTTTACAACACGATGTTTGTTTTTAATGATAAAGGCGAACAAGTAAGTGAATATAAAAAGCTCCATTTATTTGGATTAATGAATGAAGAAAAATTCATGTCAGCGGGAAACAAAACAAATTGTTTTAATTTGGCAAATGTATCGTCTGTTGGTGCCATTTGCTATGATATTCGCTTTCCAGAGTGGTTACGAACCATGATGAGTGAAGGACCACAAGAAATTTTGTATATTGTTGCTGAATGGCCGATTCAACGAATAAAACAATGGCAACTTTTGCTGCAAGCACGAGCCATTGAAAATCAAACATTTGTAGTCGCTGCAAATCGTGTTGGTCGAGATAACGACAATAGATTTGGTGGTCGTTCATTAATTATTGATCCACTAGGAAATATTATCGAACAAGCAAGTGATGACAAAGCGGAATTATTAGTAGCGGAAATTAATATTAATGATGAAAAAGCTATTCGAGGAGAAATCCCAGTGTTTAACGATCGTCGTCCAGAACTCTACAGATAAGGTGAATAATATGCATTTTGAAGAATCCGACTTACTTAAAACACTACCGAAACAATTTTTTGCAACACTTGTGGCTAAAGTTAACGCGAAAATCGCTGCCGGAAAAGATGTGATTAATTTGGGTCAAGGAAATCCTGATCAGCCTACGCCTAGTTATATTGTTAAATCTTTACAAGCGGCTGCAGAAAATCCGGCCGATCATAAATATTCGTTATTTCGCGGTGAAGAACGCTTTAAGAAAGCCATTGCAGAATTTTATGCTGATGAGTACGGTGTTTCAATCGACCCAGAAACAGAAGTAGCTATATTAGCCGGATCGAAAATTGGTTTGGTTGAGCTGCCATGGGCATTAATGAATCCTGGGGAGACACTATTATTACCAGATCCAGGGTATCCGGATTATTTATCTGCTACAGCATTGGGACGCGTAAATTATGAATCAGTACCTTTAAAACAAGAAAATAATTTTTTGGTTGATTATGAAGCAATTCCAAGCTCAGTAGCTAAAGCAGCCAAATTTTTATACCTCAATTATCCTAATAATCCAACTGGTGCAATTGCTACTTCAGAATTCTATCAGCAGACTGTTCGTTTTGCAGAAGAAAACCAGGTTGGCATTGTATCTGATTTTGCCTATGGTGCAATTGGCTATGATAATCATAAGCCATTATCGTTTCTACAAACTGAAAACTCAAAAAAGGTTGGCATTGAAACGTATACTTTCTCAAAGACGTTCAATATGGCGGGATGGCGAGTAGGATTTGCGGTTGGAAACGCAGAAATGATTGAAGCAATTAATCTAATTCAAGATCATTTATTCGTTTCATTGTTCCCAGCAGTTCAAGATGCAGCGATTGAGGCTTTAACAAATAAAGTAGCGCGTGAAAAAGCAGTTGCAGATCTGACCAATCTTTATCAACGTCGTCGTGATGTCTTTATTAATGCGGTTCGAGAATTTGGTTGGGAACCTTATGTACCGCAGGGAGCCTTTTATGTATTGATGCCTGTACCTAAAGGGTACACATCGAGTGAGTTTGCAGATTTACTATTAGAAGAGGCTAATGTTGCCGTAGCTGATGCATCAGGATTTGGTAAAGAAGGACAAGGTTATATACGTGTCGGACTAACAATTGGTGAAGAACGGTTAGCTGAAGCTGCGAAGCGAATTAGTAAGCTAGCAATATTTTCAAAGTAAGCTATATACGGCTTACTTTTTATTTTCATAAAAACGAATGTCATGAAACTTTTTTCTAAAAAAACTACTAAAACACGATTGATTATTTATGAAAAAAGAAAAAAATAAGTAAAAAAAGCAAGTAAAAAAGAAGTAAAGAAAGTAGTTGACTGAAAGGGATAAAGTTGGTATATTAATATATGTTCCGACGGAGCGAAGCAACGAAAAGGTTGAGGCGTAGGGAAGGAACGAGCGCGAAAAGAGAGAGGAAGCAACGAAAAGAAGTAGTTGACAAATCGAAAAGAGCGTGATAAGATAATATAGTTGTCTCAGCGACAACAAGTAGCACATTGAAAACTGAACAAAACTTTGAACAAACGAATCTGTAGCTGTTACGTAAAGTAACAAAAACAAATTTGCGAAGTCAATTCGTAACAAACAATAAACGGATTACGTTATAGAGATATAGCGAAAAATAGTCAGTTTAATCGAAGAGCAATCTTCAAATTTTCAAATTGAGAGTTTGATCCTGGCTCAGGATGAACGCTGGCGGCGTGCCTAATACATGCAAGTCGAACGCACAGCGAAAGGTGCTTGCACCTTTCAAGTGAGTGGCGAACGGGTGAGTAACACGTGGACAACCTGCCTCAAGGCTGGGGATAACATTTGGAAACAGATGCTAATACCGAATAAAACTTAGTGTCGCATGATACAAAGTTAAAAGGCGCTTCGGCGTCACCTAGAGATGGATCCGCGGTGCATTAGTTAGTTGGTGGGGTAAAGGCCTACCAAGACGATGATGCATAGCCGAGTTGAGAGACTGATCGGCCACATTGGGACTGAGACACGGCCCAAACTCCTACGGGAGGCTGCAGTAGGGAATCTTCCACAATGGGCGAAAGCCTGATGGAGCAACGCCGCGTGTGTGATGAAGGCTTTCGGGTCGTAAAGCACTGTTGTATGGGAAGAACAGCTAGAATAGGAAATGATTTTAGTTTGACGGTACCATACCAGAAAGGGACGGCTAAATACGTGCCAGCAGCCGCGGTAATACGTATGTCCCGAGCGTTATCCGGATTTATTGGGCGTAAAGCGAGCGCAGACGGTTTATTAAGTCTGATGTGAAAGCCCGGAGCTCAACTCCGGAATTGCATTGGAAACTGGTTAACTTGAGTGCAGTAGAGGTAAGTGGAACTCCATGTGTAGCGGTGGAATGCGTAGATATATGGAAGAACACCAGTGGCGAAGGCGGCTTACTGGACTGCAACTGACGTTGAGGCTCGAAAGTGTGGGTAGCAAACAGGATTAGATACCCTGGTAGTCCACACCGTAAACGATGAACACTAGGTGTTAGGAGGTTTCCGCCTCTTAGTGCCGAAGCTAACGCATTAAGTGTTCCGCCTGGGGAGTACGACCGCAAGGTTGAAACTCAAAGGAATTGACGGGGACCCGCACAAGCGGTGGAGCATGTGGTTTAATTCGAAGCAACGCGAAGAACCTTACCAGGTCTTGACATCCTTTGAAGCTTTTAGAGATAAAAGTGTTCTCTTCGGAGACAAAGTGACAGGTGGTGCATGGTCGTCGTCAGCTCGTGTCGTGAGATGTTGGGTTAAGTCCCGCAACGAGCGCAACCCTTATTGTTAGTTGCCAGCATTCAGATGGGCACTCTAGCGAGACTGCCGGTGACAAACCGGAGGAAGGCGGGGACGACGTCAGATCATCATGCCCCTTATGACCTGGGCTACACAC
>CP046062.1:567500-662500 GCA_009676745.1 Leuconostoc mesenteroides subsp. mesenteroides
GTGACCGTTCATTGGGAACAATGAGATGGCTCTGTAGCTCAGTTGGTAGAGCAATGCATTGAAGCTGCATGTGTCGGCGGTTCGATTCCGTCCAGCGCCATAGGGAGAAGATCCCAAAGAAAAAGCTTGCGAATGTAGTTCAATGGTAGAATTCCAGCCTTCCAAGCTGGCTATGCGGGTTCGATTCCCGTCATTCGCTTTTGTCTATGTAAGAATAGGCAAGAGAAACAAGGGCCATTAGCTCAGTTGGTTAGAGCGCTGTGTTGATAACGCAGAGGTCCCAGGTTCGAGTCCTGGATGGCCCATTAAGAACTAGGAGAGGTTTTCCTCTCCTTTTTTGTATAGAAACTTATTTATCATTTTCTTGATATAGAAAAAGGATAGAAATAATTACTGAAAATTGCTGAAAATTAATGAATTTCACAAGTGAGAAAAGTAACTTAATAATAATAAAAGTCTATTTGTCAACTTATTTGACAATTATATAAGTAAATAAAAAAAATTTTGCAACCTTTGTGAAATCGTGGTAATCTAATATCAACGGCTTAACGCTTACATTATTTTCATGCAAACGCGCGCAGTGTTAAAATGATAGAAGGAAACGCCATATGCATGTTTTAAAATCTGATTTCAAATTTAAACCTACATAGCTATTTTGCTATTGTTAGAGTTGCTAAATAGAATTTGAGATTGGGAAAATGGAAGAAAAATTATTTAATAAAGGCTTTTTAACAATTACTATTATTAACTTTATCGTGTACTTAGTCTATTATCTGATGATGGTTATAATTGCTGTTGTTGCGCATGATCAACTACATGCTTCGTTTGGTCAGGCAGGGTTGGCCTCTGGGATTTATATCATAGGAACATTGATAGCTCGGTTGATAGTTGGGAAAGAGTTAGAATTAATCGGGCGGAAGAAAATTGTTCGATGGGGTGCTATTCTATATTTGATTACAACAATTGCTTATTTATTTGTACCTACTATCGCCATATTAGATGCAGTACGTCTCTTTAATGGATTTGCGTACGGAATGACTTCAACAGCTTTAAACGCTATTGTGACCGAATTTATTCCCGAGAAACGTAAAGGAGAGGGCATAAATTATTATGGATTGAGTACAAGCTTAGCTGCAGCTATTGGCCCCTTCATTGGTTTGTTATTATTGAATGCAACTAGTTTTCGATTTATTGTAATATTGTCAGTCATCTTAATTGGAATTTCAATGGTCGCATTGTTTGCAATTAAAATTAACAATGTAACGCTCTCACCAGAACATTTATCTGAATTGAAGTCTTGGAAAATTTCTAGTTTTATTGAGTTTAAAGTATTACTGATTGCTGGTGTCGGATTTTTGATGGGCTTGTCTTATTCATCCGTATTATCATTTTTGGCTTCATATGCGGAAACTCTCAATTTGGTTTCGATTAGTTCATTCTTTTTCGTAGTTTATGCTGGGATTGTTACATTAACAAGACCAATTTCAGGACGTATTTTTGATCGTTTTGGTGAAAATTATGTTATGTATCCGAGCTACTTTTTCTTAGCTCTTGGGTTAGTTGTTTTAGGATTGACGCATAATGGCTTTACTTTGTTGTTGTCCGGTGCGTTCATTGGTTTAGGATATGGAACATTTATGTCAAATGGCCAAGCAGTTTCCTTAAAGTTGGTTTCGAGTCATCGTGTCGGTATTGCTTTATCAACATACTTCATCGGTTTGGACTTAGGATTAGGTGTTGGTCCTTACGCCTTAGGTGCTTTACATGATATATTGACTTTCCGTGAGTTGTACTTAGTTTCAGCAGTTATTCCTGTGGTTTCAGCTGTACTCTATTTGGTATTTTATCATCCAAATCGTATCAAAAAAAATGTTGGAACTATTCCTAATGAGGAATTAGCCTAAAAATAAAAGCAGTATGTTTCACGTGAAACATACTGCTTTTATTTTTAAATAATCCAATTGTCTAAAGTTTTAACTTCATAGGTTGGTTTTTGAGTAATCTGAGAAATTTGTTTAGGCGTAGAAACTCCTGAATATACGAGTAATGTATCAATTTGTGAATTGATACCGGCAAGAATATCAGTATTGTAATTATCACCAACCATAATAACGTCTTGTCGATTAATGTGAAGCTTATTTAATGCACCTTCCATAATAGGTATTTCAGGTTTAGCTATCACAGTCGGTTCAACCTGTGTGGCAGTTTGGATAGCAGAAATTAATGAGCCAGCTCCGGGCAACATGCCACGTTCATTGGGTAAATTAGTATCACGATTCGTTGCGATGAACTGTGCACCTCGTTGGATTGCTAAAGTAGCAGTAGTGAGCTTTTCATAGTTGAATGCTCGGTCTAGTCCTGCAACAACAAAATCGGCATGTTCGTCACTAGTTATTGTAAAACCAGCATCTATTAACGCCTTTCGTAGGCCAGATTCGCCTACTAAATATACTCTCTTTTTTTCAGGTGAAGAAATCATTTTAAGATAGTCGGCTGTTGCCATTGAGCTAGTATAAACTTGTTCAGCCGATGTTTCAATATCATGGTTTTTAGTTAAGTTATCAGCCACGTCTGCGGGAGTTTTAGTTGAATTATTGGTTACAAATAGGTAAGGAATATTAGCTTCCTTGAGTCGATCAATAAATCTTTTTCCAGAAGGCATTTTTTTTTGGCCTTGATATATTGTGCCATCTAGGTCGATGAAGTAAGCTTTATATTTTAACATTTTTAATCTCCATTTAATATTGAATGTCTATATTATACACATCAACATTGGTTGATATCAAATAACGAATCAACGGACTTTTCTCCCATCTCAATCTCCTAAGATAAAATCTCCTAAAATATTTTATAATTATAGTTCGCCCGCAAGTGATTGCGGGTTTTCGTTGGTTATAGGTTAAATTTTTATCCTAATTTGATATAGAAAGGGTAAAATATAAATAGAATAATAGGGGAATAAATTATGCCTAAAAAATATCGAACACCACCGTTTTTAACGCCATCAGCTATTGTTTCGTTAATTGTTGCTATTAGCGCTGCTAATTTAGCAGTAAACGTAGCAACTGGTACAAGTGAAGGTGGAAAAGTATCATCAAGTGCTAGTAGTACCATGAATACTTCGATGATAACAAGTAGCACAACAAGTAAGTCGACTAGTAGTGATGATAAATCAAGTAGTTCGTCAACATCGAGCAGCAATGACGAGTCAAGTTCAAAATCAGATGATACCTCTGCTACGGATACGTCATCGGCAGCTACAACTTCGGCTGCAGATACATCGAACCCAGGTGCTGCTACATCGTCATCTGGCACATCATCTTCGGCAACATTATCAAGTGATAATAATATACCATCAAGTTCATCAAATGCAACACGTACGACAAGTAGTTCGGAGGATACCCAATAATGCTGGCAATTCTTGATTTAATTAATCATTATCTCGGATATTTCACGACAAATTCAAAGACCAAAGGGCGTATATACACTGTTGTTGGCGCCGTAGGTGTTTGGTACCTACTTTATTTAGCCTATCGTTTTTTTGTAAATGGCCGCTGGTTACGTGGTGCATTCATTGCTGCAATATTCTTATTATTACTTTACTTTGCTATTTTGAATATAATATATTATTTTACGAAACATACAAGCAAGTGGGATGTTTCACCTAAGATTGAGAAATTATTAGGGGGACCCCATGAGGAAAAAAGTGAACGTGAACCAGAGACTGTCATCATGCCGGCTAATGGACTATACAGCCGACAGAATGTTATGTCAGGTACCGTGGTAAGTAATATGCAACAACAAACTAATTTAGATACGCTTGTATCAGAAATGCGGCAACTTGATTTAATAGCAAATGATTACGGACATCTTGGTGAACAAGCGCAGCGACAAATTATTGCACAACAAGGAGTCATTTACGCCAACCATCCGGGGACATTATTACCTTATTTTGCAATGCATGAAAATAATGGTACGCTACAAATAGTCGGAGGCATTAATCAATTACAAGCTCGAGAATTGGGGAATGTTTCTATGGTTGGTCTCACACCTACGGATCAAGCGTTAACTAATTATCGTTTAGCAATAGCCTCAGTAGTTCTTGTAGGAGGTCCAAGTCATTTAGCGACACGGAGTGAGTTAGTTGATGATGTGCAGACCTACAAAATCAAAATAGAAATAGCTTATGATCATAGATAATAATACTATTGCACAAAAAAAGAGCTGATAATTGATTATAGCTCTTTTTTCATATGTATATGTTGTATGCCGGCTTCAAAAAAAGGTATCCCTGTTGCTGTAAAGTCAAGGGCTTCATAAAACCCTCGAGCTTGAATTTGAGCACCAAGGACAAGGGTTTGAATACCATAAGATGGTGCTAGGCTTTCAATGTATTCCATAAGTTGTCTACCCAGCCCTTGCCCACGAAGTTGGGATAACGTAGCAACACGTTGTATGTGCCAAGTATTATTTGATTCCGCTAATACACGAGCAGTTGCTGCGAGCATATTATCCGAATAAATAACGATATGAATAGCATTCTCTTCAGCAGCTTGATCATTCAATTCATCGTTAATCTTAACGCCTTGTTCAACAACGAAAACTGCATTACGTATTGCTAGGGCATCTTCGTGGATAGACCCGAGTCCTTGTTCATGTTTAATCTGTATTTTCATAGCATTATTATAGCAAGTTCAGTACGTGAATGACAATTAGAATTACAATGAGATGCTAGTTCAGTAGATATGATAAACCTAAACCTTGTAAAGTTGGTATAATGATAGTTATGAAAAAATATTTAAAAAATATTTGGCAGGAAACCTTGGCGCCAAAAAATTGGATTAAACAGCTGAATACTCGTACAGGTTTTTTTATGTGGACGCTCGTACTGTTTACGCTAAAAACAATTTTGGCATATGGTGCTGATTTTGATTGGTTACATGTCTCCGATCCGTTGCAGATATTCTTGATGCTCATCAATCCAATTGGGTTTACGATAATTATTTTTAGTCTCGCATTATTTATTAAACCTAAGCAATTATATTATGGTGCCTTAATTTTACTTGATGCCACAATGACAGGGCTACTATATTTAAATGTCATTTATTTTCGCGAGTTTTCTGATTTTATGTCAGTTAACACAATGTTGGGCTACAGTTCGGTGAATCAGGGTGGAAAAGCAGCTGGAGCAATTGCGTTTGGGGTTCATGATGTCCTTTTCTGGATTGATATTATTATCTTGATAGGTTTATTCTTAGCCCGAAAGATTCATTTTGATAGTCGTCCAATGAGGCGGTTACAACCCTTTAAAATTTTAACCATCGGTGTATTTATTTTTATGGCCAATCTATTGTTGGCCGATTTGAATCGCCCGCAGTTACTAGTTCGGCAATTCGACCGAGAGTACATGGTTAAATATCTTGGTATCGGACCGTTTACAATTTATGATGCTATTAATACCTATCAAACTAGTCAAATTCGAAAGACGGCCACACCATCTGAATTGACAGCTGTACAAAACTACATTAAGAAAAACTATGCTGAGATTAACCCTAAATTTTACGGAAAAGCTAAGGGAAAGAATGTAATTGTCATTCATCTGGAAAGCTTTCAACAAATGTCGATTGATCGAAAAATAAATGGGCAAGAAGTGACCCCATTTTTGAACAGTCTATACCACAGTGAGTCAACTGTTGCTTTTGATAATTTTTTCAATCAAGTAGGTCAGGGGAAAACATCAGACGCAGAAAATATGTTAGAAACGTCTACATTTGGTTTACCCCAGGGTTCTTTATTTACTAAATTGGGAGACGATCAGACTTTCCAAGCGATGCCAGCAATTTTGAACCAAAGGGCAGGTTATTCCAGTGCAGTATTTCATGGAAATATGGGCTCCTTTTGGAATCGTAGTACCGTTTATAAACGAATGGGTTATCAAAATTGGGTTTCAGGTGATTATTTTGATATTACCGGAAAAAAGGCAACTTCATGGGGGCTGAAGGATAAGTTGTTATTTCATAATTCAGTACCTTATTTGGAGCGACTACAACAACCTTTCTATGCTAAATATTTAACAGTAACAAATCACACACCCTTTACTTTAGATAAACAAGATCAAGACCCTAATTTTCAAACGAGTAATACGGGGTCAAAATTAGTTGATAATTACTTCATTACTAATCACTATCTTGATCAATCAATAAAAGAATTTTTTGCTTATCTGAAAAAATCAGGCTTATATAAAGATACAGCTGTTGTTTTGTATGGTGATCACTATGGCATTTCAAACACAGACGCCTCTTATTTAGCTTCACTATTAGGAAAAGACTCTGATAATTGGACTGATTTAGACAATGCCAACCTGCAGCGTGTACCATTGATTGTTCATGTTCCGGGCATGAAAAACGGTTATATTGACCATACTTATGGTGGTGAAATTGATGTAGCCCCAACGATAGAACATTTATTGGGCATTAGTACGAAACGCTACATTCAATTTGGGCAGGATTTATTGAGTAAAAATCATAAGCAAATTGTCGTATTTCGTAATAAAGATTGGATAACGCCAGAATATGCGAGCCTATCGGGAAGAATATGGAATACTAAGACAGATCAAGAAATTACAACACCAGGCAAAGCATTGCAGGACAAAGTTGATAAGATTCAAGAGTATGCAAACACAAAGCTATCTATGTCAGATAACTTAAATCAAAAAAACTTACTTAAATTTTATGCACCCGAAGACTTCAAAACGGTCAAGGCTAATGGTTTTGACTATAGTAAAGAAGCAACCATTAAACGATTGAAGAGACAAAATAAGAAATTGGGAACAAAATCAACAAGTTTGTTTGCTCAACATGGTAATCAGTCGACATTAAGTGACTATATTACTGATGCACCAGAAGTTGATGATGAGACGACTGATACAACACGATTATTACCACGAAATGCGGATGACTGGAGTAACGACGAATAATTTTTAAAAATCAGCCTGTCGTGATGACGGAAATATAAATTTGGAGTAATATATGGCAAAAATTTTAATTGCGCTCGAAAATATTGAACTCGGTGGAATGAAGCGAGCAACAACCGTCGTCGGCAATGCCTTGGCAGCAAACCATGAAGTTACCTATTATAATTTTTCTGATTTACCACCCTTTTATGAATTGTCGGCGCCTTTAGTTGTCGCTTCGCCTGCGTTACATCTAACAAGTGAAGTGCATCCATTTGAAAGATATGCCCAAGCTATTGAAAACTTCTCACTTTTAGCACAGCGCTATGATGTGGTTATTTTAGCAGGTGGATTACTATCCAGTTTTGCAGCTGTTTTGAAACCAAAGTTGCCACATACAAAACTAATTGGGTGGATGCATAATAACATTACAACATATAGAGATCAATATTATGCAGTGATGCATGAGGAATTTATAGCCGGTTTACGTGTTTTAGACGCAGTAGTCGTACTAACTGATTTTGATTTAGATGGTTTCAAAAAATATAACGAACGCACGGTTAAAATTTGGAACCCGTTAACAATTGCACCTAAAGGGCCTTCTAAACTGGAGAAACACATTATATCGTTTACGTCACGCATTGCTATTCAGCACAAAGGAATTGATTTTGCTGTACAACTGGCCACTAGACTACCGGATGATTGGCAATTAGCCATTGCTGGGGGTGGCATGCAGAAGGATATGGGAATCTTCAAACATTTAATCAGTGAGTACGGGGCGCATGAAAAGATCATATATCGTGGCCCATTGAAAGATAATGAATTGCGTGACCATTATCGTAATTCTAGTTTATTTCTACAAACATCACGCTGGGAAGGATTACCGCTTGTCTTGGTTGAAGCAATGAGTTTTGGTTTGCCAGTTATTGCTATGAGACAAACAGGTTCAGCAGAAGTGTTAAATGATGGTGAATTTGGTGTTTTGGTAGGGAATGGCGATGTTGATGGAACGGCTATAGCGATTCAGAGGCTAATCAACAGTCGACAGCAGCAAATCGATTTAGCAGAAAAGTCGTTAAATCGCGTTCGTGATTTTCAAATCGAACCCATCTTGAGACAGTGGGAAGCTTTATTTTAATGATGATACATATATTTGTTGACAAGTAACCTAACAACTATATAATATTAACTTAGAGGTCTAATGTATGGACAATTATAACTCTACTCATAAAAAAGCACCATTTGATAACTTACAATTTGGTATAAGCGATCTTGCAAGAATGACAGGCGTGTCTACCCGACAACTGCGCTATTGGGAAAAGCAAGGGTACGTGAAAGCACTTGATCGCAATGATGATCAAGAATCACGTTTATATGGCTTTCGAGCCTTCTTAAAGGTTAGCATTATTAAACAACACATTGATGATGGTGATACCTTACGTACAGCAGTAATCCATGCCAATGAAAATATTGACAGTGCAATGATTACAAAACATATTATGAAACAAGCATTTCAGGGCTTAGAAGACTTTCAAGGAACTGTGGCAGTGAATATGGGTTACTTTGATGATGATGAAACACAACTGCTATACGTATTTTTAGAAGATGGTAAAGCCAAGTATCGTGTGGTCGATAATAAAAAATGATTGTCGAACAGACAGTCATTTTTTATTATGTATATTCACATTTATGTGTTGGCGACTAAATGAAATAGAGAGCTAGGTATATGAAAAAGTGGCAGTACAATTTTATAATAACATCCCAAAATGCTGGTCAAACGGTTAAGGAGCTGTTGATAAAGTGGTACGTGCCACAAAGAATTCGCGGTGCTTTGCGCATTAAAAAGCATTTTAGTGTGAACAATACTATTGTACCTACCAACTATGAACTACGGGTGGGAGATCAATTGCAACTTAACTTCGATGCAGATGACTTTCGTACTGGTAAATCAAACTATGTACCCAATTATCAGAAGTCAGTGAATATCATTTTTGAAAATAGAGATTTGGTTGTTGTTGATAAACCTGCGGGTATGAAGATGCATCCGCATTCACCAACTGAAACAGATACTTTGTTGAACTATTTGGCAGGTGCGTTTATTCAGCGAAAGAGCGGTAATCAACCTTATATGGTTCACAGGATAGATCGAGCAACTTCAGGATTAGTAATTGTAGCAAAGAACCCTGTCGTGGTACCGATACTAGATAGAATGTTATCAGATAAGCAGATTACACGAACTTATGTGACATGGGTTAGTGGTGTGGTGCAAGCTAATTGTGGTACAATTACCACACCTATAGGAATCGACACAAGAGATGATCGAAAACGTGCCGTTGATGGGAAAGAATCCCAGGTAGCAGTGACACACTGGTGGCGAATGCATACGGTGTTTTACGGTTCATTACTACGGGTGCAATTAAGCACAGGACGCATGCATCAAATTCGTGTGCACTTAGCTAGTATAGGACACCCTATTATTGGTGATGAGCTATACGGTGATGTAGACAATGACCGTATGCTGCTACACTCAGCATCCATAAACATGACGTTACCGTTTGATAGCGGAGAGAAGATGATTACAGGACCATTGCCAATTGATTTCCCAAGACAACTACGTCAGTAACAAAAAGACGAACACTTGAATAAGTGTTCGTCTTTTTATCTGACATCATTATTTTACTAAGATGAAATTATGCTTTTTGAGTTTCTTTAACTTCTTCTTTTTGATCAAGGAAGTTAGCGGCAAATGCTGCCAATGCGCCACCAAGTAGGTTAGCCACTAGGTAAACCCATACATGAGTGAGAGCTTTACCTTGAACAAAAATTGCTGGGGCTAATGCACGTGCTGGGTTGAACGCACCACCAGTAATTGGTAATGCAACAACAATTAATACCGCCAACCAAATACCGATAATAAATGGTGCTGGTACATTATTTAGCTTAGTAACAATTGCGATTACCAAAACGAACAAGAATGTTAGTACAAGTTCAAATGCAAATGCATACCAACCTGAACCATCAGAGAAGTTTGTTTGCCCAAGACCAGCTAAGGATACGAATTGTTTTACAGTCATTGATTGACCAGACAAAGCAGTAGATACAGTTGATGATTTCAGGTAAGCTGTTACACCGCCATAAACAGCAGCAGAAGCAACAATAGCACCAAGTAATTGTGCAATCACATAGCCAACAAATGTCACCCATGGCAAACGCTTTTGAATAGCCATTGCCAATGAAACGGCAGGGTTAAAGTGACCACCTGAGATATGCCCAAAGGCATAGATTGCAACGGCTAATGAAAGGCCGAATGCTAAACCGACAGTGATAGTCGATTGTGTTGTAGCAGCTGAATAAACAACGCTACCAGTTCCAAAGAACACTAGCATAAATGTTCCAAGGAATTCTGCGATATACTTACGCATGAAATTTCTCCTTATATGTATGTAAAATTACCAATACCTACTATTATACACTCTTAGATTAACTGGTTGTTAAATATTAAGGAAAGGTATAACTAATGCTTTAATAATAATGCATTAATTGCAACAATGATTGTGGATAGTGACATAATTAATGCGGCTATCATTGGGTTTAGCATTATACCAGCAAACGCCAATACACCGGCAGCTAGAGGAATAGCAATAATGTTATAACTAGCTCCCCACCATAAATTTTGCACTTGCTTAATATTGCTACGCTTAGCTAGATTAATAAAGTCAATAATTTTTGACAACTGATTAGCTATTAATATAGCATCAGCAGAAGCGTGTGCCACTTCCGTTCCAACACCAATGGCAATACTTAAATTAGCTTGAGCTAAGGCTGGGGCATCATTAATACCATCGCCAATCATCATTGTCGTACCATGCTGCTGATACTGTGAGACCAGATTGATTTTGTCTTGAGGAGATACTTGTGAATGAATATTTGTTATTTTTAACTTTTCAGCAATTTGTTTTGCAGCCAATTCATTGTCACCTGTAATCATAACGGGTGTGATTCCTTGATTCAATAAGGTACGAATAAAGCTTGGGGCTGATTCTTTGAGATGGTCCCCTTGTGCTATGGCAGCTATAATGCGTCTATCTTCTAACAAGTAAGAGATTGAACCTGCCGTTTGTAATGGCGTAAAAGCAATATGATTTTGTTTGAGGTATTTTGCCGAAACAAGCGTATATGACTGATCATCTATCTTACCACGTACACCATAACCTGCAATATTTTCTACGTGTGACGCTTGTAATTTTGGCGCCCGTTTGTCTTTTGCGTAGTTAACAATGGATTGCGCAAGTGGGTGAGTAGATTGCTGGTCTAGTGCGCTCATAATCCCTAATGCTTTACGTTGATCAAAGTCATAGACACTAAAGTGTTGTACAGTAAATTGTCCTGTTGTTAATGTACCAGTTTTATCCATCAAAGCAAACTTTAAATGATTTGCTGCTACTAGCGCTTTACGATTTTTGATTAATATGCCTTCCTTTGCTGCAATCGCCTTTGTTCGATTGATGACCAAAGGTACTGCTAGACCCAAGGCGTGAGGGCAGGCAATAACTAAGACAGTTGCGGCAATATTAGTTGCAAAACCTAATCCGCGTACTGGTGTCCAAATAAGTAGAGAACCAGTAGCAAATAATAAAGCCACCCAAAACAACCATGCAGCGACTTTATCTGCTAGTGTTTCAACACGTGATTTCTTATCTTGAGAAGATAATAAAGCTTCTTTTAGTTGACCAATAAATGAGTCATTTCCAATGTTTGTTAATTTAACATCAAGCGTACCATTACCGTTAATAGTACCACCAACTACTAGTGAACCCATTTTCTTTTCGACTAGCCGACTTTCGCCAGTCATTAAAGATTCGTCAACCTGACTTACACCTTCAACTACATTACCATCAGCAGGGAAAGATTCACCGGCCAGCACACGAACAATCATTTCTGATTTTAGTGCGTCAATAGGCATATCCATCCACATATCATCATGTTTGACATGCGCAATGTTTGGCATTAATTCGCGTAACTTAGCCGTTGCATCTCCGGCTTGCATGGTCACAGACATCTCAATTCGGTGACCTAGAAGCATAATAACAGTCAGTGTTGCAAATTCCCAAAAGAAATCCATAACGTGAGCATGAAATAGTTGTGTTGATAGAACCGCGTAAATAGAATACCAAAAAGTAACATTCAGGCCGACGGTAATTAAGCTCATCATAGCGGGTTTTTTAGTACGAAATTCAATACGCGCACCATCCAAAAAAGGTTTGGAACCAATGAAGTAGAGAAGGGTAGATAGTAGCGCAGAGACCCAAGAACTGCCAGGGAAAGTAAAAGTAAATGGCAAATAGATACCCATGAAGGGTGTGATAATAATGATAGGAATCATTAAGAAAAAGGCCCACCAAAAACGGTGTTTCATGTCTGACATGTCCATACTATCCATACCTACATGAGAAGTGTGTTCATGACTGGACATGTCGATATGATTGTGATGCATGCTTGACATATCATGGTGTTCATGTAATGTATCTTGATTTGTCATATTCATTTGATTATGTTTCATAGTCATTGACATTCCTCACAATTTTCGGGTAAACAGTTACAGGCGATGCTTTCCGGAGCACTTTTCATTTTTTGTTCTAGTAACGATTGTAGTTTGATAATGTCTGATTGAGATAAGGCTATGTCAGCAAGTACATTCACTAAGGTATTGCCAATACACATAGCACACATATCGTCTATTGTGGCACGTAGTGATTGCGTCATCATTTCATGTTCACCTACAGTGGGTATGTATAAACGGTTTCGTGTAGCACCGTCTGTACGTAACAGTCCTTTTTTTAGTATTCGGTTAATCAATGTTTTAACAGTTGATGGTTGCCAATCTTTTTGATTGTGCATAATATGAATGATTTGATTGGTGGTGGCCTCACCTAATGTCCATATTACACGCATTATTTCCCATTCACTTGTTGTTAGTAATTTTTTCATACTTTAAGTCTACAACTGTAAACTTAAAAACACAACTATTTCGAGTGATTGATAAATGTAAAGGATTGACAAGATGAAGTGTACTGTGTATTATAGTACACGTAGTACAGATGTCATGGGGAACAATGAAACATATAAAGGAACAGCTCTTGATAGGACAATTGATAAAAACCTATCAAAATCTAATAAGGAAGTGCACAGATGGCGCAAATTCAACGCAGTCAACCATTATATGAGCAGCTAATGTGGCGTATTAAAGCGCAAATTGCGTCTGGCATATTACATATTGGTGATAAATTGCCATCAGTCCGAGAAATGGCTTTAATTGAGGGATTAAATCCAAATACTGTTGCAAAGGCTTATAAGGCTTTGGAAACGCAAAATGTGATTGAAACGGTAACTGGCAAAGGTACTTTTGTTCATAAAAGCGAGGGTATTGCGGATGATAAGTTATTAGCTCAATTACGTTTAAAAATGACCGAAATTGTTATTGAGGCGAAACGTGCATCTATTGATGCCAGGCAGCTACATAATTGGATTGAAGAATTATATGGAGAAATATCATGAGTTTAATTTTGGAAAATATTTCTAAAAAAATACACCATCATGCCATTCTAAATAATACAAGCTTTGAGCTCAAAGAGGGGGAAGTTGTTGGCTTAGTTGGGCGTAATGGTGCAGGGAAAACAACATTATTTAGAACCATATCTGGGGAGATACAGGCTGATTTTGGCCGTATTGGTTTAGATAATCAAGATTATATGAAAACAATTGCAATTCACGATCAATTATTTTACATTGATATGCCAAATAATTGGCTAGCATATTATACACCAAAGCGAATTAAATCGATTTTATCGGTCGCCTATGTGAATTTTGATTCAGAATGGTACGATGACCGTTTGAATCAATTTGGATTAAATAATAATAAACGTGTTCAAAACTATTCAAAAGGGATGAAAGCATTGTTCACGATTATTGTCAGCTTTGCTAGCCGCGCCCAATATGTGTTATTGGATGAACCGCTTGATGGTTTAGACGTATTAGTTCGAGATCAGGTAAAGCAATTAATTATTGACCGTGTTACGAAAAAAAATACGACAGTTCTCATTGCATCACATAATTTGGTTGAACTTGATACGTTAGTTGATCGTATTTTATTGCTAAAAAACGGTACAATTGATCGTGCATTTGCGATTGAAAATAATAAAAACATTAAGAAGTATCAACTGGCTTATGACGGGGATGTCATGCCAGAATTTCTGAGGAATAATGGGACAATCATTGCTCAGGTTGGCCATATAGTAACCATTGTATTTGATAATTTTGATGAAGACGTTGGTATTAAGTTAGCGGGATCAGATTTCAAGTTCATTGAAGAATTACCTATTAGCAGTGAAGACATATTCCGCGCGAGTTTTGCTAATGAGGTATATGCTTGGCAACAAGAACTAGGGGGTGAACAATGAAACAAGCATTACGGCTATATGGCAGGATTAAATTTAATCAGATTGTATTAATAGCAATTCTTGGACTTCTAGTAACTTGTTTTATTGGGGGTGTGAATACATATTATGGACGAGCAATAACAAACATAGGAAGTGATAGCGAATTGGGAAGCGTACTGATGGGCGTCATGCTCATAGCAGCAGGTGCCACTACGTACGCAGACCAAACAAGACACTTAAATACTTGGTTAAGTACGCAAAGTGCGTCTAGAAGGCAGTTTTTCATCAGCAAAGTGGTATGGATGATTATTGCGCCCATTATATTGGGTGCTGCTATTGACTTATTTATGTCCATTTCAATACGTTCTGATAATTTGTACAAGGTGGCGAGTAACAATTTAAACGACGGTGTGGAATTATTTTACGTGGCCAGTGTCGTGGTGTTGGTTAGTACAATTGTCGGACCAATATGGCAAAAAACCATAGGGAGCTTTTTCGCATTAGTTGTTTGCTCAACCTTGTCTACTGGTGTGGGCGCAATATTTATTGACTTTGGTATGAAAGAACTAGTTCAAAATAATGAGTTTACAACGTTGGTTACCTTTATCGTAGCAATGCTCTTAATGGGGTCTAGCTACTATATTGTAGGTATTATTGGCATAGAAAGTGAACATGATACAGTACGTGTACCGGCTTTGAGATGGCCGGTGATTATATTTGTATTCGTTTCAACGTTGGCAGTTCCGCTTTTTAATGAAGGTTCACTAACGGCGGGTTCATTTATAATGCCAGTAGTTTTGAGCGTAATTACGTTCATCTTTGTATTTAAACCAAAGTTATCTTGGCAAAAATAATTGATTCAATAAAAGGGGAAAAACATGGCATTATTAGAAGTAAAGAATGTTAATAAAAAGTATGGTAATAGAGCAGCAATGGATGACGTCAGTTTCAACGTTGAAGCCGGTCACATTGTTGGACTGATTGGTCCTAATGGTGCTGGTAAATCAACAACCATGCGTGCTATTACTGGTTTAATGAGTTACTCATCTGGACAAATTACATTTGATGGGCAACCTGTGACGTTTAATAATCATAGTGCGCTTGATAAAATTGGTAATTTAATTGAATATCCAGCCATTTATCCAAATTTAACCGCGCTAGAACATTTGAAGTTGTATGCAATGGACACAAAAAATCCTGCTGATTTCAAAGAATTAATGCATAAAACGCAAATTGACGGGAACAATTTTGGAAAACGTAAGGCGAAAAACTTTTCATTGGGTATGAAACAGCGTCTTGGTATTGCTATTGCACTTATCCGGAACCCAAAGTTAGTTATTTTGGATGAACCGATGAACGGGCTTGACCCACAATCCGTTCATGACTTGCGCGAATTAATTCGTTCATTAGCTGGAGAAGGTGTGGCTTTCTTAATTTCAAGTCATCTTTTGGATGAATTGCAAAAACTAGTTGATGATGTTGTTATTATTAATCATGGTAAAATTATTCAAACAGCTACCATAGAAACGTTCTTTATTCATGACCAAGAACGCTGGACATTTGACACTAGTGATAATAAATCAGCGCTACAGATAGCACAAAGTCAAAACTGGCAAGCTACAATTGACAGCGGTCTATTACAAATTAGTGGAGCAGAAAATTTGCAGCAAGTGATCACAGCAATTAATGAAGCCAATGTACAAATTAAATCACTTAACACAACAACTGGCAATCTAGAAAAGTCATTACTTGATATGCTAGCGGCTGATAATCAGGGGGAATAACGCATGTTAACACTAATGAAGCAAGAATATTACAAGGCATTCAAGCAAAATAAGTTATACATTTGGTTGATTTTAGGATTTATTTTTCCAATTGCTATCATCGGTATTTTTAAATCAGCAAGATCAACTGGATCGATTATTAATCTTGGACAATCATTAATTTATGTTGAAATGGCAGGTATCATTATTACTGCCTTGTCGATCTCACAAGAGTTTGGTTTTGGTACAATTCGTCCATTGTTATCACGTCGCTTTAGTCGAGGTGAAGTGTTCATCAGTAAATTATTATTAAACATCAGTGTTTATATTGGATTGTTTGTATCAGCTTTTATTGGCACTGTTTTGGCTACTGCTATATTTGTTCCTAAGTATGATTTTTCACAAAAGTTAGGATATATAGGGAACAGCTGGCAGGGTATGATGATTTCGATTATGGATGTAGCACTTCAAATGATATTTGTAGCTGCATTAGTATTAATGGTTACGAATATGGTCAAGAGTTCAGGAGCTGCGATTGGACTTGGTGTAGTTATGATAGTTGCCACACCAATCATTTCTGTCATTTCATTAAGATTAATTGATTTAGCACCAATTTTGAAGTGGAATCCGTTCAATATTTATTTAGGTATTGCTAATCTTGGACAGGTTAAACCTAGTATAATGGCGCAAATGATGGATATGTCACAAGGTGCAATGATTGTAGCATACTTGATATACATTGTGTTGATGTACGGTATTGCTTATTTGATCTTTAGAAAACGCAGCGTTTAAAATTAGTAAATAATAAAAAAACACGAACTTCAAATGTGAGTTCGTGTTTTTATTTAAAAATCAGCTGAGGAAGCATCAGTGTGGAATCCTCCCACGCCAGTAAGTGAGTCTAATGATGAAATTTCTTCTGATGTTAGAGCAAAGTCAAATACATCGGCATTTGCTTTAATGTATGCTTCATGTGTTGATTTGGGTAAAGGTAGGAATCCTTTATCCAAGGACCAACGAATTAATATTTGTGGTACCGATTTATTATATTTTTCACTCAGACTAATCACCTGTGGTAAATCAACGAGCTTTCCTGTACCTAGTGGGGAATAAGCTTCATTAAGTATGCCGTGATTTTTATCATAGGTAACTAATTCTTGCTGGTTATCAGAAGGGTTTAAAAAGTTTTGATTAACCATGGGTGCTATGGTTTGTGTTTTAGCTAGTGCTTCTAGATGTTCAATTTGGAAGTTCGAAACGCCAATGGCTCTTGTTTTTCCTATTTTATATTCATCTTCCAAAGCACGCCAAGTATCTGCGTTTGCATCAATCCAGGCATCCTCCCCTTGTTTTTGAAGGGCAGCAGGATTTGGCCAATGGATTAAATATAAGTCAACGTAGTCTAAGTCAAGCTTCTTAAGAGATGTGTCAAGCGCTTGTATCGCTTTTTCGTATGTGTGTGCATCATTCCAAAGTTTAGTTGTCACAAACAATTCATCACGTGGAATACCAGAATCTTTTATGGCACGACCGACAGAATCTTCATTACCATATATAGCTGCTGTATCAATGTGACGATAACCTGATTCTAGAGCCCAACGAACAGACTGATAAGCTTCTGTACCATTTGCACTTTGCCAAGTTCCAAACCCAATTATAGGAATTTCGATACCGTTGGTTAGCTTATATGTGTCTACAAGGGTCATGTTATTTACCTCCGTAATCCTTTTATTATACGGTGTTGTTTTGAAAGCACCAATTATTCTCAGTATAACATGCCAGGCTTGTTAATTGATTTTTAGTGCATGGAGAAAAGGAAATATTTTAACACTAATTTAATGTTAGTACAGTACAATGGCTTTAGTGGCAATAATAATTAATTTGTCAAACTAGCGAAGCCCCTTAAAAAAGATACACTCAATCTATTATTATTCTCTCAAATTATAATTTTCTTCTCTCCCCGTATCTTTGGATGCGGGGTTTCGTTTTGAGTGATGAAAAAATCTAGCTGTTTCAAAGTAATAGAAAAAGCACCAAAATTGATAAGATTTTGGTGCTTTTTTATACTGCTCCACTTGGATTCGAACCAAGGACCTGCGCATTAACAGTGCGTTATTCTACCACTGAACTATGGAGCAATTAGTTGAATTAATCAACTATTACAGTATATCAACGTTGGCATATTTTGTCAACAGTTTATTGCGAAAGTAACTGCTTAATTTTGTGTAGTGCTGTTGTGAGCTGTGATTCTGATATTGTCAGTGGCGGTAATAAGCGAAGTGTGTTGTGTCCGGCAACTAAAGTAATTATTTTTTCATTTAGTAAGTCAGCAACAACTTGTTTAACAGGTATATTTAATTCAATACCGGCCATCATACCAAGGCCACGCACTTCAACGACGCTACTTAACGCTTGGAAGGATGCCAATTCTTGCCAAAAAAGATTAATTTTTTCTGAAATATTTGGCAAAATCAAGGATAATTCGTCTAATGTTACATTAGCAGCACTCATAGCCAGGGGATTCCCACCAAACGTTGAACCATGTGCATTATATGAAAACGAACTGGCAAATTCGTTTTTAGCAAGCATTGCGCCTACAGGGACACCGTTAGCTAATGCTTTGGCATTCGTAAAAATATCCGGTTGAAAATGATAGTTTTCAAATGCAAACTTTTTCCCTGTGCGTCCCATGCCAGTCTGCACTTCATCAATCATGATTAAAGACCCATTATCATGAACTACTTGAATTAGTTCTGTAATAAAATCTTGATGCGCAGGAATGACACCCCCTTCGCCTTGAACAAGTTCAAGCATTACACCAGCAACGTCTTTATTAAGGTGTTCTTTTAAACTGTTAATGTCATTAAATTCTGCATACTGGAACCCGTCTAACATAGGTAGTCCGTAATGAATGCTATCTTGTCCAGTTGCTGACATAGCACCATAAGTACGACCATGAAAAGAGTTTTTGAAAGTAATAATTGTTTCCCGTTTAGTCACTAAACGGGCTAACTTAATTGCCGCTTCGTTAGCTTCCGCTCCTGAATTAGCAAAATAAGTAGTATAAGCTTCACCACCTAACTTTGCTGCCACAGTTTCTTGCAATTCATTTTCGTATAAATTAGGCAAGTGCCAAATCTCTTTTGCTTGAGCAATAAGTGCTGACTCAACAGCATCATTATTTGCACCAACATTATAGACACCAATACCACTGGATAAGTCTGTATACGTATTGTTTTCACCGTCAATCCAAGTGGCATTTTTAGTTTTTTTAAATGTTAGTGGAGCACGTTGATAATTTGGAAATAGTGTCATGTGATATACCTCAAATTGTGACAATAGTACCGGGATGGGTGACTGTATTTGTAATATGAACAGTACGCACGCCATGACGTGCTGCAAATAGGGCACTGTTAACTTTTGGAATCATACCACCGGTAATCATCTGTTTTTTTTGTAATTCTGCCATTGTTTTGGAAGTTAGATTTTGTAAAACATTTCCTTTAATTTTTACACCAGAAACATCTGTTAATAGATATAATTCGTCAGCTTTTAGATACTTAGCCAGAGCAGTTGCTGCGTGATCAGCATTCACATTTAACCACTGACCATTATTGGTGATTGCCATCGGTGCAATAATAGGAATGAGATTTTTTCCCCAAAGGTTATGAATTAATTTAGTATTTACTTGGTGAATGTCACCAACATATCCGAACGTGTCTTGATCAATTGTGTGGCCAGTTAACAGTTGATCACTTGTAGCATTTAATCCGATTACAGATAGACCGTTGACACGACAAGCTTCAAGTAGGGCAGGTTGTACCTGACCAAGTAGTGCCATTTTTGTAATGTTGATACCATTTTGTGTTGTAAAACGAATGCCGTTTATCTTTTGAACAGGTTCATTAAGTTGTGACATTAAGTCAGAAATAGTGTCACCACCGCCATGAACAATCGCAATTTTATAATGTTGTTTTTGCCAAAATTTGATCGTATCAAAAAAAGCAGGTGTGAGTTGAGTGGCGGCGTTGCCACCAATTTTGATGACTATTTTTTTCATTAGACTTTATCTCCCATAAAACGAACAAGATGAGAATAGAATCTCACGTTGTATAAAGTGCGTTGATTTTTACGTATTCGTATGTTAAATCTGAACCCCAAGCACAACCGGATTCAGTACCGGCATGTAAATCAACATCAATATGGATGTCATGCTCCTCAAGTTTTTTTGTCATGTCATCGGCGTCAAAATCTGCAGGGGCACCATTTACTAATACAGCGATTTTATTCATGCTAATATCAATAAGATTTGGGTTAAGATCGACATTGCTGGCCCCAATAGCAGCGATAATACGGCCCCAATTAGGATCTTTACCAAAAATAGCTGTTTTTACTAATGAAGAGCCGACAATTTTTTTAGCAACCATTCGTGCATCAAGAGCACTTTGCGCATGATTGACAGTAACAGCAATTAATTTAGTAGCGCCTTCACCATCATTAGCAATAGCAATCGAAAGGGCAGTAGTTACGGTGTGTAACATGTTTTTAAATTGCTCATATTCAGCGGTATGATTCTCAATCATTTTATGACCAGCCAAACCGTTTGCCATTACTAAGACAGTGTCGTTAGTTGATGTATCACCATCGATTGTAATTTGATTAAAACTTGTCTCAACATCTTCCGAAAGTGCTTGCTGTAAAAGTTTGGCATCAATGTTAATATCGGTCGTTATAAATCCAAGCATGGTAGCCATATTCGGATGTAGCATGCCTGAACCTTTTGCCACTCCGCTCATTGTGACAACTTTGTCCTGGATAGTAGATTGAATGGTTATTGATTTTTCTTGAGTATCGGTAGTCATAATGGCGTGTGCAAATCCGTTTGTGTCACCATCAATCTTTAACTGTTTGATGCCGTCGATGATTTTATCGATCGGCAGTACTTTACCAATAATACCGGTAGAAGCGACGCCAACTAAACTGGTATCGATGTTTAGTTGTTGTGCAGTAATCTCTTGCATAGATTCTGCATGTGACAGACCAATATTACCAGTGACAGCATTAGCATTTCCAGAATTAACAATAATAGCTTGTAATTGGCCGTTTTGAATCGTTTTTTTATCCAGTTGCACTGGGGCGGCTTGCACTTTATTTGTGGTAAACACACCGGCCACACTGGCTATCACGTCACTGTAAATCCAACCAAGATCTTTTGATTTGTGCTTGAGACCGACGTGTTGACCATCCGCGTGAAATCCTATTGGAGCAGCAATGTCAGCTGTGGATAGTGTTGTAATTTGATTTAATAATTCTGTCATAAGGATTTTCCTAAGTATATTTTTAGATGTTAGTGTAATGAATATTATGCGTATTGGGCAATCAAATGAAGCCCCGTACTTTCCTCTAAATTAAACATATGATTCATGTTTTGGATAGCTTGCCCAGCAGCCCCCTTGACCATATTGTCAAGAACACTAACAATGGTCAGATATTTGGTATCAGGATTGTATGTTAGCCCAATATCAGTAAAGTTAGTACCGATAACTTGCTTGATGCTTGGCAATTGGCCTGCAGGCATGACACGTATAAATTGCTTATTGGCATACGTTGTAGTGTATAATTCCTGCATTTTTTCGGCTTGACTGTCGTCATTAATTTTGACATACGCACTGATAAAAATACCGCGATTAATTGGTAATAGAGATGTGGTGAATTGAATATGAGCAATATCAGCTTGCCATTGTTGCAGTTGCTGGATAATTTCAGGAATGTGTTGATGACGGTTAGCCTTATACATGGTGAAATTTTCATTAACGTTAACAAAATGACTTGCTAACGTCAGAGATTTACCAGCACCAGATAAACCGCTTTTAGCATCAATAATGATGTTATCTTTATCAAGTAAGTGGTTTTTTGCAAGAGGAGCAAGAGCAAGAAGTGTGCCCGTTGCATAGCAACCAGGATTGGCAATATAAGTTACTTTATTGTCATAAAAATCGGCCAAACTGTAGTGTGCCTTTTGAATCGTTTCATCAGGGGCTGGTTCGTGCTTATACCATTTTTTATAAGTATCAGCGGGAAGGCGGAAATCACCAGATAGATCAATGACGGGAAAATTCGCTTGAATAAAGTCTTGAGCTAAATCTTTGGAAACACCGCTGGATGTTGCAAAAAAAACGAGATCAGCTTCTTGCATAATATGCATTGCATTGAATGTTGTAGGTGTTAAATTATACATTGATTTTAGATGTGGATATTGTTTGCTAATGTTAGCATTTTCTGTTTGGGTATGATGTATGGACACGACTTTAGCATTAGGATGATTGTAAAGTAGTCGCAATAATTCTAGACCGCCGTAACCTGTAATGCCCACAATAGCAATTTTTATAATTTTGTCTTTCATGGTGTGTCCTCCTTGTATTTGATGTTTTAAATATTAAACCAATAAGCATTTAAATACAATTAATATGCAAAATGAAATTGGATATTTTGAATTTAGTGCATAAAAAAACACTTCTTGCGAAGTGTTAAGCTCGTGCAGGTAATTCAAGAATTGCTATATCAAGGACGTGTTCCATACTTTTGGAACGCAATTCATTGAGGAAAAATCCGTCCTGCAAGTTCAATTTAGTATCTAAGGCAAACACAGTTAGTGTATAGTTATGATTTTTATCAGGAGGCATTGGGCCAATATAAGATTGATTTATACTAGCATTGGCTGGGTGACCTAACTTTTGCACATCATGCCAAGTGGAATTTGTACCAAAAGTACCGCGCTTTGTAGCACGAAGATCTTCAGGAATATTCGTTACAGGGAGGTTAGCTGCTAACCAGTGAATCCACGGGAAACCGCACACAGGAACAGCATCGTAGTCGATTAGACTGACGGATAGTGATTGGGTACCAACCGGTGTGTTAGATATTTCGATTGGGAAATTGGTAGTTGGCATATCATTAGTACGATAATTATCAGGTGCATATTTTGCATACCTATCCGGTATAAAACCGTTATCAAGTGTGACATCTATTTTCATAATCATTCTCCTATCAAGTTTTTCTTGGCCTGTGCCAAACGTGTGCGAACAGCGATGGGCATTTCAGAGTTATATTTACGAATGGATGAGATGGCATCAATAACAATCTTGGTGCGAGCATCTATGTCTTGTATGCCAGTAGTTTTGGATTGTATTTCCTTTTCAAATCGTTCAATAAAATCAATCTGTACTTGTGTTTTATCAGCGCGAAGGGTCTCGGCTGCGGCAACTTTACCGTTAGACTCAAGATCAGTTATAGCTACATTATACCCTTCAAAAAATTCAGTTGCATTGGTCGTGTTTTTCCAAGTAACCGGCTCACTTTCTACTTTAATATTTTTTTCTGTCGCTTTTTTCTTTTTAAAAATGGTAAAGAAAGACATAATTAGAGATCCTTTCGAGTATAAATACATAGCAATTTTTCATGTTCGTCTAATGGCGAACAAACGTTTTATCTGATACAATAAAAATAGTTTTTGGATTGGGGAAAATTATGGCAGCACATAAAACGGTATTTAATGATAAACAACGTATCTTAAGGCTTTATTCAGCATTGATAAGCCATCGAGCGCTCTCAATTGAAGAAATTGAGGACATGTTTTTTATTGGCCGAAAAACCGTTCAGCGCGATATTTCTGAAATCCGAACTTTCTTGCATGATTTGCAAATCGGTGAACCAATTAAATCTGAGATTATTTTTGATCGTCATTCAAAGAAATATCGATTGACTGAGATGGAAAACTTATTTAGGGTCTTCGATAAAATTAATAAAATTGATGAAGAAGAATAAAATTTTTTTGGTGGTTATTTATTGTTGGTAAGTTGGTCAAAATCGTCCACCATATCTTTAGGACCAACCACCGAGACGATGTCCTTCTCATGTAACTTATAAGTTGAATCCGGTGCTACAATAACATCTCCATCATGACGGACAGCAATAACATTTAATCCAAATTTTTTACGAATATTCAAGTTACTAATTGATCGACCATAAAAAGCAGGATTAACAATTTGAACTTCTGCCATTGAATAATCATCAGATAGTTCAATAAAATTTAACATGTTAGGCGCAAGCAGTTTGCGTGCTACCCGTTCGCCCATTTCACGTTCAGGTTGTACAACGACATCTGCGCCTATTTTTGTGAGTACACGTAGATGCGTGCGATTTTCAGCCTTGGCGATAACATTTTTGGCACCAAGGTCTTTGGCATTGATGGTTGCTAGAATACTGGCTTGCATATTATGACCAATGGCAATCACAATATGATCAAAACTAGCAATGTCTAATTTACGTAAAACTTCATCTTCTTGAGCATCTGCAATGACAACCTGTGTTGCGATATCACGATAATCATTAACATGTTCTTCATTAATATCAATGCCTAAAACATCTTGCCCATTAGCAACTAATGTTTCCAAAAGGGCACCGCCAAAACGCCCGAGGCCTATAATGGCATAGGTTTGTTTCATTTTTATTTCTCCTAACTATGATTGTTATCCGTTATCCAATGATAACGGATTCTTCTGGGTACCGGAAGGGGGCTTTATCATCATGTACATTTAGAATGGAGAACATGACAGTATAGATGCCGACACGACCAATGAACATGGCAAGCATGATAATAACTTGTCCAAAGGTTGTTAGATGTGGTGTTAGGCCAAGTGTCAAGCCAGTTGTAGCAAAGGCGCTGACCACTTCAAAAATAATGTATTCTAGCCCATAATGTGTAGTGTGCTCTTGAGTAAGCATCAATAAAAATGATAAGATGCCCAAGAATGATAACGATACGAAAACTAATAACAGTGCACGAACAATATTTTCGTGTGATAAGCGACGATGCGAGAATACAACATCCTTTTTTCCACGTAAAGCAGCGTGTGTTTGTAGAATCAACACACCAAGCGTAGTGGTTTTGATACCACCAGCAGTGGATCCTGGGGTACCACCAATATACATTAACATCATAGTTAATAACACGGTTGCTGAGCTCATAGAATCGAAGTTAAATTGTGCAAATCCTGCGGTACGATATGAAATAGACATAAATAAAGTATCGAAAATGCGATTTATGGGTTGGATGTCTTGGGCAAAGTTCATATTATGTTCAGTCAATTCAAACAACACCCACCCACCCACAATTAAAACACCTGTCATGACAAGTGCTAGTTTGGAGTGTAATGTTAGGCGATGTGTTGTTCGATATATGAGTAGATCACGCCAGACTAAGAACCCGAGAGAACCAGCCACAATTAGGAAGGCAATAATTAGTAGAATCCAAGGTTGATTATTATAGGCAGCTGTACCATGAGGTAAAATTGAGAAACCTGAATTACCGAATGCTGAAATGGCATGGAATACGGCATAAAACATACCATGCTTCCAACCAAAATCATGTATAAAGAAGGGTGCCAGCAACATTGCGCCGATACTTTGAATAATAACCGATAGTTTAATAACATACCTAAACACTACCCGTGTATCATAGAGGCTTTGCAGGTTATACACTTCCTGCACCATCATTTTACTTTTTAAATCCATTTTTTTTCGGGTGGCTGTAAACAACAGTACTGAAAATGACATAAATCCTAGTGCGCCAATTTCAATTAAAACCATGATGACAATTTGACCAAAGGTGGTCCAATGAGTCGCTGTGTCGACAACAGTGAGGCCGGTAACTGATGCTGCTGAAGTAGCTGTAAATAAGCCATCCATGAAGGTGTGTCCCACATTACCATGGTAACTAAAGGGCAGCATTAGCAATAATGCACCAGATGTAATGACTGTTAAGAAGCCTAATGACAATCGTTGCGGCATTGATATGCGTGACCAAAAATTATGACGTTGTGATTTGTCATGAAATTTTTGCATTTCAGCTGCAGTGGGTAAATCAATTTTTCTAGACATTTTTATTTTTGTAGGGTTCTTTCTCAAAATGGGTTCTTGTTCAACAGAGGTATATTACCTTGGTTTAATTATACACTGTGGGTGGTAAAATCGGATATTTTTGGATAGTGTATTGCTTAAAATCAGCTACTTAGTAGCATGGATTATTTATGACGGGTTTGAATTGACTTATTGTAGTTTTTCATTTGTATCATTGCTAGTAAGTCATGGACAATGTTTAATAAACGAACACAAAAAGCAAGACACATTAGTCTTGCTTTTTGTGTTTGTTATAAATTAGATAGATACTTTTTCATCCGGTTCTGAAAATCAACTAGTGGTTCCGGTTCAGGATGGCTCATCCAGACAGAAATAAATGATGTGAGCATTTCAATTAAGTATTCAGTGGTTAGAATGTCAGCAGCCAATTTAGGACTGTATCGTGTAATTAGTGATAAATACTTGGATTTGATAAATGAAATCCAAGTATTTCTAATATATGGGCGTGTATATAAAAGATGTAGCTCCTCTTTCTTCTCGTAGAGCATCGGCACCATATCGTTAATAAAAACTGATATAAGGTTATCGTTGGTGGATAAGCTTGTTTCTACCTTGATTTTAACGTCTTTGTCAATTCGGTTGATTACAGCATAAAATAAATCATCATATGAGGGATAATATTGTTTAATTTTTTGAATAGTGATGCCAGAAGTTTTTTCTAGCTGTTTGAGGCTAGGTCTATCTTCTCTGTTCGAATGCATATTGGCTAGGAAAGACAGTAAAATGAGCTCTTCATCATTGTCTTCGCACGGATTAGTTGGTGGAATAATAAAGAAATCTAAGGGTAAATCAAACTTTTCAATAATTAAGAGCATCATTTCTGTTGTAGGGCGCCCTTTATGGCGCTCCCAATTAGAGACAGATTGAAATGAAATATATAATTTTTCAGCAAATTGCTGTTGTGTTAGTCCGTTTTTTTTACGGAGCGCTTTAATTTTATTACCAATCTCCATAATAGTCTCCAAAATAATTCTTTGATACCATGATATAACATATTTGGAATGAATCCAATATTTTATCATAAAATGTCTGGATAATCAATAAAAAATAACATTTTTTAGACTGCCAGTTATTGTGAAATTCATATAAAACGATTTTGTTATAATTCTACAGAGGAGGGGAGCATAATGATCGAGATCCATGAGTTTTGCCGATTGAGTGAGGCAGATATAGCCACAGTTATTGGGGGTGAATCAAAAGATATTGCATATAATCTCAGACGATTAAGATTAGAGTTAGGGTACAGAAGAGCAGATTTAGCAGATGAGTTGAACACCAGCTTGTCAACAATAGCCAAATATGAGACTGGATCGAGAATACCGGACATTGATACAATAATTCAATTATCTAAAGTATTGCATACAAATGTAAATAATTTAATTTTTAAATGAAAAGCTATTGAACGGGGAAGCTAGTTGTATGGACAAAATGTCTCAATTTTTAAGGAACTTATTTTATATAATATTAATATATTACGAAAGGGGGATAACTATTTATGAAAAAATTGTCAGAACAGGAATCAGCAAAAGTTTCGGGGGGATGTCCACTATTGCCAGTTATTGTTGGTGGTGCAACTTATGTTGCAAAAAATGGATGGTATCATTTGGATCAAATTCTGTCAGGATGGAGAAAAGAAGGTAATAGCAGGTGGTAAAAAAATATGTGTATAGTGGATTGAGCACGATGCTTGGTGTTTTTCTAGCACGTATGGGGCTAAACTTTGTTTCAGAAGAAAGTTTTTTTTACGGATGGCACGATGCAGTGCAGTTTACTACTGTAATATTTCTGTTACAGATTTTGTATTTTTATTTAAGGAGAAGTAGAAATAAATTTAAAAACGGAACCTAATGTATTGAGTTTGGAAAAGTTAATGATGATTAGTGGTGGCTCAACGGGTGGTTCTTGGGAGCATTTTGGTGCAGGGGTGCATAAAATAGTGAGTACAGTTGCTTATGCTGAGGTAATTGTGGCAAGAGTGCATACTAGAAGTCATCAACAATGCTTTATTGGAAATAAGTGGTAATTTTGTCTCAACGAAAAAATAATGTTGACTATGTTTTATTGGGGATGTTTGCTGGTATATAATATGCATTGATGTAGGTAGAGTAATGTTAATCATATGAATGAGTGAAGTAGGCATTAAATGAATTTTAGAGGTGTCGGAACCATCATATTTCACTAAATAAATAGGGCCGTATATACTTTATCCATTAAGGCTAAGACAATATAGAATGTATGCTAAATTACAAGATTTTTTCGTTAATATTAGTTGATAAGCATATAAGAATAAGGTTATTCTTCAACCTTCCCAAACATGTGCATATATAAATTAGAAGATAATATGGTACACAATGCCCCCTGCTATCTAAACTGAGTCTGTAGTACTAACTTAACTAATTATTGAAAGGGTAATCAATGATATTTAATCTAGTAATAACTGTCATATCGAAAAAAGTAGGACAACTTATTGAATTAGTTTTATTAACGGTATTAATTTATCTTATTTTAAGCATACCCAATATTTTTATATTTATTGATCAGTCTAACGGTTGGCTTGTATTGGTATCAATGATAGCTTCAGCTGTTATTTCATATTTTGGCTATCGTTACTTAGTATCAAAGACAACTGCTATTTTTGAACGAATTAATCTGAAAAAAATAGGATTTATTATGATCATGCTGGTCTTAACAAATGTTCTGATGGATTTTATAATACCGGCTATATTTGGACAAAATCAAGATATTAGTTTAAATCAAAAAATGATTGAAAGTATGTTTCAGCAAGGTGGGATAGTAGCATTAGTATTTAAACTGAACACTGTTATTATTGCGCCAATAATTGAAGAAATTTTCTTTCGTGGCATTATATTTGAAGAGGCAAAGCCTTTAGGGAAAGTTGTACAGTTCATTTGGCCAACGTTTGTTTTTGCGGCAGTCCATGGGCCATCGACACCGGAGCAATGGACTGTATATTTAACCGCAGGTGCCTTGTTAATGATTGTTCGCTTAGTGACCAAAAAGTTACAATATTCAGTAATGTTTCATATGACACATAACTTGATGGTAACGGTTGGCTTGTAGAATAAGAAAAATAATCGTGATAAGTGGGCATTACTTCAATTTCATCGAATTATAGGTAAAATGATTGCAACATCCATGTTTAGAGAACATGGTATAATATTATTTAAGGAAAATTCCGCGAACAGTTTTTGTCCGCGGAATTTTTACAACTTATATAGAAAGAAGCAAAGAATATATGACCGAATCAACACCAGTCATTGAAATGCGACATATTATCAAAAAATTTGGTGATTTTGCGGCCAATGATGACATTAACCTACAAGTCCAACAAGGTGAAATTCACGCGTTACTTGGTGAGAACGGTGCAGGAAAATCAACATTGATGAATATTTTGACAGGGTTACTACAGCCTACTAGCGGCGAAATCCTGATTAATGGCAAAAAAGTATCAGTCGACTCGCCCTCAAAGTCTGATGCATTAGGTATCGGAATGGTCCATCAACATTTCATGTTAATTGATGCCTTTACTGTAACAGAAAATATCATTCTCGGTTCAGAAGTAACAAAGGGATTGTCCTTAGATACTAAAACTGCTGCTAAGAAAATACAAGCTTTGTCAGATCAATATGGTTTATCAGTTGATCCAATGGCTAAGATTTCTGATATATCAGTTGGTCAACAACAGCGTGTTGAAATATTAAAAACCCTTTATCGTGGTGCTGATATTCTGATTTTTGATGAACCAACAGCAGTTTTGACACCACAAGAAATTGATGAGTTAATTGTCATCATGCACAATTTAGCACAAGAAGGTAAATCAATTATCTTGATTACGCATAAACTTGACGAAATACGGGCCGCTGCTGATACGGTAACTGTCATTCGTTCAGGTCAATCAATTGATACCTTCCCAGTTGCTGGTGTGTCTTCTCAGGAATTAGCTGACTTGATGGTTGGCCGTGAAGTTAGTTTTAAAACTGAAAAAGAAGTAGCCCAACCTGGTGCAGTAGTATTGTCGATTGATAACTTAGAAGTGCAGGATACACGCCGTGTTGCTGCTGTTAAAAACTTTTCACTTGATGTGCGATCAGGTGAAATTGTTGGTTTGGCTGGTATCGATGGAAACGGCCAAACAGAATTGATCCAAGGAATTACTGGATTAACAAAGGTACAAGCAGGACATGTTAAGCTAAAAGGAGAGGATATTACCAACAAAACGCCGCGTTATATTACTGAAGCGGGTGTTGGCCATATTCCTGAAGATAGATTGCGTTTTGGTATGGAAGTTGAAATGACGTTGTCTGAAAATTTGTCATTACAAACGTACTATAAACAGCCTATTTCAAAATCAGGTGTCTTACAACCTGCTGAAATGGATAAATTAGCTGACAAATTAGTTCAGGAATTTGATGTGCGAGCTGCTAGTATTCATGTGGCCGCGGGTTCAATGTCGGGTGGGAACCAACAAAAAGCTGTAGTTGCACGTGAGTTAAATCGTGATAATGACCTTGTGATTGCTGCCCAGCCGACCCGTGGATTGGATGTTGGCGCGGTTGAATATATTCATCAACGTTTAATCGCACAGCGTACAGCGGGTAAAGCCGTATTAGTCGTTAGCTTTGAGTTAGATGAGATTCTTAATTTATCGGATCGCATTGCTGTTATTAATAATGGTAAAATTGTCGGAATAGTTGACGCTCAAGACACAAACAAACAAGAGCTTGGCTTGTTGATGACAGGTATGAGCTTAACAGAAGCTCGTGCAGCATTGAAAGAAGAGGTGGGGTCCTAATGATTGCACAAAAGAATAACCTTTCTGTGGCAATGTTTTCTGTTTTATTTGGGTTAATTGTCGGCGCAGTGATTATGTTAGTATTTGGCTATAACCCGATTTCTGGTTATGTTGCGTTGCTTGGCTCGGCCTTCGGGTCAATGCAGGATATTGGTGGTGTACTGACGCAGATGACACCTTTAATTTTGACAGCATTAGGGTTTGCAGTGGCTTCGACTGCAGGATTCTTCAATATTGGTTTGTCAGGTCAAGCTTTGGCCGGATGGGTTGGTGCAGTTTGGTATGCTTTGAGTTTCCCTGATATGTCAGCGATCATCATGATACCGAGTGCGTTAATCATCGGAGCAGGTTTGGGTGCCATTGCTGGGTTCATTCCTGGTTGGTTACGGGCACAGTTTGGCGCCAGTGAAGTGATTGTGACAATCATGATGAATTATATTTTCCTCTTTTTAGGAAATGATATCTTGCAAAATACGATGTCTAAGAATATTAAGGAGTCTGCAGAAACAACTAAACAAGTAGGTGCCAACGCGTCGCTACAGATGAAATGGTTGACTGACTTGACGCAAGGATCAAGCATTTCAGCAGGAATATTTATTGCTCTAGCCATGATTGTTGTTGTTTGGTTTGTTATGAAGAAAACAACACTTGGCTTTGAAATTCGTGCGGTTGGTTTAAACCCTGATGCAGCTAGATATGCTGGTATGTCAGCGAAACGTAATGCCACAATAGCTATGGCAATATCTGGTGGATTGGCAGGTTTGGCGGGAACCATTGAGGGACTTGGTAATTATCTGAACTTCTTTACGCAAAATGGGTCACCATCAATAGGCTTTGATGGTATGGCTGTTGCTTTACTTGGGGGCGGCTCTTATCTTGGCATACTCGGTGCGGCTGCAATTTTCTCTGTATTGAAAATCGGTGGATTAGGAATGCCGATGTCTTCTGGTGTACCATTTGAGTTGGTGGATATCGTTACAGCCTCAATTATTTTCTTTGTTGGTGTTCGTTATTTAATTCTATTAATTCAAAAACGAATCAAAGCCATGGACGAAAAAGCAGCTATAGAGGCAGCCAATAAAAAGGCAGCAAAAGAGAATCAGCAGAAAGGCGGTGAATAAAATGTCATTCATGGCAATGTTATCACTTGTTATATCTAGTACATTGGTTTATTCAGCACCGCTGATATTTACTTCAATTGGTGGCACTTTTTCTGAACGTTCAGGTGTCGTTAATGTCGGTCTGGAAGGAATTATGGGAATGGGCGCTTTTGCAGCAGTCGTCTTTAACCTAACATTTGCTAAACAACTTGGTGCTGCTACACCTTGGTTAGGTCTGCTAGCTGGCGCCATTGTTGGGGTTGCTTTTTCGTTAATCCACGCTGTTGCTACAGTGACATTACGCGCGGATCATATTATCTCTGGAACAGTCATTAACCTGATGGCTCCGGCTTTGGGTGTATTCTTAATTAAAGTTTTATATGGTAAAGGGCAAACGGAGTCTATCGGGCAAGACTTTGGATATGCGACAGTTCCCGGATTATCAAAAATTCCAGTATTAGGTCCATTATTCTTTGAAAAAACATCTGGACCAGCTTGGTTGGCAATTCTTGTTGCTGGGCTATCATGGTATATCATCTTTAAAACAAAATTTGGTTTACGTCTGCGTTCGGTTGGTGAGAATCCACAGGCTGCCGATACACTTGGTTTAAATGTTGCACGCCTGCGTTATTCTGGTGTGATGATTTCTGGATTACTTGGTGGCATTGGTGGCGCAGTTGTTGCACAGTCAATTTCATTAAACTATTCAGCTAGTACAATTGTTGGACAAGGGTTTATGGCGATGGCTGCAATGATTTTTGGTCGTTGGAATCCAATAGGCGCTTTGGGTGCTTCATTGTTCTTTGGTTTATCACAGTCACTTGCTGTGATTGGGGCACAGTTACCAGGTTTGAAAAATGTTCCTTCAATCTGGTTACAATTAGCACCATATGTACTCACAATTATTGTGCTCGTGTTCTTCTTTGGTAAAACACAAGCACCTAAGGCTGACGGTGTTAACTATATTAAAGCGGCTTAAATAAAAAAAGCGAATCATTTGATTCGCTTTTTTTATTTATAAGTAAGCTGCTGTTTTTTCAGCAATTGCGTTAGCTGATTCTTGTAATAGCATCTTTTCTTCATCGGTAAGTTGTAAATCAAACTCAGCAGTGACACCATTGCGTCCAATAATGGCTGGTGTGGAAATATATCCTTCAAATCGTTCATCATAATGAGAAACGATGGCTTCTCTGCGTGCATTGGATAGAACTAATTTTGCAAGAGAGACGGCGGCATGAGCAATGGCAAAATTCGTATATTTTTTACCGGCAAAAACGGTAAAACCACCGATACGTGCAGCTTCTGCCACTCTATCTAGATTAATGTCATATAATTTAACTAATTCATCGGCATTTTTTCCCAATGCCTTAACAGTAGACCACGCGGCAAATTGTGAATCACCGTGCTCTCCAAGCATATAACCACTAATTCCGCGCGGATCAATTGATAATGCGTCACCTAATGCACGTTTTAAGCGTGCAGTATCTAGATAAGTCCCAGTACCAAACACTTGATTTGCTGGGAGACCAGTGGCTTTTTGATAGATGCCAGTAATAACATCAACAGGATTTGATATGACGATGAGCACACCATTGAATCCTGCTTGCTTTAAGTCAGAGCCAACTTGTTGTACCTCTGGCGTATTAGCTTTTAGTTCTGTAAAACGGTCGCCACCAGGTTTAATCAATTCGATATGGCCTAGAGCAGAAATAACCACTTCAGCGTCTGATAAATCTTTTGCTGTTCCAGCATGTACTTCGACATGATGATCTAATAGACTGGCAGCATCACGAAAATCAAGCTCTTCAGATGCAAGTTTCTCTGGATTTTTATCCACTAAAATAATTTCATCTGCTAATCCTTGTGCAATAATGATGTGGGCTACCGTTACACCAACATGCCCAACGCCAACAACACCTATTTTTCTCATGTGAGTACCTCGTTAATATATTATGTGTTACAAATTAGATTATACACATAATCAGTCCGAATGAAAACAGCAGTGTACTTCTCAGTACCACCGCTGTTTGAGTAAGTTGAAAATTAACTAACAAAGTATTTTAAAATTTGTGTCTCATCAAGAGCATTTTTCTCGTCATCACGCACATCAAGTACAATGTTACCAGCGTTTAAAATAATTAACCTATTGCCATATTTCAACGCATCGGCTAAATTATGTGTAATCATTAAGGCAGTCAGATTATTTGCAGTAACTTGTTCATTAGTTGCAAGCATCAGTTGCTCAGATGTTTTGGGATCAAGTGCAGCGGTATGTTCATCTAACAAAAGTAGCTCTGGTTTGACACGTGTAGCCATTAGAAAACTTAGTGCTTGACGTTGACCGCCAGATAGATCACCAGTTGCTGTATTGAGGCGACTATCTAAATTGTTGCCCATTACTTTGGTTAATTGCGCATATTCAGTCAATTTTTTCTGTGTTAGTCCACGATTTCGCAACGTACGCCTGCTACCTCGCTTTTCAGCAAGAAGTAGATTTTCGGCGACCGTCATTCTAGGCGCAGTACCCATTTTAGGATCTTGAAAGACACGAGCAATATAATTTGTGCGCTTAACGGCTGTTTCATGAACAATATTATTACCATTATGCAAAATCTCACCAGATGCTACTGATAGATTACCTGCAATAGTGTTAAACAGTGTTGACTTACCGGCACCGTTAGTACCCAAAACTGTGATGAAATCACCATCGTAAATATCGAAATTAATTGATTTTAGTATTTGAATACTATCTCCAACTGTGACGATGACATCTTTAAGGGAGAAAACTGGTTTAGTCATGAGGTGTAATACCTTTCTTAATTATCTTATCGAGATTCAACGCATGACGAAGTTGAGGTAAAATCATAGCGACAGCTAAGACGATAGCTGAAATAAGATTAATGTCGTTGGTAGAAAAACCAAGCCGTAGGACAGCTAATAAGACTAATCGATATAAAATAGAGCCGATAATAACAGCAACTAAGCGTTCGTTTAATGTTAATTCACCGAAGACAACTTCGCCAATAATAATCGAAGCTAAGGCAATAACAATAATGCCAATACCCATGTTGATGTCAGCATAACCATTACTTTGTGCGATAACAGCTCCTCCAAAAGCGATAAGACCGTTTGATAACATTAATCCCATGATTGTCATGCGGTCTGTTTGGATCCCGATTGATTGTGCCATGTTAGGGTTGTCACCAGTAGCAATAAAAGCTTGTCCTAATTCGGTTTGCAAGAAGAAGATTAATCCTGCTGTGATAATAGCAATAATGAACAAGCCTAAGAAAACAGAGTCAAAATATTTGGGTAAATGTTGTAATATTTTGATAGAGAAAATTGACTTTTGATTTAGCAATGAGATATTTGCTGAACCCATAATACGAAGGTTAATAGATAATGTTGCCGTCATGACTAAAATACCAGATAAGAGGACAGGAATTTTTCCTTTGGTATAAAGTAGCCCAGTAATTAATCCTGCAACTGTACCGACTAAGAAAGCAGCAATAGTCGCGATAAATGGGTCAATTCCGTGAGCAATCATTGTTACTGCTGTTGACGCGCCTAAAGGGAAAGAGCCTTCAACGGTCATATCAGGAAAGTTTAAAATTCGAAACGTGAGAAACAATGCGACACCGAGCACGGCCCATAAGAGTCCTTGCCCAATACTAGATACAATCATACTCATTTGAATACTTCTCCTTTAGTTTCAGCTTCCTTAACCATACTTGCTGGTAAATTAATACCTAGCAGTTTGGCCTGCTTTAAGTTGACAGTCATTTCGCCTTTTGTAATGGTTTTGACAGGGTAATTTGCAGTGCTCTTACCCTTCAATACTTGCCCGGCCATGACACCAGCTTGATAACCCATATCATACTGGCTAACGGATATAGTGGCGACTCCGCCATCTTTCACCATCGTTTCGACGGCAGGGATAACTGGAACTTTTTCTTGGTTGGTGACGTTAATGAGTGTTTTCATAGCACTTGCAACGCCGTTATCTTGTGGTGCATAGACAACATCAACTTGACTGGCCATCGTTTCGGCAACCTGTTGCATGTCGTTAGTGGTTGAAATTGTGTACATTTTAACAGTGTAGCCAGATTTCTTAGCTAGCTTTTCCATGTTTTTAGCATTATATTCACCACCATGATCTGAAGTTGTGTAAATAATACCTAATGTTTTTGCTTTGGGAACGACTTGTTGAACAACATCCAAATGTTGCTGCAAAGGAGAGTCTCCAGAAACACCGGTCACATTGTTTCCTGGGTGCTGTGTTGTCTTGACTAGTCCAGATCCCGCAGGGTCAGTAATTCCGGCTAGGATAACTGGATTATTACCATCAGCTGTTTTAGCTAATGACAGAGCAGCTGGTGTGGCAATACCGATTGTCAAATCAGCATTCTCATTGGCAAATTTTTGTGACATTGTTTTGAGATTTGATTGGTCAGCCTGAGCATTTTGGTAGTCAATTTTAATCTTTTTACCTGAGTACCCTTGCGACTGGAGTCCCTCAATAATACCATGATGAATCTGATCTAAAGCAGGGTGTGTGACTAGTTGTAAAATACCAACAGTTGGCACGTAAGTTGATTTTTTTTCTTGTGTGTTTGGTTTGCTAGTAACAATAAATGCTACGGCTAGGAATGCAATAATAATTGCAATTGCCGACAAAAGTCGTTTATTCATGATATTCTCCCAATCTCGTTGTTCTTCTAAACTAAAATGACCTTGGTTCGCCACGCAAGGCTTTCCAAGGTCAAAAGAAAAGTCTGCATGGCATATTCCCATACAGACTCGATTATTGCAAAAAAAGTCGGTATGGATAAAACAAATGTTTTAAACATCAGCTTTATCCGTTACCGAAAAGCTGACTCTACCGACGCCACCAAGCATTATTGAGTTGAACTGTTAATTTTTGCATCATTATCTCCGAGTTACTTATGAGATAAGAATACTAAGAATTTGATGAGTTGTCAATAGTTTTTAAAAATAAAAATTCATCAGCATGTGGCCTGTTAAATTTGGCGTAGAATGCTTAAAAAGTTTTTCTTATAAGAAAAATTGAAAGAATAAGCAATATTTATGGATATAATAAAAATGAGCTGTTTAGCGTTAACGAAAGCAAGTGAACTAAAAGGAAGTTATATGAATGATTTAGGCAATATTTTTTCAGAGGTCAATAATTTAGGTAAATTAATTCGTAGTATGCGAGAAGCACGTGACGTTTCTGTCAATGATTTAGTAAGGGTGACAGGGTTGTCGCGTAGTATGATTTCTAAATTTGAAAGAGGGCAGACAGATATTCAGCTGAGTAGCATGATTAAAATTTTTAGTGCCATGTCTTTAACTTTAGATGACTTATGTCATGCGAGGTTATTTGACGAATTTTTAATGAATGAATTATGCGAAAAAGCTTATCAATTTCAAAATAATCAAGTTGTGTTACAACAGATTTTAGATGAGATATGTAGTCATGATTTTTTAATACGACAAGAAGAAATTTTAAAATTGATTTTACAGACATGTCTCCATTCTAATCACGGTTTGCCAAATGAAGTTGAGAATTATTTTGATAACCTAGATGGCATTTGGTCTTTTGATACTTATTTGGCATTATTGGCAGAACCTTTCTTATCTCAACGTATTCACTTACGAATTGCTAAAGAATTAACTCAATATCAAGGATATCGTCCCCAAATAATTAACATCGCCTATCAGGTTTTTGTTCATTAGCAAGATGTGGTTAGATTTACGGCACCCTAAAAAAATATGTTAAGGAGAATGTTGATGAAAAATATCGTTATAACGGGTGGTACTTCTGGTGTGGGATTTGCTATTGCCAAGGAAATAGCAAAAGAAGGACACAATATCATTATTGTTGGCCATCATGAATATAAAGCCCAGATAGCTCAGAAGAGACTGGGCAATCATGTTAAAGTAATTACTGGCGATTTATCCAATGAAACTGAACGTAAGCGTGTGGTTGACGAAATTAAACGACTGGTTTCACATATTGATGTATTCATTCATAGTGCGGGTGTTTTTCCACGGAACGCAACAGAAAATATTCAGATGAATCTATTGCCACATTACTATCTGACGACTAAATTACGTGGCTTATTAGCAAACAGTAGGGTTTTGATTATCACAGGACAACCACAGGCAGTAAAGTTTGTACCGATTTGTGAAATACAAAGCAGCTCACTTTTTAGAGCAGCGTGGGTAATCACACACAAAACGCTGCTAATGATTTTATTGAATCAAATGTTGCAAGATACCAATACTACAGTTAATAGTTTTTATCCTGGACAGGTAAATAGCGATTTGATGAGATATACTCAAAAAATAGACAACACAGAAGTACCGGTCGGAGCATATTTGGCACTTAATAATACTTTAGAGCAAGTGTCAGGCAAATTTTTTGATGAAAATGGTAAAGTAGTACACCTTGATAATAAAAAGTATAACTTAAAAACAGCAGTAGAAACTTTGGTACCATATTTGAGTACGATGGCTACTTATTAGTATAGGTTGTTGATAGATTGACGTACTAGTTGTTATTAATCTATTGACTTAAATAGTAATAATTACTATAATTAAAAGTAATTGTTACTATTTATCGAAAAGGAAAAAATAATAATGGTAGAAAAAAATGATTTAAGCAGTGCATATCGACGATTGAAAAGTCCAAACGCGAAAACAAGAGATCGTGCTTTGAAATTATTAAAAGAAATCAAGGCTAAAAAGGCACAAAAAAGTAAATAACTGTTCATTGTATGAAAAGGCGTCAGATATTATGAGGCCTTTTTTTAATTCGGTACATATGTTTTAACCGTTGAGTGCGTTTTTATAGCCGTTTATGTTATTGAAGTAGAAAAAATAAATCTTTCGTATATAGTTATTGTTATATGAATTAAGATCCAACGAGATTAAAAGGAGGATGAAAAATATTAAATCACATCATAAGAAATAATCATTGAAATTATTTGATGTTCTTGGTTTATGTTTTGAAATTTAGATTGATTTTAATCGTGCTAATTGTTGTTTATAATTGGGGAATTGTATGAATTAATTTTGAAAAAAATTAATTTCAGGCGATAATGTGCATGCGCCATAGAATTTATTTTTATGGTAACTCAGTCTATATTTTTTAGAATACTTGATTTGAGTTATAAAGTGTTCTTGTTATTGAAGTGCGTTAACGGGGAGAAGGATATGAAATGAAATTGTTATTTATTCAAACTCATTACCTTTGCATATGTAGTTCAATCTTTAAAATTAATGAGTATGAACTAATTGTAAAAAAGCTAGTATGTTAGATCACATTTTTATGTCGATCAGCTTTGGAAAATTTTTTGGAATAGTACAGATTCACGATTGAAAAACACAGCAAGGCGGTTGTGCTTTTCAATTGGAGTGATCTGTGATGATCAACAATTGATATTGGAGTTCATTAGGTCATGTTTGTGCTCGTGCTCTATTCGTGGATAGAAATCAAAAAACGTATCACCTTGAGTAAAAGGTGATACGTTTTTAGGTTGTCCACGTTATTGATGAATCAACGTATTTTTAATATATGAAATCCAAGTACTTTTTCCTGTGATGATACTAACTGTTCCTGTTTGTCCATAATGAATATTTTGATAGTCTTTTGAATGTAAGTTTAATGTAGCACCGACTTGATAAAAATTACCATCTTTTGTTGTCATAGGATTAGCAGAAATATTTGTAATATTACCTGATATTACCATGCGTTTGCTATTTTTTTCTGCCAAATGATACCGTATTGACTGATTTTCTACTATCTCTGAAATTTCATTTGCAGAGATATAAAAACTAACTTTTAATTCAGGCATTGTTTTGAGGTTTGGATATATTTGTGCAAGATTAGTTCCTTGAGGGATACTAGTTAATTTTGTTTTGTTCATTAGTAAATTGACCGTACCGGATTCATTAGCAATGATAGTATTTTTGCTACTCGTTTCTGTTGCAGCGTGTTGTATTTTGGTTTGTTCAATTTCTTGATTAAGCGTTTCTAATTCTTTCGTAATAGAGGCTAGTTGTTGTGATTTTAGTTCGTTGAACTTGTTTGTGAGCGCATCTTCTGCTAAATTTGTGGAAGAAAAACCAGCATATTGTGTCTTATAGTTAGTTAACGCCTCATTTATTGAATCAATTTGTTGTTGAATACTAGTTACAGTTTCTTTTTTTAGTTTATCTACCTGTGAAGTGGGTAACTCTTGTGATTGATGTTGGTAGTCTAAGAAGGTGTTGTAGTAGGCATTTTTAGGTGAGAGGCTTGTGTTTTTTATTATGGCATTAATCAGGTCTTGGTACTGGTTAAGCTCTGAATTTTTCTTATTTATAGCTTCTGCTATAATCGTTTGTTGCTGCTTGACGTGGTCTTGGTCATTGATTTGTTGCTGATGGTCTGTTGTCAAACTGCGACGTTGAGCAAGATAACTTTGGTATGATGTGGCACAACCATAGTTATCTTCAGCAGTAAATAAATTTTGATCCTGTTTGATGCTGTCTTTATAGACAGTGAGTGCTCGCACATGTTCTTGCATATTTTTAAGCGCTGATTTTTGTAATTGTAAATTGGTATCGGATTCAGTGTTCTGATATTGAATCAGAATATCTCCAGCAGTGATTTCCTTTTTTGTAAGCAATTCATTTTTAATGATGGGATTATTACTTGTTGATTGTATTGTGCTTAGTATTTTGATTGGTGCTATCTCTCCAGTACTTTTAATAACTGTTTCTTTATGAGTAAGACAAGCAAGCAAAATAAGCAAGACTAAAAGAATGAGCGTTGGAAAAATAATGAGTGTTGTGCAGTTTTGATATCTTTTAGTATAAAATTCTGAGCTTTCTAAAAGCTTTTCGTTGAACATAGTTGTACCTCCCATTATTAATGCTTTACAAGATGATAGTATTTTGATTTTTTATGCATAAGTTCGGCATGGTTACCATCTTCACTGATGATTCCTTTTTCAAGCAGAATAACGCGTTGGACTTTTTCAGCAATAGTCAGGCGATGTGCAATAAAAATGATAGTTTTATTTTTAAGCGATAATAAATTATCAATAATCTTTTTTTCAGTTGCGACGTCAAGATTACTAGTTGATTCATCCAAAATAAGTATTTGAGAATTACTAAGGAGGGCTCTAGCTAAAGCGATACGCTGTTTTTGGCCTCCAGACATGCCACCTTCCTCTGAAATTTCGGTTTGATAACTTTGTGGCATATTTTCGATGTCATCTTTAATGTCAGCAAGCGCAACAGCATGTAGGATGTCTTCTTGTGTTGTATTTTCACGAGCACCTAGTGTTAAATTATCTAATATGCTTCCAGTAAATATGTATGGATTTTGTGGTAGATAAAGAATATGTTGTCTTAAATTTTGTCGTTGAACGTGTTTAATGTTTTGTTCACCAATAAAAATGTTGCCAGCATTGGGTGAGATAAAGTTAACAAGTAGTTTAGCTAATGTGGATTTACCAGAACCACTAACACCGACCAAGGCGATTTTTTCACCAAAAGGAATCTTAATTGAAAAGTGGTGTAATATGTTTTTTTGATAACCGTATTGATAGCTGACGTCATCAACTGTAATGTTATGAGGGTTGTTATGATGAAGTTCTTGTGATTCTGATTTTTTAAACTCTGATTTTACAAGATATACTTCGTTTAGGCGTCTGTTAGCAACCGTTGCCGTTTGTAATTTCGCCTGCAAGTTAATAATATTTTGAAACGGTTCGGTAAAGTAGCCTAGTAATGCATTATAAGTAACTAACTGACCCACACTAATTTGATTACTAATCACTAGCTTGGCGCCCAACCATAAAATGAGTACATTGAGAATGAGTTGCGTTGCTTGTTTAATACTACTTTGAATGGCTTCGCTTTTTTGATGGGCAAAGGACTTTTTTAAATAATCAACAAATTCACGATCAATTTTTTGATAGCTCGTCTTCTCGCTTGTCAAAGATTTTATGGTTTCAATACCATTGATATCTTCAATAATAGAGGAGCTAAGTGTTGCATTACTCGACATCTGTTCTTGATTCAATCGTTCAAATGGTTTCATGAAACAGTAGACAATCAAGAAGTAGATAGGGAAAGAGATTAGGGATAGTAGAAAAAGTTTTGTATTTTGAATTGCTAAGACGCTGCCAACAATTATCGTGATGCCTAAATCTAAAAAAAGTGAGAGAATTGTATTTGCCATCGCATCAATAATGGTGTTGGCATCATTAAAACGCGTTACAATTTCACCTGTTCGGCGTGTGGCAAAGAAATTAACAGGTAGTTCGAACAAGTGCCGTATGTATGATAGTATGACTTCAATCGATAACCGTTGTCCCATAATAGTTAACAGATAGGTGCGAGCAAAACTAAGTAGCTGTTGTAACACATAGGTGGCAATGAGTCCTAATGAAACAACGGTTAATGTATTAGACATAGCACTAGGAATATAAGCATCAATCACTAGTTGCATATAATAAGAGCCAGCGATACTAATTAAAGTGACTAGCAAAGAAGCGACGACAATATTAGCAATTAACTCTTTTTGTCGACTAATAATTGGCAGAAAGGATAGGATACTGTTTTTATTTTCTTTAAAAGGTTTATATTTGGGTGAAGGCGACATGAACAATGCGACACCAGTCCACTCTTTAGAGAATTCTTGTAACGTCATTGCGGTTTTAGCAACTGTTGGATCTGGATCTGCAATGATAACTTTGTTTTTAGTGAATCCGTACACTACATAATAATGCAAATATTGACCTTTTTTCTCAACATGAGCGATGAACGGCAGAGGTAAATCTTTCATGTCGAATAAGGTAAGGTCAGCTTGAATAGGACGGACATCCATATTGAATGATTCAGCGGCCTTCACTAAGCCTAGTGCCGTTGTACCCGATAAGGAGGTTTGACAGCGTTCACGAATGTTAGCTAATGAAACATCTGATCCGTGTCGCTTTAAAATCATAGCCAGTGCTGCTACGCCACAATCTTTTTCTTCAAGTTGTGATATATAATGAAACTTTCTCATACTTATGCGCTCCTATAAAAATAACGTTAAAAGCTTATTTTATAATGAGAAGGGCATTTTGTTATTAATTGATCATAACTGGTTGTTATTTTGTGTTGAATGGTGGACTTTCAACCGTTCAATGTAATCAAATGATCATTTAGTGTATGATGTATTCATTATTTATTCTTTGTTGTATATTTAATGTATTCGTTGCGCAACGATAGAAAGAGGCTATTGTTATAATGTGAAATAAGTTCGGAGTACTTTTAAAATGAAATTGTTCGTTTTTATATGTAAACACATACACAAGAAAATTTATTAATGGATTGCGGTGCAACTATGTTTCGATTTTTTTAATACCTGTAACCATAATGGGAGAAAAAACATCTTTATTAACTGCTATTATAGCCGCAGTCATATTTTGGATATTTAATTTCCTTTTAAGTGGTTTTATTTGTAAGTTTAAAGAGTGTTAATTTATTGTAATAGCTTCATTCTTTTTAGTAATCTTGTGTGTCTTATGTATAGTGAGTGATAGCTTGTAAAATTAAGCCGAATAATTGAACAAAAATTTTGTGGATTTTTCAGGGGTAATTGACTAAAACCAACTATAAAGAATTTTTCATTTATAAATTAAAAGTATTGTCCATTTTATTATCATCATGTATAACACTTCACATGGAATATTTTATTTAAAGGAGAGTTTATGAACTCACAATCATTGATTAGTTTGTCTGAATTTGAAACTATTGATAACAGACAGCTTGAACAAATTGAAGGTGGTATTTTCCCACTCATCATCGGTGGGGTAGTTATTACCAAGGGAGCGGTTATAACAGGTGGTTTATTAGCGGGAGCAGCGGGAGTTGGAGCATATGTTGGATATAAAGCAAAGAAGAATGGATAGTTTTAAAACTTTGGATCACTCAGAACTTCCTGAAGTTGTTGGTGGCGTGGTGCCCATAATAGTGGGTGGCGCTGTAGTTCTGAAGGTGGCTGCTGGTATGGGTGGTGCTTTTGCGGCTGGATATACTATTGGATACGCGCTCACAAAGAAAAATTAAGGTAAATAAATTATGACTATAACAAGCAAAAGTGTTTTAAAAATTTTTAGTTTGATATTTGTTATTTTACTTAGTGTTACTGCATTGCTTATATATACTAACATCATTGATAGTATCAAAAATTTTTATATATTATACATTTTTTCATTGCTTGCTTTATACTTTAGTTGGACTTGAAAATTAGAATGAGCTTATATTGTGGATAACTGCGATGTAAGTTCTTTTTTGGAAATAAATTAAATTATATTCTACAAATAGACGAACATGATTGTGGTATAGACGCCCTAGCTAGGGTTTATTTGATAAAAAATTATCCTATCCCTTTATTGCTCATTTCGTAAACTAGAAAAGCACCACCATTATCATTGCTTCTGGTTGTTATTTTGTGTTGAATGGTGGACTTTTAACCATTCAACATGACCGTTCGTTCCATTTATATATAAAAACGCAACAAGTGAGTGTATATTTAATTCCATCGTTGCGCAGCTCTTAATAAGTAGACGTTTATGGCGTGGAGAAATCCATGATTTTTTGCAGTAAAATCGGTATTAAGCAATTATTCAAATAGTCACTCGAAGGTTAACTATAAATTGCTTTTGAATGTTCCATGAATGGTTGTTAATACTCCTAAATGGACCCATTTTACCGTTTACTATCCTAAGATAGCCACTGACCTCATTTATGTATATATTGTTAATAAATTTTTGTATACTCGGATTACTCGTTGCGCAACGATAAAAAAACGTGGGACTGGGAGAAAAGTCATGGATAACTATCTGAGATTAAATAATTTTAAAGAGTTAAATTCTGAAGAATTACTAGAGTCTGGAGGAATAGCTCCTCTGATTGTGGCAGGTTTATGGATTGCTGGAGGAGTTGGCGGTGCATTTGTGTGGGGCTATGATAAAGGATATCAATTTGGGAAGGATTTGGCTAAATAATAATTATGTCAGATGATACGAACGCTGCAATAGCATTAGGAGCATTTATAGTATATTTTGTCATTGCATCACTACGTTTTTTTACAGATGTGGGTATCTTAAATATTATTTCTGCAAGAGACTTGGAGCAAGCATCTCACTTTTTGCTAATGGTAACTTTTGTTAATTTGATTGTGTGGCCATTAAAAAAGGATAGTAAATTTTCTTCTCTTCGGTGAATAAATATTATATAATTTTCTTTTCATTACATAAAATACTATTTTATATAGTTCAGTTGTAAAAAGAATAAGCACGCTACTATTCAAATTATAGACAAAAAAATAAAAAAGTCAGGTTTACTGAGATGTTAACAGTAAACCTGACTTTTTAGTTACAGGAGGTTTTTTAATGCCTGTACTTTTCTTCGGGAAATTAGACAAGTTAGTTGATTATGAAGGATAATTTCATTATTGACTTTATCAATTTGTTCAATTTTATTAATATTTACAAGATAGGAACGATGGCTGCGGAATAACCGATCATCCATCGTCTCGATGTCTTGTAGTCGACCAGTGAACTGGATACGTTTATTTTTACTCACTAAAGCGATTTGCCGTGTACCAGGTATTGTCTCAAAGAAAAGAATATCATTGAAAGGTACCTGAAAATGGCATTGTGAGGTACTATAATGAAATAGATCTAGCGGTGTATCTTGATGTTTTTTTTCTACAAGATGAGTTAAGCATTCCTTTAATTGCTGCTTAAAATCACTTGATGCTTGCGTCTTATCTATAAAATCCAGTGCAGAGATATGATATTGGAAAGTAAGTGGCAAGAATTCAGAATGAGTCGTGACAAAAATAATAGCAGCATATGGATCATGTTTTCTAATTTCTTTAGCGACCTGGAACCCTTTTTTATCCGATCCTTTGATTTCAATATCGAGAAAGTATATGTGATGCGTTCCATTACTAATTAAGTGCTGTGATAATTGTTCTGGCTTTGAGTAAGTGTTAATCTGTTGGCATGACCAATTGTTTTCCTGGACTAATTCGTTTAAGTAGCGTCGTAATTTTTGTTGCTGTATAATATCATCTTCTAAAATGTTGATGTGCATAAAATTTACCCTTGTGTAATCAATGTCTGTCGGAATCGATAATTGCTATATTCGGTTTCTATATGTGCTTGTTCATAATTACTTAAAATCTGTTGTATGCTGTTTAATCCGATGCCCCTGTTAGCACCTTTGCTAGTTACGCCATTTTGAAAAATTTGGCCAATATCAATAAATTCTTGGCTAGTTGAATTTTCAATAATGAGACGATGTTCCTGCTTAATATTATCTGTAATAAACGCAATATTAATAAATGCTAATGAACATGATTCGCTGGCTTCAATAGCGTTGTCTAACAAAATACCTAGCATACGGATATAATCAAAAATATCAACGTGACAAGTTGACCATTTTTGTTCGATTTCAAATTCTATATGAATACCCTTTTCTAGGGCTAAAATAATTTTATTTGATAGAATACTTTTGATAGCAGGAATGTCGATTTTTGTTAATGATCCTAAGGTATGATTCTCATGATTTAATACATTCGGAGATTTTTTTAATACATCCTCATATATACAGCGGATTTGATTGATATCTCCGGCTTGTATACTTGTTTCTAAACTGATGATTAGATTGGCATAATCATGACGAAACCCATTAATACTTTTGTAGAGATCTTCGATTTGTGTTGTATAAGTTGTTAGATGATCTAATTGCTGTTGTTTTTGCTGCGCTAATTGAAAGTTGAAATAATTTTGGGTAGTATTTTTAAGATAAACCAATAATGATATTAAACTAATAACAAAGAACATATTAACCACATTTTTATATGAAGCATTGTTAAACTGGTAGGTTGATAAATAAAGTATTAAGCTAATGGATAGTAGTGTGTTGATAAATTTCAAACGATTGCTTTTTTGCAAATGTTGGTTTTTTCGTATAATTTCTAGATTCGGTGCAATCAGTTTGATTACACCGAACTGTATAACTCCTATGAGTATTGGCGTAGCAATACTGTCGTAAATAGATATGATATTATTTTCTAAGAGGTATGTTAACCCAAACCACTTACCCAATGACTGAATTATTGCACCGAAAGCTGATACGGATACCACGGTATATAGTGCATAAAAAGTGATGAGATTAAGATTTTGTTTTTCTTTGTCTAGTAATATCAGAATTAGGATGTGTATTATCCGAGCTGGGATGCCTAAGAATGATGTTGTTAACAGTTCAATTAAGATAAACAGCAAGTAAATTTTCAAGCGTATTTTAGTTCGACTTATAGTGCAAAACATGATAAATTCAATACTTGATAAACTACAAAACCCCAGTAGGATATGAGTAACTGATAAAATGTACATAATCATCCCCCTTGATTATAGTTATATTTTACAGTAAAAGATAAACGTTTACCACAAGTGTTTAAGTAGTAACCATTTACCACAATATAATAACCATTTGTGAATATTTTATTGTGATAGACTATGATATTAGGGAAAATAATAAGTAAATATAAAGTATAATTTGAGGAGAAAAAAATGTTTTTTTTAGAACAATTTGAAAAGTTAGGCCAAGATAAGCTAGGCAGTACTACAGGTGGTGATTGGGTTTCGTTTTGTTGCAATAGACTAGCCACAAAAGGACATATTTTGAAATAAACGGGAACTAATATTTTAGCCAGAATAAATGCCTCAGACAAGTCATTACCATTGTCTGAGGCATTTTTAAATAAAAAATAGATTTGATATCACCCAGTAAACTAGTATAATAGCATTTATAATTATAACAAGACAAAATTAAAATGGGAGAATTATGAATAAAATATTATCTATCGGTGGGTCAGATACTAGTGGCGGCGGTGGTATAGAAGCGGACATTAGAACTTTCGAAAAATACAACATATTTAATTTGGTGGCTATTGAAAATATTGTTACGATGGCGCCACAAACATGGGCAGTGACGCAATATACAGTACCTAATAATCCATTTGCGGCTCAATTACAAACAGCGATGGCGGTTGATCTAGCTGGTATGAAAGTGGGCATGGTTTCAGACATTGATAACTTTAATACATTGGTTGATTATCTAGAAAACATGAAACCCAGTGTATTGTTAGTTGATCCCGTTATGGCTACAAAATTATCAATCGATAATGATTGCACGGTTAATTTAGAGACTTACAAAGAAAAGTTATTAGCCAAAGCGGATATTATTACGCCCAATATTTTGGAAGCAGCGATGTTAACCGGAGTAACGTCTATTAGCAACATTTCTGAAATGAAAGTAGCTGCTGAAAAGTTGTTTAGCTATGGCATCAAATATATTGTCATTAAATCGGGTAATCGGTTTGATGATAATATAGCTACAGACTTGCTGTATGATGGCGTTACTTTTGATATATTTCAACGAAAGATAGTTGCAACTGATTACAATCATGGTGCAGGATGTACTTTTTCTGCAGCTATATTAGCGAATATTGTGAAAGGATTATCGATACACGAGGCGGTTCTTGATGCCAAAAACTTTACATTTCAGGCGATAGAAAATGCAGTGAGAGTTAATCAGTTTGTAGGCCATGTTTGGCAGGGAGAAAATGGTCATGAGACAACAAAATAGGATAGTTATAGATATTGTGTTAGTTGCTTTATTTACCAGTATTACGTTTGTAGCAACCAGTATACAGGTTCCGATGCCGGCGCTAATAGGAAAACCATTTGTACATTTAGGCAACTCGGCGGTGCTCCTTTCAGTACTTCTGTTAGGTTATAAACGCGGTGCATTGGCTGGTGGTTTTGGATTATCATTATTTGATGTGATGCATGGTTATGCCATGGAGGCGCCCTATTACTTTATTGAGTGCTTTGTTGTTGGTGGTGTTGCAGCTTATGTTTTTTCATTAGTAAATTATAAACAACATGAAACTAACTTAAAATTAGTGTTTGTTATTCTTTCAGCTGTCCTTGCTAAATTAGTGATGACAACGGGGCATAATTTTGTGATGAGCTTATTTAAAGGGATGACATTGCAACCGGCAATAATAGCTACAATTTCATCTCTTTTCCCTACTATTATTAATTGTATTACGACATTAGTTGTTGTCTTTGTGATATATCGTGTACTGGCTGAACAGTTTAAAAGACTATTTATAAGAAACAATTTTGGTTAAGTTGTGACTTAATGGTAAAAAGCTATTACCTTATTATGCTATAAGATTATAGCTTTTTTCTCATAGCAGTTATGAGTAATGGACACTAAAGCGAATCAAGTGTAGTAAGATAGAAATATATTTAGTGTTAAGCAGAGTAATTACTATAAAATGAAGGGGGGGAGCAAATATGGATAAATCTAATTTTTCATGTACCGATATTGATAATTTGAAAAATTCATATGATTTTGTTGTTATTGGATCGGGTGCGACCGGTATGGCAGCTGCTATTCAGGCGCAAGAATTAGGGCTAGATGTGGTTATATTTGAAAAGTTAAATAGCCTAGGGGGTAATTCAATGCGTGCGTCTACTGGTATGAATGCTGTTGAAACAATGACACAATTAAAATATCAGATAATTGACTCACAGGAACTATTTTATGAAGAGACGCTCAAGGGTGGAAAAGGTAGCAATAATAAAGAATTGCTATCATATTTTGTGAGACATACTGAATCTGCAATTGAATGGTTGTCTTATCATCATATTGAGTTAAATGAGATCGTATCGACAGGCGGTATGTCCAAAAAACGTGCGCATCGACCCACTGGGGCCACTGCAATTGGCAGTTATCTTGTGAAAGGGTTACAACAGCAGTTAGCGCAAAAACGTATCCCGCTTTTTAATCAAACAAAAGTCTTATCTTTAGTTAAGAATAATAATCATGTCTCGGGGGTTGAGATTGAGCATCCGCAGGTAGGCAAAAAAACGATTAATGCCAAAGTTGTTCTGATTGCTAGTGGTGGGTTTGCACAAAATCGTGCAATGCTGTCAGTGTATGCTCCTGATTTATTAAAGGTAGGCACGACCAATCATTCTGGTGCGACCGGTGACGGGATTAAGCTTGCGACAGCTGTAGGAGGCGCACTGGTTGATATGAATAAGGTACAAGTTCACCCAACTGCTCAGCAGGAAACGGATCATGTTTATTTAATAGGTGAGGGGCTACGTGGTGCTGGGGCTATTCTAGTTAATCATTTCGGTAAACGATTTACTAATGAAATGGCTACGCGTGATCAGGTGACTAAGGCTATCAATAATCTGCGGCAGGATGGCGCAATCTTGATATTTGATCAGGGTATTTGTGAAGCATTTAAAGCGGCCAACTTTTATATTGCCAAGGGGTTAGCTATTTCAGGAAGTACAATAGATGAACTAGCGAAAAAAATAGGTATAAACTCTGATAACTTGGAAGAAACAATAAGTAGTTGGAACATGAATCAAAAGATTTCCAAGGATGCAGCGTTCGACCGCCGGATAGGCATGGATCGCGGTATTGAAAAATCGCCTTATTATGCAATTCATATTAAACCGGCCGTTCATTACACGATGGGGGGAATAAAGATCAATCATTTAACTGAAGTCTTAAATGAGATAGGTGGGGTTGTACCAGGATTACTTGCAGCTGGTGAGGTAGCTGGTGGATTACATGGTGATAATCGTATCGGGGGTAATTCAATTGCCGAAACAATTGTTTTTGGCCGACAGGCAGGCAAACAAGCTGCAAAACATGTTTTTCGTTTATCATAAATTGCTTTTTTTAGAAAAACATGGAAATATTGTTGCTGAAACAGTGGTCTTTTTCTGCATAACAAGCTAGTAGTGAATGTTGGTAATATTTATCGAAGTGAAGCATTGACCCTTATTTCAAATTGAAGCTGATGCAGTGTGGTTCGTGGAAAAGTTCCGTGAAGTTGATGACTATATCATGAGATGATTTTCAAGTATGATCACATTATTTAATAGTGATGAAAGTACTCTTTGAATTTGGATGGAGACAGATGGTTTTGCGTAAATAATTATTTTCTGGGGTATGGCAACGACCATATTCGCCTTTGTTGTGAATAAACGATTTGTTTTTACAGCCAACCAAGCAACAAGCGTGTTCGTTCAGTTCGTTAAATTCATTTGGGGACGCTTATTTGTGGCTGGAATAGATTTCTTTTTAACCTATGTTATGATTGAAAAATATAGCAATATTTTAATTCATCTTTTCTTTCTGAATCGGATAAATTTCAAAGTATTTCCTTTTTCATTACGAATAGTAAACCAATTCGCATCAAATAGTACGACGTTAAATAGTTTTTTAGCAATTATTTTGATACAAGTAATCTCGGTGATTGTGAATTATTTTATGTCGAAATTTATCATTTTCAATTAATTTAGGATTAATTATCTGTAAATAAAAGTGATGACGTTATTTAAAAACGAGCTAATTTAGAGCAGCTATTATATATAGCTGTTTTTTTTGTCCAAAAATCAAAATAATTGCTTTCTGTTTAGAATTGTTCTAGGATATTAGGTAGGAAACGATAACAATATTAAGGAGGAATTAGGAATGTCAAAAACAAAGATTATTATAGTTGGTGCTTCCCATGGTGGACATCAAGCTATTTTAGAACTCACTCGTAAATATAAAAACCTTGACATCAAGTTGTTTGAGGCTGGTGATTTTATTTCATTCATGTCTTGCGGCATGGAATTATATTTGGAAAACAGTGTTACTGATGTTAATGATGTTCGTAATTTTCGTCCTGAAGATATGGAACGGTTGGGCGCAGAAATTTACAGTAACCGTGAGGTACTGGCAATTGATGCTGATGATAGAATAGTTTCTGTCAAAGACATTACTACCGGTAGTACGGAGAAATATAGCTATGATAAACTGATATTAAGTTCAGGTGTTACTCCTAATAGCCTACCTGTTCCAGGGAATGATTTAGAAAATGTCTATCTCATGCGTGGCAAAGATTGGGCAACAAGTATAAAGGCCAAGTTGGAAAACCCCGATGTTAAAAACATCACAATTGTTGGTGCCGGTTACATTGGTCTTGAGGCGGCGGAAGCTAGTGTTAAGGCTGGGAAAAATGTTACTTTAATTGATATGATCGACCGTCCTTTGGGGAATTATTTAGATGCGCAATTAACAGCCGTTCTTGAAAAAGAATTAGCTGATAAAGGTGTAAAAGTGGTTACCGGCGTTCGTATTGAAAGTTATGAAGGAACTGGCCAAGTGACGGCAGTAAAAACAAATGAGGGAAAGTATCCAAGCGATTTGGTTATTCAAGCTGCTGGGGTTAAGCCCAATACGAATTGGTTGAAAGGTGTGATTGATTTAGACGATCGAGGCTGGATTAAAACTGATGAATATTTACGGACCAACTTACCAGATGTTTATGCTGTGGGAGATGCAATTCTATCGTATTCAATTCCTGCCCAAACCAAGTTACCAATCGCACTAGCAACAGTTGTACGGCGTGAAGTTCGTTATATTATTGCACATTTATTTGAAAATCAGCCGTCAGTTCCTTTCAAAGGAGTTGTTGGCTCATCGGCATTGAGTGTGTTCGACTACCACTTTGCAGCGGCTGGATTAAATACCACAACGGCTAAGAAAGCAGGTGTTACTCTGGAAAGCTCATTCTACCAAGACACTTTGCGGCCTAACTATGTGCCTCGAGAAAAAGGAAACACCGAAGTTTATGTCGAGTTGGGTTATGATCCGCAGACACATCGTATTTTAGGTGGTGCGGTATTGTCGACTTATGATATAACAGCTCAAGGTAATGTTATATCACTAGCTATCGAACAAGGACTTCGTTTGGAAGATTTGGCTGAAGCGGACTTTTTCTTCCAACCAGGATTTGACCGACAGTGGAGTCTATTGAACCTAGCGGCACAACACGCACTTGGTGAGCCTAAATTCTAATTAGATTATGAATAATGCAGTACTAGACTATGAAAAAGAGACACAACTCGATAGGTTGTGTCTCTTTTTTAGTAAGCAAAATTATACGTTTTCTAAATGTCCCTTCTTATCCTTAGCAATTAAGAAGTAGACGGTTACTGCGATTGACCATGCCCAAACGATATGACCAAAGAACTCCGAAATATGTTCATCTAGAGGTTGATTCCATGCGGCCGGAACTGTTCCAAATGCAGGCATAATAATGATATGCCAAAGAACCCAAAGGAATATACCATAAGCAGCACCTTGCCACAAAGCTATTTTAGACCAATATTGAGATACAAATACATATAGTATTGCAAACGCAATGGCAAATGAAAAATGTAGAATCAATGTGAACCAAAATACTTTTTGATCTTGAGAGTAGTAAAAGAATGAATGAACTAGGTTAGATGGAATACCAAGCTGTTCAGCCATATGTTGTGGTGGATTAGTCGCATTACGAGCTAATGTACGTGGTGGCAAGAGATTTTCCCAACCAATTTTAACCATTCCTGAAATCATTCCTGCAATAAATCCGTAGAAAATACTTTTAGTAATAATCTCCTTTAGTGATGCAACTGGTTTATTTAGTGTAACCATGATATTTCTCCCTTATGTGAATCATTTAACAACTGATAATAATACAGGTATTAAAATCATTTGTCAATTGATTTGATTTCTGCTATATAATTGGGGAACTATCGACATTAAGAAATTGTGAAACAGAACACATGAGGTTAGAAAATAATGAGAATGTAAAGTTGCAAAATAATTATAAATAGTGTAAAGTTATTACAAATAAATGAGACAAAGAAAAGATAAGTAAATTTCAGGAGTAATCAAAGAGAACTAACATTTGGTGAAAGTTAGTATTACGAAGGAATTGAAAATGGTCTTGGAGTCGTTAGTGAGTGGTATGAGCATAATTGTGGGTATCACTCGGGTGCGCCCGTTATCGCGTTAAGGTATCTCTTTTTTGATGTACCTGTCAAGTATAAAGTAGTAATACTTTATAGAATTTGGGTGGTAACACGAATTTTTCGTCCCATAATCTTTGTAGAAAAGGCAAAGATTATGGGATTTTTTTATTATCGTATGTAGAAAGTAATGGAGAATGAGCTATGACAAACAAATTAAATAATATCTTATCAGATTTGAAAGAATTTCAGTGGGTTGATTTAACCCATGCATTTGGACCTGATAGTCCACACTTTCCAGCGTTTGACGATGCAAAATTTGAAACACTTTTTACGCATGATGATGGCTTTTTTGTGAAACAATATACCTTCCCAGGTCAATATGGTACGCACATTGATCCACCGGTACATTTCGATAAAAATCAGAATGTATACGACTCGGATATCGACTTGAAAGACTTTTTACTACCATTAGTGGTCATTGACAAATCGAGTGAAGTAGCAAGCAATGCAGATTATATTTTAACGGCGGAAGACATTAAAGAATGGGAAAAGGAACATGGCACCATTCCACCCAAAGCTTTTGTAGCGTTACGAACAGACTGGTCGAAGCGTTGGCCATCACAAGAACAATTTGAAAATAAGGATGATAATTTACAAAATCACTATCCTGGCTGGTCTTTGGGTGCACTTAAATATATTTATGAAGAACGCCAAGCAATAGCAAATGGACATGAAACCTTCGATACTGATCCAGCCATTTTACAACCAGAAAAAGGGTTTGAAGGTGAATACTATGTATTGAGTAGTGGTCATTATCAAATTGAACTATTGGCTAATTTGGATAAAGTTCCGGCCACGGGTGCTTTAATTTCAATATCAGTACCAAAAGTTGAAAAATCTCCTGGATTTCCAGCTCGAGTATTTGCCATAGTTCCCGAGGAGGTTTGATTACGTTGCAGTAGTAGACGTGGCTGAATCTCGTGTTAAATATGTATGTAATCTTAATTAATAAGATTAAGAAAGAGAATTTGAGATGGTAAAAAAGAAAACGGTGGTTATAGCAGCTATTGTGGCAGGAATTGTTATTGTAGCGGGTGTAACTATTCATAGAAACACGGTGCAAACAACCGATAATACGGAAGTGACTGTCGGATCGATAGGATCCGATGCTCAAATTTGGGAACATATTGCAAAACTACCGGAAACCAAGAAAGAAAATATCGTTATCAAGGTTAAGAATTTCACGGATGGTGTTTCGCTAAATACAGCGACTGCACAAGGGAAAGTTGATGTTAATGCCTTTCAATCGTATGCGTATTTTGTGGCTTATAACAAAAATAATAGCTCGAACAAGTTGAGTGTTTTAGGAACGACATACCTGGAACCGATGGGTATTTACTCTGAAAAATATGATTCTATCGACGATATTCCGGATGGTGCAACAATTGCTATTGCTAACAATGCAGCTAACACGGCACGTGGATTAAAATTGCTAGCAAAAGCCGGATTGATCACATTAAAAGATAATTTTGGTAGCCTTTCTGGCGTTAATGACATTAAGAGCAACCCACACAACTTTAAATTTAAAGAAATTGATGATACGACCGGGCCACGAGTGATTAAAGACAATTCGATTGCTGCGGCACTTATTGGTAATACAATTGCACTAGAAGGGAAACTGAATGTTGTGAAAGATTCACTTTACTATGAAAAAGTAAATCAATCAACAAAGGACAATATCAATATTCTAGCCACAGCAGAAAAGAATAAGAATACTGCTAAATTTAAAAAGTTAGTTAAGTTATATCATAGTAAAGCAGCTCAAAAATATATTAACAAAAAGTTTGATGGAACTAAAATCGAAGTTCAAAAGTCTGTCTCTTATTTAGCTGATTAGTTTATCATTAGAATTTCACAGATAATTAATAAATTAGATGATTTTGATGGGTTATACAGCTTCTAGCTGCTTTAGCATTATTATAGCTCTACGACCGGATAGTGCTTTTGATATAAAAGTAATTCATTTCACAAAACAGGTTGACATACGTTTAGCATTTGTGTTTATATAGTACCTATATTTATAACAAAATATAAATATTAGAGGGAATTATTATGAACATGTTTAAGTCTGTAACCTTATTTTTAGGTACTTTAGGTGTTGTAGGAGCAACAGCTTTATCAGTTGAAACTCCAAAAGTATCAGCGGATTCAACAACAACATTACAAGTTAATGCTTTCACAACATGTACAGGGAATGTTTATGGAAGTACTTCTGTAAGTGAATCGAAATATGGTGTTTTATTTTTGGGAAAAATGGCAGTAAAAGGTATTATTCGTAATAGGGCAACTGCTGTAAGAGTTGTGTCTCAATATGCCAGTGCAAAAGATGCTGCTATGTTTAATGTATATTACTATGATGTAACAAACGCTCTCAAGCCTTTGTTATCGAGGTCTGAGGTTCCGACACAGGCTGTATTTGATGCTGTTTATAGAGGCTTGGTAGGAAGTCTTGGAAATCAACGAGCAACACGTATTGCTAATGCTTTAGCTGGAGCTGTTTCATTATTGATTTGAGGTTATATAAATGTTTGAAGATGCTAGACTACAAGCACATGCTCTGATGGAAATTGCCACAGCTTTAGGTGATTCATATGCAAAACCAGTATCATTTGCACTTGTTATACAAGACCTTGGCGGTACTAACGAGACATTTTCAAAAGTGTTGTCTCAAACAAGCTATTTAATAAATACTAATGATATTAGTAGATATAATATAGCTGATTTCAAAGCATTTTTTCAGGAATTAGAGCCAGAAGTATTTAAAGATGTTAGTGATATTATGATTATTAAACTGTTAAATGCTTTAGCAATTATGTATATTGACGATTTATACCCAATTGCAAAGAAGATAACACAAATATATCAACTAGATAATAAACTACCTGGAATTTAATTATAGAATAGCCTTATGATTTCATGGGGCTTTTTATGTGCAATCATATCAGACACATAAGTTGATATGTTTCATCAAACAGGAGTACTGAATATAGTACCTAAGCAATCGAGCTTTTTAAAAAACATCATAATTTTTGCTGAAAAATATGAGTTACCAATCGAAGTCTAAGATCTTCTGAAGCCAGAAAAAGGTGGTTACAATTTACAACACTTAATCAATTTAAGGTAGTTTTAGAAAAAATGCTGGCTATTTAAAATCAGAACTAGCTATTATTGATACGTATGTTAAAGAAGTTAAACGTTTGGGTGCTCATGAAACCACAAATGGAGGGACATTTATAGAGAAATCGGCTGTTATAACTGTTTGTACTTGGGCAAAAAATCTGATACTAAACTACCCTGCAGCTATGATTTGTCACCGGACGAACACTTTATCGTTGACGATTTACCAGGAAAGAAAAACATTCAGTTTGTTTCAGGATTAAGTGGGCATGGCTTTAAATTTGCTAGTGTGAGAAAAAGCAATTACTAATTTAAGTAGTTGCTTTTTCAATGTACGTGAAAAAATTTTGCTGAAAAAGCATAAAATTGCTAAAATAGATGGTATGCAAAATCAGAAGAATTTTCTAACTGAACTATTAGTTACTGGACTTGGTGGCGCCATTGGTGGAACCTCACGGTATCTTTTGGGGTTAGTCCCAATAGTCGGACCAATGCCAGTAATGACGATGTTAATCAATTGGCTTGGTACTTTGCTATTAGCAATGTTGGGCGCCTATCTAGCGAGTCATCGCAGTCGGTTAGAGCGGTGGCAGTCTTTCCTTGGTACCGGTGTTTTAGGTGGCTTCACGACATTTAGTACAATGATTTGGCAAGTACATCAGCAGTTATTCATTAGTACAGCTAATGCTTTAGTTTATATGATATTAACTCTGGGTGGCGGCCTTATCATGTTGAAATTAGGTAATCACTTTGGCAATAAAATCGGTGAGGCACATGTATGACGATATTAGGAGTAGCCATTGGATCGGCATTAGGTACGATGCTGCGGTATATTATTTTGAATACGTGGTCCGTTCAGTCGAAATATTTTACTGCCGTATTTATTGTTAATATGGTTGGCAGTTGCGCGCTAGGTTATCTTATGGGTACCGGTGCAAGCTATGCAATGCATAGCTTTTGGACTACTGGTGTCATTGCGGGGCTAACGACGTTTAGTACGATGATGACACAAAGTAGTCAATATACTTATGGTCAACAAGTGATGTATTTAGCGCTACAGATCATTTTTGGTATGATTTTCTTTAGTGCAGGAACTGCACTCATCACGATATTATGAAAGAGCAGCAGAGTAAGTTAAACATATTAAAGAGGACAAAATAATGAGTAAAATAGCAGTTATTATTGATTCATCTTCGGCAATGCCAGTAGCTATTCGTAACCGGTATCATATTTTTCAAGTGAACGATCCCATTATTTTTGGGGATGAAGTCTACAAGGAGACTGTAGATATTCATAATTTGGGTGAACTTGTTAAAATGATGCAAGAAAAAAAGCAAGTGGCCTCTACTTCTCAACCGGCTCCTGGTGATTGGGAAGAAGCATTGAATTTAGCTAAAGCATCTGGTTATAATCAAGCTATTTTGATTACACTTTCATCTGGCATTTCAGGTACCTATCAAACAGCCAATGCCATTGCGCAATCATATGACGGGATGGATGAAGTTCGTGCGTGGAATTCAAAAATAGCGGTAATGGGTGCTGGGGTACAAGCTATATTAGCAGCTGCCATGGCGGAGAAGAAGCGTTCACTTGATGAAATTATGACATCATTAGAACAGCTACGATCAACCGTTGACGTTCGCTTTGTTGTAAATGATATTTCACATTTACAACGTACAGGTCGCTTATCACGGGGACAAGCGTTAATTGGTGGTTTGTTAAATATCAAACCAATTTTGTCCATGGATGTTCAAGACGAAGGGAAAATCGGAGCTGTTGGTAAGGCACGCAAGATGAGTGGAGCTTTAAAAGAAATAAAAGAACCATTACGGCAGTCGTTAGCAGAAGCCGATTATCCTGTTCGGGCCTATGTAATTGACGGCAATAACGCGAAATTAGGCGATAAATGGTTGAAAGATCTACAGTCTGAATATCCCACTGTTAAATTTGAACGTGGTGTAATTGGTGCATTTATTGGCGTACATACAGGTGATGGCGCTATGGGTATAATTTGGGCACGGGATTGGGAAGATTTGATTTAATCGGTAATAAAAACCAGCATCAACCAAAATTGATACTGGTTTTTATTGTATAATTAAGAATACAATAATTTACGGGGTTTACTAATGCAACGATCAAAACGTTTTCAAATTGTTTATGAAGTCCTCAACGCAGTAACGCACGGTTTAGGGTTCATTTTAGCTATAATTGCCGGTGTAATGTTAATGGTTCATGTGTTGAGCAAACCAGTGACTGCATTGACCTTAACTGCGGTAATCATCTATATTAGTACGGTTGGTTTTTTTCTACTTGCCTCAACGCTATTTCATTCACTCGTATTTACTCGCGCGGCAAAAATCTTTCAATTTTTTGACCATGCAGGTATATACCTTGTCATATTGGGAAGTTATACGCCTTACACATGGTTATTGATTAAAGGCGGGATTGGCTGGACTATTTGGGGTGCTATTTTGGCAATGACGATTGCCGGATTTGTTTATGATTTATTTTTTGTTGGGCGATGGCCTTGGGTATCAGTGACGATTTACCTGGTTATGGGGTGGTTGATTATTCTAGCCATGCCGATTCTCTGGGGTGTTTTGTCACATACTGCATTTTGGTTACTTGTTGCTGGCGGCGTGACTTATTCGGCAGGAACTATTTTTTATCTCATTCCTAAAATTCCAATGGGTCATGTTTATTGGCACCTTTTCGTTTTAGGTGGTGCTGGATTAATGTTTGCTAGTATCTATATTTCTTTGTAAAAGCCGATAGGCTTTTTTATTATCAAAAAAACGCTAAACATTTGTTTAGCGTTTTAATAGTGGTCAGCCAGGGGCTCGAACCCTGGACCCACGGATTAAGAGTCCGTTGCTCTACCAACTGAGCTAGCTGACCATAATGTCGTGTTTCACAACAACAAATATAATACCATGTGAAAATATAAAATGCAATAGCTAAATGTGATAAAATGAATATATTCTATATTGGAAGGAGATGCGTGGACTTTTGTCGTATTTGTTCACGCTCTATTAGCATGTTTGATCTTATCAAAGCAATAATTATTGGTATCATTGAAGGCCTGACGGAGTTTTTACCAGTCTCTTCAACTGGGCACATTATCTTGGCAGAAGCACTGATGAAAATTCCTAGTGGTGATGTTTGGACAAAATCATTCAGATCAGTATTTGATTATTCAATTCAATTGGGTGCCATTTTTGCGGTCATACAATTGTACTTTGACAAATTGAATCCATTTTCATCTAAGAAAACAGACCATGAAAAATTCCAGACATGGCGTTTGTGGATTCGAGTAGTCGTGGGTGTATTGCCGGCTATAGTGTTTGGATTTGCATTAAATGACTTTATGGATGCACATTTGATGAATTTCCGCGTTGTTTCAGCAACACTGATCATCTACGGTATTGCGTTTATTGTGATTGAGAACCGTCAAAAAAACATTGCACCGGTAATTACTAATGTAAACCAGATTACTTTTAAGCTAGCCTTATACATTGGTTTGTTCCAAGTGTTGTCAATTGTTCCCGGTACATCACGTTCGGGAGCAACTATCTTGGGTGCTATTATCTTAGGGGCATCACGATTCGTAGCTGCAGAATTTTCATTCTTCTTATCAATTCCGGTTATGTTCGGCGTGACTTTCCTGAAGATGTTTTCATTCTTTAGAGATGGTGGTTCATTTACAGGGATGCAAAGCTTAGTAATGCTTGTTGGTTTCGTTGTATCTTGGATTGTTGCTTGGTTTGCTATTAAGTTTATGATGAACTATATTAAGAACAATGATTTCAAAGTATTTGGTTACTATAGAATTATTATAGGCGCTATTTTCTTAGTTTTTGGTATCTTTGGCATTGTAGGGTAATAAAAAGCACAAGCAGTGGCTTGTGCTTTTTTCATAAGCTTCTTCACGAAAAATATACTAAAAATTAAAATAAAAAGTGATTGACATGAGAAAATGAGTAGTATATAATTAGTTCAACATATGACGTTGAAAAGATAAGTACTTGTCAAAATGATTGTATAGAGAGCTAATGTTTGGTGAAAGTTAGTATCAGGATGATTAGGAAAATGGTCTTGGAGTTAATAATGATGTGAGCGATAGAGTTGGTAAACATCATTCGGGTACACCCGTTACAGTGTCAGAGTATCGAAAACATTGTCTCTTCTGTACTTGGTAAGTGTGTATTAGTGATAGTATGCAGAAAACGGGTGGTAACACGGTAACTTCGTCCCGCAGCTTTGATTATTCAAGGCTGCGTTTTTTTGTTGTATGAAATAAAGGAGAAATTGATATGCGCTATTTGTTAACTAAAAATATATTAGTTAGATTAAAGGGCCTAGGTATAGCTCATAGCCGAATGTGATTCTGTTTATTAGCTTTAAACTAATATCATTAATAAGGAGATCACATGGAAGGCACAGGAAAAGTATCCTTTACTAATAAGTATAATTATGTTCCAGCAAGTTTTTGGTATCATTTTTCGGCAGCATCAGGTGTAGACCTAGATGCCTTTAAAAATCCTGAGATTATTGACGGGAATATTTTAGGTACCAAGAAGTTGGTTGAGAAAACCGCACCAGACTTTGTGAAGCTAATGAGCGATGGTTTATTTCATTATAAATTTAATTACCGAGAAGCTGCTGATAAGAGGGTAGTCTATGCTGATTTATCACCAATAACGGATAACCATCCATGGTTGATAAAAACAGCAGATTTAGTTAGACGGCAAAAGCAAGTCATCGGTGAGCGAGCTTCATTTTATAATGTTTTTTCACCAATAACGTTACTTAAATGGGCATTAGTCAAAAATCCAGATGGACACTACGATAAAAGTAAAGCTGATGAAAAGCTTGCTGATGTTATTTTGACAGATAGTGAAAATGTTCGTCAGGCATTAGACGTGATTACACGAGATGTAATCAAACAGGTGAAGGTTGCAATAAATGCTGGCGCCGATGGAATTTATTATAGTACGCAAGTGATTCAGGACACACGATTAGAAAAGGCCGATTTTGATAAATTTGTCGCTTTGGCTGACAAACAAGTTCTACAGGCAGCAAATCAATTGTCAGCTACAAACATCTTACATATTTGTGGTAATGGCGGTGCTAGAAATGACATTTCATGGTTTGAGAATTATCCGGCATCCATTGTTAATTGGTCAGTTGACACGGAAGACATATCTTTACGTGATGGTAAAGAAATCTTTCCAGGGAAAATCGTTCTTGGTGGATTTGGTAACACTGCGAAAGATGTTTTGTACCGAGGAACGCAATTCGAAATACAACAATTTGCTAAACGTTTGGTTCAGGAAGCCGGTACCGATAATTTAATTGTTGGTGCTAATTGTACGGTTCCCCGAGATATTGATCCTCAACATTTACAATGGGCGATAGAAGCAGTTCAAAAGGAAAGTGAAGGTTTTAAAAGTTATGAGTAATCAACAAAATGTATTATTAGGTGCAACAGGAAAAATACCGGTTAGTTTTTGGCGACATTTCGCCGATGATGAAACTGTCGACGCACTAGAAAATCCGACAATTGCTACAATTAATATTCAAGGACATAAGAAATATGTCGAAGACTTACAGCCAGATTTTGTGAAGCTAATGAGTGACGGTTATTTTAATGCCCCTCTTAACAATGTCACTGATCCTAAAAGTATTGATAATTTAAGTCAAATTCAAGAGATACAAGATGATGATGCTTGGCTTACTGAGCAGATCAAACTAGTGCAAGAGCAGAAAAAAGTTATTGGTCAGCGTAGAGGTTTTTATAATATTTTTTCACCAGTGACACTTTTAAAATGGGCGCTTTACGATACAGAAAATGAGCTACCTGCTAAGGGCGATGAACGCCTGACCGAGTTGTTTATTCAATACCCAGAGGAAATTAAGCATGTTCTGAACGTCTTGGCTAGGAGCATTATCAAGCAAGTGAAGGCAGTTGTAGTAGATGGTGGTGCCGATGGTGTTTATTACAGCACACAAGAATTACAAAGTTCAAAATATACTAAAAAATTGTTTGATGAGATACAAAAGCATGTTGATTTGAGCGTTATAGATGCAATTAAGTCTGTGAGTGATATTAGCATTCTTCACATCTGTGGTTTCAGTGGTACAACCAATCATTTAGAGTGGTTTACAGACTATGATTTGCCAATTGTCAATTGGGCAGTGACCGTCGAAGGTGTGTCACTCCAACAGGGACAACAAATATTTAAAGACAAGGTAGTATTGGGCGGATTTGGTAATACAACAAATGATGTATTATACAACGGCTCTAAGGTCGAAATAGAAGCAGCTGTACAAGGATTACTGTCTAATATTGATAAAAATCGGGTCATTATCGGTGCAGATTGCACTGTGCCCCGCGATATTCCTGTCGACCATTTAAAGTGGGCGATTGACGCTGTGCATGAAAACGTAGTGTAAAGAGGAGAAGAGAGCATGGTAAATAAAAAAGGGATTATTACTGCCGCGGTAGCTGTTGTCGTTGTTGTTGGCGGTTTGACTATACGGCATTTTAATGCAGACAGTAACAAGGCAGCAGCTAAAAAAGTAAGAACAATTAATGTGGCACATACGCAAAACTATGTGCCTTATGATTATGTAAAAAACGGTGTATCAAAAGGATATGAAGTTGATGTTTTGAAAGCTGTTGATAAGCTATTGCCTGATTATCAGTTCAAGTATCATCCAACATCAGATGAAGATTTATTAGTTGGCTTGGATTCAGGGAAATATGATGTTGGGGTGAAGGGTGCTTGGTGGACAAAAGAACGTGCCCAAAAGTATATCTTACCCAAGGAAGCAGTTGGCGCATCTATCATAGGTATCACTTATCGAAAAGATAGTAACTATAATTCATTTGCCGATTTTGCTAAGAAATCAGGTAAGTTAGTGCCAATTTCACCACAGAATGGTCAATACGCGGTAGTGCAGGAGTGGAACAAAAAGCACCCTAACGAAAAGATCACATTAAAGTCAGCTGACCAATTTACGGTTGGTGATGCGTATAACTGGGTATTAGAAGGCCGGTATGATGCTTACTTTGATGTGAAGGTAAATTACCAAAATTCGGTTGCTAAGAGTAGTGGCGCTTACCATAGTTCAGCCGATAAATTGGCCTACACGCCCTACAAGGGTATCAAGACGTATCCCATTATCAGTCGTGCCAATAAAGATAATGATAACTTCTCGAAAGAATATGACCAAGCGATTAAGAAACTACAGAAAAACGGTACGCTGGAAGAGTTATCACAAAAGTATTTCAAAGAAAATGTTTGGGACTTTGTCGGGGATAAATAAAGTTTCAGAATTAAGGAGTTAAGATGCCACCATTTAGTTTCAAATTTTTCCTATCGGTCTTTGCTGAAGTGTTGCCTTATTTTCCAGTAACGCTGCTCATCATTGTTGTATCGATCATTTTTAGTTCTTTATTAGGGGCATTGGTGGCTAGTGGGCAACTTAGTCAATCACCAATATGGAGAACCTTGTCACAAGGCTATGTTTTTGTACTGCGCTCTACGCCACCTATTGTTTTGTTGTTCTTAGTTTTTTACGGGTTACCTAAATTGTTATTACTGACTCTGAATATTAATATCAATGATTGGCAAAAATCAATTTTTGTCATCATTGCGTTATCCTTACTGTTCGCGTCAAATCTAGCAGAAGTATTCAAATCTGCTTATTTATCTGTGAACACTGGACAACGTGAAGCAGCATTAATGGTAGGCTTATCAGAATGGCAAACATTTTATCGTGTAACCTTACCACAAACAATTGTCGTGGCCTTACCTAATTTTGCCAACACTGTTGCCGCGCTAATTAAAGATGCCGCTTTGGCATATGTCATTGGACTACTAGATATGATGGGTGCGGGTGATAATTTGATTTCTAGAAATTTTGGACACCACTCACTGGAGACGTATTTAGCGTTGGCCATTATTTATTGGATTTTATTTGTAATCATTGAGCAAGGCGCGAAGTATTTAGAAAAATATCTTGGTAAAAGCCGTGCAATTGCATCAAATCCTACGGAGGTTGTCGTATGAACGTACCATTTTTAATTCAAACTTTTTGGGCAGCTTTAAAAGCTGTGCCCATAACATTATTAATTACTGGTGCGTCATTGCTTATTGGTTTGCCGCTTGGCTTTTTATTGGCATGGATTAAAATTAGAAAGATTCGTATACTTTATCCACTTGTTGTGGCATACACGTCTCTTATGCGAGCCACACCGATGGTACTACTAATTTTGTTGTTCTATAGTACATTGCCAAGCTTATTGAATGTCCTCATTAACCAAAAGCTACACTGGGATGTCAAAGTGTTTGATACGAATCCTATTCTTTATGCCATTGTTGTTTTTGCTTTAATAGCAGTTGCAAATTTATCGGAAGTGTTTCGATCAGCAATTTTGACGATAGATCCTGGACAGAAAGAGGCGGCATTGATGGTTGGGTTGACGCCAATACAAGCTTATTATCGTATTATTATTCCGCAAGCATTGGTTTCGGCTGTACCCAACATTGGTAATCTAACGTTGAACATTTTAAAAGGTACTTCGCTTGCTTTCATGATGACTGTTCAAGAAGTCACAGCGGTTGCGAAAACAGCGGCATCGTATACTTATGATTACACGGAAGCATATATTGATATTTTTATAATTTACTTTATTTTGGGAACAATACTGCAAGTCATTTTTAAATATCTGGAACGTTACTTAGGGCGACATAAGCTACGCGGAACAGTTGTATAGGGAGAATAGCATGTTAAAAGTCAGAAACTTCAGAAAAAAGTATCATGAACATGAAGTCTTGAAAGGAATTGATATTGAGGTTAACCAGGGGGATGTAGTAGCATTGCTTGGCCCATCAGGATCTGGAAAAACTACTTTTTTAAGAGGGTTAGCTTTTCTAACACCGGGAGATTCTGGTGTTATAGAATTTGATGATCAAAAAATAAATATTGAATCGGCAACGCCTGTTGATATTAAAAAGTTGCGACAAAAGATGGGTTTTGTTTTTCAAAATTTCAATTTGTTTGCTAATAAGACGGCCATACAAAATGTCGAAGAAGGTTTGATTATTGGGCATAAGGAGCCAAAAGAAATAGCTCGAAAAAAAGCGCAGGAAGCCTTACAAAAAGTAGGTTTGTTGGAATTTGCCAATCATTATCCAAGTCAATTATCTGGCGGACAAGCGCAGCGTGTAGGAATTGCTAGAGCAGCAGCCTTAAACCCAGAAATTATTTTATTGGATGAGCCGACGAGCGCGTTAGATCCCGAGTTAGTAGCAGATGTTTTGCAGGTGATTAAACAGCTAGCTGATGAAGGTAAAACAATGATTGTCGTCACTCATGAGATGGCTTTTGCTCGTGATGTGGCTGACAAAGTTGTTTTTATGGATAAAGGTTTAGTTGTAGAGCAAAATGAGCCCGTTGAATTTTTTGATAATCCTAAGTCGCCACGTTTGAAAGAGTTTTTAAGTCGTATTAGTGCAGCTAATGTGGCTGATAATAGTTTTGCGTATGAAAAGGCTAATCAGAAATAAGTTAATGACGTCTTTTGGACTTGCAGCAGCATTTATTAAAAATGTTTCACGTGAAACGAATAAAAATATTTAATTGGTTACTAGCGATTGATTTGGTTTTCAGGTAAACTAGATATTATGGAAAACTTTCAAGAACAACTAAAGAATCGACGTACTTTTGCGATCATCTCTCATCCCGATGCTGGTAAAACAACCTTAACTGAGCAATTATTGTTGCACGGCGGGGTGATTCGTGAAGCCGGAACAGTTAAAGGTCGTGGTTCGAACAAATTAGCCTCCTCTGATTGGATGGCAATTGAGCAACAACGTGGTATCTCAGTAACGTCATCTGTATTGCAGTTTGACTATGAAGGTAAAAGAATCAATATTTTAGATACTCCAGGGCATGAGGATTTTTCAGAAGATACCTATCGTACTTTGATGGCTGTGGATTCAGTAGTCATGGTAGTCGATGCTGCCAAGGGGATTGAGCCACAGACTAAAAAGTTGTTTGAAATTGTCTCACAACGTGGCATACCAGTCTTTACATTCTTTAACAAAATTGATCGTGATGCGCGCCCAGCACTTGATTTAGTTGATGAGCTTGAAACTGTATTAGGCATTCAAGCTTATCCAATGAATTGGCCAGTTGGCTCTGGTCAAGTTTTGCAAGGCATTTATGATTTGCAGGCTGACCAACTTGTACCCTTCAAGAATGCCACAACGCATACCGAGATTGTCGATGAGGCGATGGATGAAATTGAATTGTTACGTGATGCAGGGAATTCATTTGATGAAGATAAAGTGGCTCATGGGCAATTAACCCAAGTATTCTTTGGATCAGCGTTGGTGAATTTTGGTGTCACAGAATTCTTGCGTGAGTATTTGACGTATGCACCAGCTCCAGCATCAATGACAACCGTTGATGACAAAAAAATTAGTCCAGAAGACACGCAATTCAGTGGTTTTGTATTTAAAATACAGGCTAACATGGATCCTAGACATCGTGATCGTATTGCTTTTGTGCGTATCGTGAGCGGTGAGTTTAATCGCGGTATGGATGTGTTACTACAACGTAATGGCAAGAAATTAAAGTTGTCGAACGTGACACAATTTATGGCTGAAGAACGTGAAAATGTCCAGACAGCGGTTCCTGGAGATATTATTGGTGTCTATGACACAGGGAATTTTCAAATTGGTGATACAATATACTCTGGGAAAAAAGCTATACAGTTCCCCGACTTGCCAACGTTTACGCCTGAATTGTTTAACCGTGTAGTTGCTAAAGATGTCATGAAACAAAAGTCGTATCATAAAGGGATTGAACAGCTCGTTCAAGAAGGAACTATTCAACTCTATAAATCATGGAATGGTGGTGACTATATTATTGGCGCTGTTGGACAGTTACAGTTTGAAGTGTTCCAGTTCCGTATGGAAAATGAATACAATGTGGAAATTCAGTTTGAACCTATTGGTTCCAAAGTTGCTCGCTGGATAAAACCAGAACAATTAGATGAAAAAATGAGTTCATCACGTAATTTACTAGTAAAAGATCGGTATGACGAACCAGTATTCTTGTTTGAAAATAAGTTCGCCTTGAATTGGTTCCACGATAAATACCCTGATGTTGAACTCGAAGAAAAAATGTAACAGCATAATGGAACGTCTGAGGACGTTCTTTTTTCATATCGTAGTATGTTAGAATATAGTAACAAGAATATTGGAGAAGATCATGTCATATTATACACAACAACTTTTTAACGGCCAGCGCGATCGTATTTTGCGTGTTGTTGATTCAGATGATGTTGCACAAGCAACAGCTGGTTTTATTCATATTTTTGATGAAAGGCGAGCTTTTGACTTTGAATACGCCAAAGAGTTAACGAATGGTGAAATCACACAAGAACAGTTTGATGAAGAAGGTGAGTCGGTCAACACCTTTAGCGTTAATTTTATGCCCCTAGCGCATGCTGAAGAGGATGAAATTCCTAATGAATTGTTTGAGGAATGGGCTGGCTTAATTGGCCGTGAATATGCATTGATTCCCAACTTACATATGAACATGTACCAACAGTCTTTGAAACCTGAAATTGAGGAGATTGATAATGATCTTTTCGAAGAAAGATTGTTAGAATTAGTTACACGTATTCTCGGATCTTCCGTTGTTGGATTTGAAGAAAAAGCATTGACACTTTATCCAAGTTTTTTGGTACAAGAGCAGTCTGATCAATCCGAACAAAAAGGTCCTTCAACTCAGATAATATTACCAGAATAATGAATAAACCGATGGATGAATTGTATATTTATCTTATTTAGCGAACGTTCTGTAAGCATCATCATTAACGTTCGCTTTTTTTTATGGTACAATATCTGGGTCGATAAGACAAATAAAATCGGGGTAGATTGATGTGCGTTAAGTGCAGCGGAGACGGAATGTGAGCCGCTGACGAAATAAACACTCATTGCTAACAGCTTTTCAAGACAGCAATGAATGTTTGTGCGGTTCATCAGTCACATTCACCACTATACAAGGTGAACACTCCACTCGGAGGTTCTATAGCATGGAAAATACAACACGAACTTGGGTTCTCCCAAAACTAGATACGCGTCAATTCGTTTTATTAGCGATGTTGATGGCACTTCATATGGTGCTCAGCAGGTTGACAGTCGGTACTAATGTACTTCAAGTAAGTTTTGCATTCGTAACTATGTCACTTATTGCTAAATGGTATGGTCCATTATGGTCTATGTTAATTGCAGCAATATTAGACATTGTCAGCGCAACCATTATTAATCCTGGTGCTTTCTTTTTGGGGTTCACTTTTACAGCAATGATTAGTGCGTTAATTTACTCATTAGCTTATTTCCGACATGGTAGAACAAGCTGGTGGCGAGTAGGTATTGCTGTGGGGTTGGTTTTATTAATTGCTAATATTGGTTTAAACTCAATTTGGTTGGTTATCATGTATCATACAGCACACGATTGGCCTTCGTTTTTGGCCTTTATTACACCACGTGTCATTAAAAATTTAATCATGTTTCCCATTCAAGTGGGTATTACGTATTTTCTTTTAAATAATCAGGTTATTAATCACACTACAAAAAATATCTTTAGTTAAACAGCTTCGGCTGTTTTTTTGAAAACAGGGGTTTTAATATGGTAAATGAATTTCCACAAGTTTTAACAATAGCGGGTTCTGATTCAGATGGATCTGCAGGGATGCAAGCAGACTTGCATACATTTTTCATTAGAAAAACATATGGTATGAGTGTGTTAGTTGCAGCTGTAGCTGGAAACTCGTATGGTATTCATGCTGCGGAAACATTGCCACTACACTTTATTGATAAACAGTTTGAGGTTCTTGCTGATGATTTTAAAGTTCGTGCCAGTAAGACAGGCATGTTATCAGATGCTAGCTTAATCGAAGCAGTGGTAAAAGCTTATAAAAAATTTGATTTTGGTCCTTTAGTAGTCGATCCAGTAATAACAACAAAGCATGGGGCTCAATTGTTGGAAGCAACGGCCTTTAAAGCACTAAAAGAAAAACTTTTACCACTGGCAACAGTGGCGACGCCGAACTTTTTCGAGGCACAATTGCTAACAGGACGCACTATTGATAGCGAAGAGCAACAGAGAGCTGCTGCAAAAGATATTCAGTCTTTGGGCGTTAAAAATGTGATTGTCAAAGGATGGCACAATCAAGACGAGCAAAATGAGGTTGCAGACTACGTGCTTCTTGCGGATGGCTCGGATTTTTGGTTAAGACACCCGTATTTTGATACGACACACATCAATGGTACTGGGGACACTTTAAGCGCTACTATTGCTGCAGAAATTGCTAAGGGGACTGACGTTGCAACAGCTATTCGCATTGCCCACGATGTGACAGCAACAGCGATTGAACATGAAATTGCTGTTGGACATAAGTTTGGACCAATTAATCACTGGGCAGCACAAGACTATAATAAAAAAGAAGACAAATAGTTTGTCTTCTTTTTTATTATGATGCACCGGTGATGTCACCATGAACAAGTCGTTTGAAAATATGACGATCTGCCCAAGCGATATTACGTCCTTGTAGGAGGAAAGACATGACAGTACCTATACCGAGTGCCACGATTTGACGGCTAATGATGAAACAAATCATCGAAATGCCGATTGCAACAGCAAAATTACTCATTTGAGCTTTACTAGCATTACCACGAAAATAATCAAAACGTAGAATATTTGTCAAATCATCTAAGGGGTGAAGGATCCAATTAACACGCTGGTATATGGAAATCGCCACACCAATTGTCCAAATACCGAACAAATCAAGGGGAATCCGCCACCACCAATTAAGTTGCTGAATGCCCAAAGAGATAAAATAATTGGCAAAGAATCCTACTAAAATGCTGAATGCCATGCCAAAGAAAATATTGCCCAGCAAACGTAACCAGTTGATATGCATGGCCAACCACATATTTAAGAATGCCACAGAAACAGCTATAATAGCTAAAAAGATGCTAATTTGCCAGCCAGTAGTGTTAGACAAGTTAGCAGCACTGGCAGTCCACGGGGCCGACCCCATGGCACTAGCAACACTTAATCCATTACCAAATGAGTTAATGATTAAAGAGATAAAAAAGAAACTAATTTTTTGTTTATATCCCAGTTGATAAAATTGACCATCTATATAGTACATTGTGTATTTTTTTCCTTAGTTAATTATCTTCTTATTATAGCATTAACAAAGGTTCTCAAAGATAGTTTACAAAATCACAATTAAGGTATAGAATATATTCATTATAAAATTGTGAGGAAAAAACAATGTCAGAAAATAAAGTCGCTTTGGTAACTGGAGCTGGTCAAGGAATTGGACAGGCAATCGCAGAACGATTGTCAAAAGATGGGTTTAAGGTTGCTTTAGTTGGACGTCATATTGAAAAAGTGCAGAAAGTAGCTGATGAAATTAATAAAAATGGTGGTGAAGCCATTGCTATTAAGGCTGATGTGGCTAAACGTGATGAAGTTTTTGCGGCTGTTAAAGAAACAAAAGAAAAGTTCAACGGTTTTGATGTGATAGTTAACAATGCAGGTGTTGCACCTACGACACCAATCATGTCAGTGACGGAAGATGATATGAACTGGACATGGGGCATTAATGTTAATGGTATTGTTTGGGGCACACAAGCTGCAACAGAAGCCTTCAAGGAATTTGGTCACGGTGGCAAAATTATTAATGCAACGTCGCAAGCTGGCGTGCAAGGAAATGCTAATTTAACTGCCTATGGATCTACAAAATTTGCCATTCGTGGTATTACACAAACAACAGCTAGAGAGTTAGCAGAATTTGGTATTACAGTAAATGCATTTGCGCCAGGAATTGTAAAAACACCAATGATGGAAGATATTGCTCATGAAGTAAGTGTGAATGCTGGCAAAGATGACGAATGGGGAATGGCACAATTTTCAGAAGGAATCACTTTGGGACGGTTAAGTGAACCAGAAGATGTTGCAAATGTCGTTTCCTTCTTGTCGAGTTCAGATTCAAACTATGTGACAGGTCAAACATTAATAGTTGATGGTGGTATGGTATTTAGTTAAATCATATCTAGCAACATAAAGGCATCTCAATTTTCATAAATTGAGATGCCTTTTTATGTTGACTCGCAATGAATGTGATGTAAATTACAATAGCTAAATTATATTGATAGCGCTAACAAAAGCTTTTATATAAGTGTTTTAGAAACAAATTCGAAAAAGGTTGCTTTTTAAAAAAGAATGATATATACTTATATTGTTAAGAAATGAGCAAGTAAAGGAGCGAAAATTATGGCAGAAGCAATTGCAAAGAAACCCGCAAAAAAGGTTTTGACCCCTGAAGAAAAAGCAGAATTACAAACACAAGCTGAGAAGATGACTGAGGTATTGATTGAAAAATCACAAAAGGCATTGTCTGAATTTTCAACATTTTCGCAAGAACAAGTTGACAAAATTGTGGCAGCCATGGCCTTGGCGGGTTCTGAGAATTCGCTTCTGTTAGCCCATGCTGCTCACGATGAGACTGGACGTGGTGTTGTGGAAGATAAGGATACGAAAAACCGCTTCGCTTCAGAATCAGTTTATAACGCGATTAAATTTGATAAGACTGTCGGTGTTATCAGTGAAGATAAGATTCAAGGCAAAGTAGAATTAGCAGCCCCACTTGGTATTTTGGCTGGAATAGTTCCAACGACAAATCCCACGTCAACAACTATTTTTAAGTCAATGTTGACAGCAAAAACACGTAACACAATTATCTTTGCATTCCATCCCCAGGCGCAAAAATCATCTGTTCTTGCTGCAAAAATTGTTTACGATGCTGCCGTTAAAGCAGGCGCACCGGAGAACTTTATTCAATGGATTGAAAAACCTTCACTGTATGGCACAAGTGCCCTGATACAAAATCCAAACATTGCTTCAATTTTGGCCACCGGTGGACCATCAATGGTTAACGCAGCTTTGAAGTCAGGAAATCCATCCATGGGTGTCGGTGCTGGAAACGGTGCAGTTTATATTGATGCAACGGTTGACACAGATCGTGCAGTATCCGATTTGTTGCTATCAAAGCGTTTCGATAATGGCATGATTTGTGCCACAGAAAACTCAGCCGTTATTCAAGCACCAATTTATGATGAGGTTTTGACTAAGTTACAAGAACAAGGAGCATATCTTGTTCCTAAGAAAGACTACAAGAAAATTGCTGATTATGTCTTTAAGCCTAATGCTGAGGGATTTGGTATTGCTGGCCCTGTTGCAGGTAGGTCAGGGCGCTGGATTGCTGAGCAAGCTGGCGTAAAGATTCCTGATGGTAAAGATGTACTTTTGTTCGAATTAGATCAGAAGAATATCGGTGAAGCATTGTCTTCAGAAAAGTTGTCACCATTATTGTCGATTTATAAAGTTGAAAAGCGTGAAGAAGCTATTGAGACTGTTCAATCCTTGTTAAACTACCAAGGTGCAGGACATAACGCAGCAATTCAAATTGGTTCACAAGATGATCCATTCATTAAAGAGTATGCTGACGCCATTGGTGCATCACGTATTTTAGTTAACCAACCGGACTCAATCGGTGGTGTTGGAGATATTTATACAGATGCTATGCGTCCATCGTTGACACTTGGTACCGGATCATGGGGGAAGAATTCATTGTCTCATAACTTATCAACATACGACTTACTTAACATTAAGACCGTGGCTCGTCGCCGTAATCGTCCGCAATGGGTTCGCCTACCTAAGGAAGTTTACTATGAAGCTAACGCCATTACTTATTTACAAGACTTGCCTACTGTAAACCGTGCATTTATTGTTGCTGACCCTGGTATGGTTCAGTTCGGTTTTGTTAGCAGAGTATTAGGACAACTTGAGTTACGTCAAGAACAGGTTGAAACAAATATCTATGGTTCAGTTAAGCCTGATCCAACTTTGTCACAAGCTGTTGAAATTGCCCGCCAAATGGCAGACTTCAAACCAGATACAGTGATTTTACTTGGTGGTGGTTCAGCCCTTGATGCCGGTAAGATTGGCCGTTTCTTGTATGAATATTCAACACGTCATGAAGGGATTTTAGAAGATGACGAGGCGATTAAAGATTTATTCTTAGAACTACAACAAAAGTTTATGGATATTCGTAAGCGAATTGTTAAGTTCTACCATGCACGTTTGACGCAAATGGTTGCCATTCCAACCACCTCAGGTACTGGATCAGAAGTTACACCATTTGCTGTTATCACTGATGACGAAACACATGTCAAGTATCCATTGGCTGATTATGAATTAACACCAGAAGTTGCAATTGTAGATCCAGAATTTGTTATGACCGTACCACAACATACGGTAGCATGGTCTGGATTAGATGCCTTGTCACATGCTTTGGAATCATATGTGTCAGTCATGGCTTCGGAATTTACACGCCCTTGGGCATTGCAAGCTATTAAGTTAATTTTTGATAACTTAACAAACTCATACAATTATGATCCTAAGAACCCAACTAAAGAAGGGCAACATGCTCGCACAAAGATGCACTATGCTTCAACATTAGCTGGTATGTCATTTGCCAATGCCTTCTTAGGCCTTAACCATTCATTAGCACACAAGACTGGCGGAGAATTCGGACTACCTCACGGTATGGCAATCGCTATTGCAATGCCACATGTGATTAAGTTCAATGCGGTGACAGGAAACGTAAAGCGTACACCATACCCACGTTACGAAACTTATACAGCACAAAAAGATTATGCTGATATTGCACGTTACTTAGGTTTGTCAGGAAAAACGGATGCCGAATTAGTTGATGCTTTGATTACAGAAATTAAAAAATTAGCTACTTCAGTTGGTGTCAATCAAACACTATCGGGCAATGGTGTTTCAAAGCATGACTTTGATGCAAAGTTAGAAAAGATGATTGATTTAGTTTACAATGATCAATGCACGCCGGGAAATCCTCGCCAACCAAGCTTAGCAGAAATTCGCCAATTATTGAAAAATCAGTTTTAAAAAAAGAGACCTTACTTCAGTGTAAGGTCTCTTTATTTTTGACGTTTTGTTAATTTAACAACGCCTTCCCAACGGGCAGTTTGAGGGAACATATCAATACTTTGAATGTAGTCAACTTGATAAGCTTTTGATAAATCAACCAAATCACGAGCTAAAGTAGATGCATTACATGAAATATAAACAAATTTTTCGGGCTGTGTCCGCAAAATTTCACGACGTAATGCAGTATCTAATCCAGTACGTGGTGGATCTACAACAAGAGCGTCGGCTACCCAGCCTTGCGCTTGCCATTTAGGGAAAAGTTTTTCAGCTGTGCCAACTTCATATTTAGCATTATTGATATGATTTAGTGCGGCATTGTGGTTCGCATCATCAACTGCTTCGGGAATAATTTCCATACCACGAACTTCACCGGCTTTGTCAGCTAAGGACAGACCAATTGTTCCAACACCAGCATAAGCGTCAACGAGCTTATCGGCATGTGTCAAATCAAGTGCTGACAATGCTTGATTGTAGACTACAGACATTTGCGTATGGTTTAATTGCATGAAAGCACGAGGTGATAGTTGAAAAGTTTTTCCAAGAATTGTTTCTTCAATGTAGTCCTTACCCCAAAGTTTGAGCGTCTCTTCACCCCAAATTAAGCTAGTACGACCGGGGTTATAGTTCTGGAAAATGCCAGTGACTTCTGGCAGAGCCTTGTTGATTGCTTCTATTAAGGCGGTATCACCTGGGAAACCATCTGTATTTGTGACAAATGTGAGTTGAACCTCGCCAGTTGTATGAGATACACGAGCAACAATAGTTTTCACCGTGCCACGATTTTTATCTTCATTATATATTGAAACAGACAGTTTATCGAGCAGCTCACGAACAGTACGCATAACCTTCATTGTAGCAGGTGTTTGTGTGTGTACAACTGGTAAATCAACTAATTCATGACTACCACGCTTATACATACCTACGCTTAATTCATCACCAATTTTTCGGACTGGGAACTGTGCCTTGTTGCGGTATTCGTAAGGATTTTCCATGCCTATGGTTTCTCGTATGTCATAGTCCGACCAACCTTTAGGCTGGAATTTTTCAAGCGACTGCACAAGTACATCTTTTTTGAAGCGTAATTGTGCTGGATAGTTCATATGTTCTAATTCAAATCCACCAACGCTATCTGCGAATTCATCAAGCGGTTTCACTCTGTCTGGAGATTTTTCACGTATCTTCAAAACTTTAGCGGCGATATATTTTGGTTCTACTTCAGTAACCTTTACAACAGCCACTTCATTAGGTAAAGCACCGGGTACAAATACAATCTTACGTTTAAAGTAGCCTATTCCTTCACCATTAATACCGAGACGTTTGATTGTTAATGGGAAGTTTTGACCAATACGTACGTTGACACCGTCACTTGTGTTGCCTCTTGGTGCGCCAGATTTACGCGGATCAAATTTTTTACCATAATATGTTTTTTTACTGTTATTGTTGCGACTTTTTTGATAAGGCCGCTTGTTTTGTTCTGTCATATTCATCTTTCTGCATTGCAATGCCCAAGGTTCATTATTATGTAGCCATCATAACATGATAGCATAAAAAGTCAGGAGACAGGAACTACGAATGTTTGATAAGTATGGTAATAGAGTCGATAGATGTTTTGAAATAGTAGTAATATCCAACTTAAAGCCAATACAAAGGCAATAATTTCGAACGTTGTTAGAGATAGATAACCAACCCATTGAAATAGAACCATGCTGGTTACAAGGATTGCACAAATGATATAGGATGTTGCTTCAAATTCACGAGGTGCATTTGGTAGTAACCAACGATTGCCCAACATCATAATTAAAATAAAGTAGATTAAAAAATTAGCCATTTGGTCATGCAATAGATGAAGCCGTCCAGCGTTATTTGGAAACAGACCAACACCGGCTAATGACAAAGCCGATAAGTTTAGCAATATACGTAATGCAATAAGCCGTCGATTATGGCGCAAAATTTTTTGTAGCGGAACAAATAGATAATCTACTAATGCCAACCAAATTAATCCAGCAAGAATTAAAGTTGCATTAAACTGCCAAGATGCCAGCGCATCATCAGTTCCTAAAAAACTTAGGTTATATTGCCACCACATACGCGAGCTGTTTGTCACCATCGCTGTTAGTACACCGCCAATAATAGTCATGACAAAAATTGACGTAATAAATAATGTTGAGATGGATAAAGCTGAATAAATCATTAAAAAGTTAATGATCCCGTTAAACATGATAAATAGCACAATTGACGTGAATAAATCAAACGATGCGGTTTGAAATAAGTAATTAATTGCCCAAAAGAATCCGGATGTTACAAAAGCTAAAATAATAGCGAAAGCTACAGTTAACGCTGGCAAAACGCGCCAACTAGTTTTACGCCGTAGTTTATCAGTTTGCTGTCGTTGTTGCTGAAAGTATGTTAAAAGAAACATGAAAACACCGCTGATTTCACTTAACATAATGACGGCACTAGCGATAGAGTTGTCACCGCCCAAAGGAATACGAAATATTTTTTGATTCACTGCATAAACTGTGAAAATAATGCCCATCAATATAGAAGGAATTAGAAAATGCCGTAACGACAATGTTTGACGCTCATTGAGATTATTTGATTGCTGTATGATCAATTGTCCGTTTCTAAGTGTGAGATTTAGTGGTTGATTGTGTTTTAAATGCAGCTCGCTAACAATCTCCTCAGGTAACGTAAGTTGATAAGGTTTTTTTGACATAGTTATCTCCAATATGTTCTAGTTTAGCATGTTCATAAAAGGAGATTGGCAGAACAAGGGATTTTTAATATTTTATCTCTTTATATCACATTTGTGTTATACCAAATATGTGGTATAATATAAATGTAGAGAGAAACAAAGAAAATAATAAGATGTATTTTAGAGACCTCTTGAATTAAAGGAGATGTGGATAGATGATTAAACGCAGAAACTTTATTAACGACTTTGTACACAATCGCGTGCGAGGTCAGACTGAATAGGATGGCGATTAGTAATGAGATTTGATATAAAGGCTTACTTAGATGATAATTCACTAACAATTTACCGCGTAGCAAAGGAATCTGGTTATGGATATACAACGATACACAAATCGTTTAACAAAACACAATCAGATGCCACGAGCTTAAATATGCGTGATTTAGATGCACTGGCTAAGGTTCAGCATAAACAAATGTGGGAAGTGTTGCGAGAATTAGAAAAACTTTATTTTGATGAATGATAAACGTGCTTGGGGTAAGCACAAGCACATAGAAAACTAAAAGGAGATTTTAGACTATGGCTAACAATAATTTTTTTAATAACGATCCATTTGGATCAGATATGAATGATATTTTTAATAACATGATGGGCAATATGAATGGTGTTAATTCTGAGAATCGTCGCTATTTGATTAATGGTCGTGAGGTGACGCCGGAAGAATTCGCACAGTATCGACAAACAGGTCGATTGCCACAAGGCGCGCAAAGTGTTCAGAATGGTCAAATTGCTAATGGACAACAACCAATGCAACAGATGCAGCAACCTGGACAAGTTAAACAAGAAGGAATGCTAGCCAAGCTTGGTCGCAATCTAACACAAGAAGCCCGTGATGGACTACTAGATCCAGTTATCGGGCGTAACAAAGAAATTCAAGAGACAGCTGAAATTTTGGGACGTCGTACAAAGAATAATCCTGTGCTAGTTGGAGATGCTGGTGTTGGTAAGACAGCGGTTGTTGAAGGTCTGGCACAAGCAATTGTCAATGGGGATGTACCTGCGGCAATTAAAGATAAAGAAATCTATAGCATTGATATTTCTAGCCTTGAGGCTGGTACTCAGTTCCGAGGTGCCTTTGAGGAAAACATTCAGAACTTGATGAAAGAAGTGAAACAAGCTGGTAATGTTATCCTGTTCTTTGACGAAATTCATCAAATTCTTGGTGCTGGATCAACCGGTGGCGAAGACGGTGGTAAAGGGCTAGCTGATATTATCAAGCCGGCTTTGAGTCGTGGCGAAATTTCAGTCATTGGTGCAACAACACAAGATGAGTACCGTAACACGATTATGAAAAATGCTGCGTTAGCTCGACGTTTTAATGAAGTGACTGTGAATGCACCATCACCTAAGGATACGCTTGAAATTTTGAAAGGTATCGCAAAGTTGTATGAAAAGCATCACAACGTTTCATTGCCTGAAAACGTGTTGAAAGCAGCAGTTGATTATGCGGTACAATATATCCCACAACGCTCGTTACCAGATAAAGCAATAGATTTGCTTGATATGACAGCTGCTCACCTGTCAGCTAAAAATCCAGTGACGGATAAAGTTAGTTTAGAAAAGCAAATGACTGATATTAAGGAAAAACAAGAACAGGCTGTTGCTGATGAGGACTATGAAGCCGCTTTGAAGTATAAAAACCAAATTGCTGATTTAGAAAAGAGAATTGGTAATGCGGAAGAAGCTAAAAAGGTTGAGGCAACACCCAATGATGTGGCCGAATCAGTGGAACGTTTGACCGGCATCCCCGTGGCACAAATGGGAGCGTCAGACATTGAACGTTTGAAGACAATCGGGGATCGTCTAGCAGGTAAAGTTATTGGTCAAGATGAGGCTGTAAGCATGGTCGCTAAAGCTATTCGTCGTAATCGTGCGGGATTTGATGAGGGGAACCGACCAATTGGTTCGTTCTTGTTCGTCGGTCCAACTGGTGTTGGTAAGACGGAGTTAGCAAAGCAACTAGCTTTGGACATGTTTGGTAGCAAAGAAAGTATTGTTCGTTTGGATATGAGTGAATATTCGGATTTGACAGCGGTATCTAAGTTAATCGGTACAACGGCTGGGTATGTTGGCTATGACGACAACAGCAATACATTAACCGAAAAAGTTCGTCGTAACCCTTACTCAATTGTGTTACTTGATGAAATTGAAAAGGCCAATCCACAAGTGCTAACATTGTTACTACAAGTCATGGATGATGGTCGCTTAACAGATGGTCAAGGAAATGTTGTTAACTTTAAAAACACGGTCATTATTGCAACATCTAACGCCGGATTTGGACATAACTCAAGTGATGCAGATCAGGATTTAATGGCTAAATTGGCACCATACTTCCGTCCAGAGTTCTTGAATCGTTTTAATGGGGTGATCGAATTTAGTACGTTGACTAAGGATGATTTGAAGCAAATTGTTGATTTGATGTTAGATGACGTCAATAAGACATTGGCTAAGAAAGAGTTAACTTTGCAGGTGTCTGACGAAGTTAAAAATCACTTGATTGAAGATGGTTATGATGAAGCTCTAGGGGCACGACCATTACGCCGAGTAATCGAGCAACAAATTCGTGATCAAGTAACGGACTTCTACTTAGATAATCCAGGTGAAAAAGCCTTGAGCGCAGATTTAGTTGATGGCAAAGTGGTTATTTCAGCTATTGTTGAAAAAAGCGCTGTTACTAACTAAGTTTGAAAAACCACATTCACATAGATGAGTGTGGTTTTTATGTTGCTCTAGATAAACAACTTATTGCGCATGGTATAATGGTTTCATTAAATTAAAGGATGTTCACATGATTATTCAACATGCAATTCTCCATATACTGGATACAAATACAGGTAGTCTCATTGCATCGCAAGGAGAAATGAATGTCGACAATGTCGGCGTTCATGAATATATTGAAAAGCTAGTTCATAAAATCTATAAAGGTGACATCAAGACAGGACATTTATTGCCAGATAGTTATCTGGATCAAATGATTAAGCAATCAAATTTTTCAGAATCGACAACACAAATGGCCGCTAAATTATTTGATACGATTGCTGCTAGTGAGTCTATTCCAGCCGGTGATTTGTTAAGTTTTCGGGCCACAATGGATGAGGGGCCAATTTTTGGATTAATCAAACTCAACTTTGGTGCTCGTTATGCTCACGCAGTAGAGTACGAAGACGACCAGATGGTGAACAACTTGGTGCTTAATCAGTCAATTTTACCGGCGGCAACGCAAACAGTTGATGAAGCCATTTTGGTAAATGTTGAAGATGGTAGCTATCAATTGTTGGAAAAGAAACAACTGATTGACGGACATCGTGTGCCGTATTTTTCAGAAAATTTTTTGGAAATCAAACCTGAGGTTTCAGCAAAAGAAAATATTCAAGTGATTAAGCGTACAATTAAGAATATTGCTGAAAAATATGATGAGCCAGAACATGAGGTGCTAGCTGCAACACAGGAAGTGATTTACAATAGTTTAGCAGAGACAGGTAGCATTAGCACGGATGTCATTGCCGAAAAGGTGTTTGGTGACAACATCACAGCTAAACAAGAATATCAAGAAAAGATGACAGAAAAGTCTTTGCCAACCGAAGTTTCGGTTGTTAATTCCGAGAAATATGAGAAAAAGTATCGAACACAAAAATTTAAACTTGATTCTGGTATTGAAATTTCGATTCCTGTTCATGTTTACCAGGATTTGAGTAAAGTTGAATTTGTCAACAATGATGATGGGACAATCACTTTAATGATTAAAGATATTGCATCAATATTGAATAAGTTCAATGTATAAAGGAGAAAATAATGCCGTATCAAGATTCTTATGTTGCTAAAATACGCGAAAAAATAGGTCATGATTTTGAGCTTGTGATGCCGACGATAGATGTGGTCATTACCAACTCAAACGGTGAACTTTTGATGATTTATAACCGTGATTTTGATGGTTGGGCTTTTCCGGGCGGTTATATTGAGCCAGAAATGTCATGGCAAGAAAATGCAGCACGAGAAGCCTTGGAAGAATCCGGCATTCGTGCGAATGCCAAAGATCTAAAATTGATTGGTTCTGTTTCAGGAGAAAACTATCGTACGCAGTATCCTAATGGTGACCGGGTTAAGCTCTACACAAATGTGTTTTTACTGAAAAAATGGTCAGAAGAGTTAGATAAGATAGACCATACAGAGATTGACGGAAAAAAATGGATGACGCCGCAAACAATTGATCATGTGCACTTAACTTTTTCCGGTCGAGCGGTGTATCAGGTGTATCGTCAATTCCAAAAAGCGAGACAAATTCAATTGTTAACCATTAATAGTGAACTGCAGCGTTTCTTGGATGCACAGGATGGTCGCATTGCTGATGTGAATACATACGGGGATGCGGTTAATGAATTGACTGCCGGTCAAAAAAGAACACACTGGATGTGGTTTGTATTACCACAACTACGTGGGTTAGGGGCAAGTGAACGTGCGATGTATTACGGTATCAAAAATGCCAAAGAGGCTGTTGAGTACCTAGCAGACGATGAATTGCGGACTCGCTTGGAGAAAATTTTAAAACTTGTATTGGCTATTGAATCGTCAGACCCAGTTGCTATATTTGGAAAAGTTGATGCTGAAAAACTTCATGCAAGTTTGACGTTGTTTGCACAAGTTGCAGAAACACCTGATTTGTATCAGCAAGTATTATTGAAATATTTCAATGGCGACTTACATCAACCAACGTTAAACTTGTTAAACAAATAAAAAAGACGATTTGGTCGTCTTTTTTATTTGTTTATACTGTTGTTTTTGGTGCGTGTAATACTAGACCATGTTCTGGTGTTCGAGCATTAATAACGATATCCTCAACCTTGAAAATATGTGCCAATTCACTTTCAGTAAATCTATTCTTCTTTTCGGCGATTTCACGCAAAGATTTTCCAGTACGCAGAGATTCTTTAGCAATTTTAGCGGCTTCTTTGTAACCGATAATCGGTGCCATCGCAGTGGCGAAACTCACTGATAAATCAATATCTTGTGACAAGCGATGTTTATTTACTGTAATACCGTCGATGGTATTGATACGTAATGTATTCATGGCTTGTTGGAGATGTTCAATACCAGTGATTAAGCTTTTGAAAATGATAGGTTCAAATGCATTTAGTTCTAATTGGCCAGCTTCGCTTGCTACTGTAACAGTGGTATCAAAACCAATCATTTCAAAGGCAACTTGATTGACAACTTCTGGAATAACTGGATTAACCTTACCAGGCATGATGGACGACCCTGCTTGTTTTGAAGGTAGGTTAATTTCATGTAACCCTGAGCGTGGTCCAGAACTGAGTAAGCGTAAATCATTAGACATTTTAGATAGATTAACTGCTAAATTTTTTAATGAACCAGACAGAGCAACATAGGAATCTAAGTTTGATGTTGCATCAAATAAATCATGGGCTTGCTTAAGTGGAAGCCCAGTTATACTAGCTAAGTTAGGAACGATGTGTACTTGATAATGGTAACTTACGTTAATACCGGAGCCAATAGCTGATCCACCCAGATTTAATGTATAGAGTTCATTACGTGCGGCTTCAATACGTTTAAAATCTCGACGAAGTGGTTTTAACCAAGCATGGAAAGTATTTCCTAAAGTCATAGGTACAGCATCTTGTAGTTGTGTACGACCCATTTTGTAAGTTGTCGAAAATTCGTCGGCTTTGTTTCCAAGAGCGTCTACCAATAATGTTAATTCTGAAAAAAGTGGTTCGAGTAGTCGGATAAGAGCAATTTTTCCTGCGCTAGGATAAGTATCATTGGTACTCTGACCCATATTCACGTGGTCATTTGGATTAACATAGCCATATTCACCACGTGAACGGCCGATCTGCTCAAGAGCTGTATTCGCAACAACTTCATTGACGTTCATATTGGTGCTTGTGCCAGCCCCACCTTGAATGTCACTAATTGGAAACATTGTACAATCGATTGGCTGACGTAACAAAACTTTTGTTGCATCAACAATATGTTTAGCGACAGCTCGATCTAGATTACCAGATGTAGCATTGGTTTGTGCCGCAGCTTGCTTAATTTCTAAAAAGGCGCGGATGATTTCTTGATGAGTTGTTTCTTTTGAAATTGGAAAGTTATTTAGCGCACGTTGTGTGTGTGCCCCATAGTAGACATCTTTGGGTACGTTGATTTGACCGAGTGAATCTGATTCTGTGCGCATATTGCTTCTCCTTACAGGTTATGAGAATATTTTACCGTAAAAAATAACTATACCAATCTTATTTGTTAAGTTTTATGACACCATATTTCTCTTTCTGGGTATAGAAAAAAACACCCGTTAAGGTGCTTCAATAATGTCAACGCCATCGTCACTACCAATGATTACACGGTTAACAATATCAGTAAACAGGCCGTGTTCTACCACACCGACCATATTAATTAATTCCTGACCCAATTCACGTGGATTTTCGATAACGGGAACATGTAGATCAATGAGATAATTTGCTGAATCTGTACGTACGGGGTTGCCATTTTGATCTAAGCGCCAAGTAGGGTGGAACCCATCTGCAGTAAAGCGTTTGAATAATTGGTCAGATCCATATGGAATAATTTCAACTGGTAAATATTGATTTAGTTTGGGTACACGTTTGCTGCTGTCTACGACCCAGATATTCTCGCGAGAGTTAAACGCAACGATTTTTTCCCATAAAAGCGCTGCACCGCCACCTTTAATGGCTGAGAAATCATCCGAAATTTGGTCAGCACCATCAATTGTTAAATCGATTTTATCGACATCATCAACGTTGTACATCGGGATCCCAAGTTTTGCTGCATTGCGTCTTGTTTTTTCAGAAGTAGGGACGCCGACGATTTTTAAATTCTCATTGGCTACACGTTCACCTAAAGCGGTAATGACTTGAGCAATTGTTGATCCTGAGCCAATGCCCACCACCATATCATCTTGAACGAATTCGGCTGCGCGGCGACCGGCAATAATTTTTTGTAAATCCTGTGATGAACTCATGATTTGTACTCAATCTCCTGATAAATGTCGGGGTAACGTAAAAATGCTTCTTTTACATAAGGGCAGACGGGCTTTATTGTCATATTTTTAGCACGCGCATCGTCAACAATTGTGTCTAGCAATTTTTTGGCAATACCTTGCCCACGTAGAGATGGATCTACTACGGTTGAATTAATTGAATAGGTTTGCCCATTATTGATTACTGTATAAGTAATCTGAGCAATAACTTTGCCGTTTTTTTCCAAGAAATAACGACCATTTTCGTGTTGAAATTCCATAATAATTCCCTCTCATTTTATTATAACAGCATAATGATTAGCGGTATTTAATTGAGTGCGTGAAAATTTACTATTTATCTACGATACTAACATAATTTGTGCTTGTCTGTGTTACTTGTTCTGATCATTTTTAATCCATCTAACATTTTATAATTTAACCTATATTTTTTAAATGAGGATAATATATCGTATAATAGGGGATAAACTATTTATGAAGAGGTGTACTTATTATGACACGTGGATTTGAGATTGTTAGCAAATATGCTGACGAAAACATTACCGTACCAAAGCGCAGCACACAACAAGCGGCAGGATATGATTTTGAAGCAGCAGCGGATATCACTATTCCTAGCGTTTTAAGTAATAATTTTTTAAAAGGACTTAATATTCTATCGCTTGGAAAGATTTCAAAGCTACATGATAATGCAGACTTGCAAGATATGCTCAAACCGGTGCTTGTTCCAACAGGTATAAAAGCTTACATGGGGGAGGGAGAATATTTGCAACTAGTTTCACGGTCAAGTGGACCTATTAAAAAGCGGATAATGATGCCTAATGCGGTTGGTATTGTAGATGCTGATTATTATAATAATGAAAGCAATGAGGGAGAAATTTTCTTCCAATTTATCAATTTTGGTTTGAAAGATGTGCACATTAAAAAAGGGGAACGTATTGGACAAGGTATTTTCCTGCCATACTTGATAGCTGACGGTGATGAGAATATAGAAAAATCAGATCGTAAGGGTGGTTTTGGTTCAACAGGGCAATAATAACTTTTACGATGATGTTAGAACGAATTAATATGGAAGGACTGAGATATCGCTAAAGTAAAAACACAATTTATATGTTCCAACTGCGGTTTTGTGTCTGCGCGGTATTTGGGGCGCTGCTCAAATTGTGGTGAGTGGGGCACGCTTGTTGAAGAAAAAATCCAACCAGAATCAAATGACCGTAAAAGTCGCGTAAGTCTCGATGGACGCAATGCTAAAGTCGAAAAAATAAACGAGATTACGTCTGAAGAGACACCGCGTGTAGCAACTAAGTTGAAAGAATTAAACCGAGTTTTAGGTGGTGGTGTTGTCCCCGGTTCCATGGTATTGATTGGTGGTGATCCTGGTATTGGCAAGTCAACATTACTACTTCAAGTATCTGGACAACTTGCTCAAGAAGGACGGGTGCTATACGTGACTGGTGAAGAGTCTGCCACTCAAGTAAAACTCCGTGCTGATCGCTTGGGCGTTGGGCACGATGAGTTTTATTTATATCCAGAAACGGATATGACGGCCGTGAAAAAGCAGATTGAGGAATTACAACCCAATTTTGTTGTTATTGACTCGGTACAAACCATGCAAGAACCTGATGTCTCGTCTGCGGTTGGTTCTGTATCGCAAATTCGAGAAGTGACAGCCGACCTGCTGCAAATTGCTAAGACGAATAATATTTCTATATTTATAGTAGGGCATGTGACTAAGGACGGTGCCATAGCGGGGCCAAAAATTCTGGAACACATGGTTGATACAGTATTGTACTTTGAAGGAGATAGCAATTATAAGTACCGCATTTTGCGTGCGGTTAAAAACCGGTTTGGCGCAACGAATGAATTAGGTATTTTTGAAATGCGTAATGGTGGTTTGATAGAGGTAGCCAATCCCTCTGAGATTTTCTTAGAAGAACGTTTATCTGGTGCCACTGGGTCAGCAATTGTGGTCGCGTTAGAAGGATCACGACCTATTTTGGTTGAATTACAGGCCTTGGTAACACCGACTGTATTTGGTAACGCGCAACGTACAGCAGCAGGACTCGATAGGAATCGTGTATCATTGATTATGGCTGTATTAGAAAAACGCGCTAATTTATTATTACAAAATCAAGATGCCTATTTAAAGGCAGCAGGTGGCGTTAAGCTTGATGAGCCAGCAATTGATTTAGCGATTGCTGTTGCTCTGGCTAGTTCGTACCATGATAAAGAATCAAGACCTAGTGATGTCTTCGTTGGTGAAATTGGTCTAACTGGTGAAGTTCGTAGTGTGGCAGACATTGAGGGACGTTTAAAAGAAGCTAAAAAATTGGGATTTAAGCGTGCTATTGTTCCTAAAAATAATTTAAATGGCATCGAGTTGCCTCAAGGACTTCAAGTCATTGGCGTAACAACGTTAAGTGAGACACTTAAAATTGCCTTAGGAGAATAATCATGTCAGAACATTTCTTAACAGGGGTGGCTGCAATCAATAGTGCCCTATATGAGCATGTTGAGAAAGGAAAAGCATGTAGTGTACGTTTTTTCATCGGGATAATGGTATTTTGTACATTATCTCTGCTTTTTCTCATCGGAACAGCGGTCATGTTCTTTTTGACAGGAATCTTCTTTGAACAACTGGAATGGATAATAATGATTTTAGTACTGTTTTCGGTGTTGGTTACGGGGCTGTTTGGCTGGTTATCTTGGGAATGGGGGCAGCTACTTTGGCGACTTTTAAAACAAGTTGATGAAAATGGGCATTACTACGCTCGCGATAAAATACGTACCAGTGACCAAACCAAAAGACATTTAGGAAAACATTTTTAAATAATTAAGTATAAAAAAGGCCTTCTTAGAAAAGGCCTTTTTTATTGTGAAGGTTATGCCAGCGGTGTTCGCTTTTTTTGGAAAGTCACAATAACTAGGTGAATCATAATAGCTACAATACCAATAGTGATAAGCTGTAACCAAAGGGTACATGTACTATTGCCGCCATATAAGATGTTGTAATCTGCGCGTATTGAGTAGAAACAAGGAGAAATGTTACTTATAAACTTGAAAAAATCAGGCAGAATTGGACGTGGAATGAGGCCAGCACCTGAAACGACTTGAGTCAACATGAAAGGCATATTGATCATAATACCAAGTTGTCCAAAAATCAGTGAGAAGATTAGATTGACATTCAATGATGCAAATAACTCAATAGAATGGTTAACCCACAGTTGCCAATAGGTATTACTATCAAAATGAAGCATACTTTTGCTTAGTGCAACAATTAACAGTGGTGCTATCATTGAAATTAAGATAATAGCGATTTCAGTATAAGTGTATGCTTTCCAGCGACCTATTAATGGTGAGAATGACTTGTATGCAACAACAATTAACATAGCGCCAATCATGGAACCAATATAAAAAGCTAGTGACATGAAGAACGGAGCCATGCTATGTTGCATACCAGAAGGTGCTTTATTCATTTTTACAATGCTGTAATCGTATGAATTAGCAACGTTTGCATAAGTTTGATTGATTTTTGATGTAGTAGTGCTTTTTGTTTGTTCAGCTTTTTGTAAAATAGCATCTTTTTGTGTTGGATTAGCTGTAATTAATGATTTTGTCTCTGATTCTAATTGTGACAATTCAATGGCTGTTAGAATCCCTTTGCTCTGCTGCAATAAAACACTTTTTTGAACACGATTACCGACTGATTTGGCAACAGCTTCCATGGATGAAACTGATGTCATAGGATTGGCATAGTTGATGTAAAACTTAAGTTCACCTTTAGATTGACCATCTATTTTTTTAAGATTGGCATTGAAATCTTTTGGAATATCAATGATCAAATAAATTCCACGATTATTCAATTGATTTTTAGCTTGCTTTATATTCAAATCAGTCTTGACGTGTTTAAATGGCAAGCTTTTTTTTAGTTGTTTTTTTAATGTCGTGCTGTCCTTATCTTGGTTGACAATGGCAACTGGTAATTGGTTTATTTTGCTGGGCACAACTTTATACCCTGAAAAATAAATGCCAACCATCAATAAGCCATAAAATAGTACAATAATGAGCGCTCCGATAACACCTTTGCTGACGATAAATTTTTTGAACCCCATGTGGAACTCCTTTTCTTTTGCTGACAATAGCGTAGCACTTATTTGTTATGCATGCAAGTAGTTGCATGCATAACAGAATTAATCTGTCTTTCAAAAGAGAATATGATAATATAACTAAAGAAGAGGTACGAAACATGTCCAAACAACCATCAAAATACGATTTAATTTTAAATGCATTCATCACATTGTTGATAGAAGTTGGTTATCAATCTGCGACCATCAACAAAATTGCTGAAAAAGCGAATGTCAATCCTAGTACGATTTTTAGAAAATTTAAAGATAAAGAGGGGTTATTGTCAGCTGTGATTGATCGTCATCTCAATGATTTAGCCGCTATTTTTGATGATGCACTGAGTGTGACTGGTGATATGGAAACTGATTTAATCAATATGTCAAGAACATATCAAGAGTTTCAAGAGAAACATCAAGAAGTTGTTTTGATAGGCCTTCAAGAATCTTTTCGAATGCCAAAAGTGAGCCATGCGGTCGAAGAAATACCAATTCGATTCAGAAAAATCTTACTGCAGTATTTCACAGAGATGCAGACCCAAAATAAGATAAAACAGTCGGTAGATGTGGAAGCGGCTACTATGAATGTAATATGGTTGAATTTCGGTTATTTTTTGACTACTATCCGCTATGACAATCCTGAGTTAATCACTAATCCAGAGGACTTTTATGAAAAGCAAATTCGTTTTTTTGCAAAAAGCTTACGTCCTTAAAAATGCGATTGCGTGATTGGAAATTAGTATCATGAGTGTTGTATACTAGTAGCTAGACAAAACGGTACTAAATACCATACATAGGAGATTATTGATTCATGACAGAAGATATACGTGTTCGCTATGCACCGTCACCAACGGGACATTTGCATATAGGGAATGCACGCACAGCTATTTTTAACTGGTTATTTGCACGCCACTATAATGGTACATTTGTTATTCGTATTGAGGATACTGACTCAGCACGTAATATTGCTGATGGCGAAAAATCACAACTTGAAAATTTAGCTTGGCTAGGTTTAGACTGGGATGAGAGTCCAGACAAACCAGGCGTTTATGGACCCTATCGCCAGTCAGAACGTAATGAACAGGGTATTTATCAAGAATTTATTGATGCACTATTAGCTAGTGGGCAAGCGTACAAGTCTTATAAAACTTCAGAGCAGCTTGCCTCTGAACGCGAAGCACAACAAGCAGCTAAGCAGGCACCACATTATGTTTATGAATATGAAGGTTTGACTAACGAAGAGCGTGAAGCCAAATATGCTGAATTTGAAGCACAAGGATTAAAGCCGGTAGTGCGTTTCCGTGTACCAGAAGAGAAAGTATATGCTTGGGATGACATTGTTAAAGGGCATATCGAAATTGGTGCTAAAGAAGTTGGTGGCGATTGGGTTATTCAAAAAGCTGATGGTATGCCAACTTATAATTTTGCAGTTGTTGTGGATGACCACTTGATGAAGATTTCCCACGTGCTGCGTGGAGACGATCATGTCTCAAATACACCAAAGCAAATCATGATTTATGAAGCTTTGGGATGGGATGTGCCAGAGTTTGGGCATATGGCTTTGATTATCAATGGAGAAACTGGTAAGAAGTTGTCTAAACGTGATGAAAATCTCTTGCAGTTCGTTGAACAATATAAGGAATTAGGCTACCAACCACAAGCTATGGTTAATTTTATTGGTTTATTGGGCTGGTCACCAAAGGGCGAAGATGAAATCTTTAGTTTGTCAGAATTCAAAGAAATGTTTGATGAAAAACGTTTGAGCAAAGCGAATGCTAAGTTCGATCAAAAGAAGTTAGAATGGGTCAACAACCAGTGGATGCGTCGTGATACGGATGCAGTTATGCCACAACTTATTCAAGAGCTTATCAACGCTCATTTGATATCTGCAGATGATGCTACCGATAAGAAAAACTGGTTGTCAGAAGTTATTAAAGTCGCTGGCGTTGATGGTATATCATATACGCGTCAAATTGTTGAGCTAGTTCGTAAACCTTTCTTTGAGTTGGGCGATATAACAGATGAAATGGTTGAATACCTGACTTCAGAAGATGGCCGTAAAGTGGCAACTGCGTGGGAATCAGCATATGAATCCTTGCCAACTGATGCAACTCCGGACGACTATATGAGTACAATTCGTGCGATTCAAAACGACTTAGAAATAAAAGGCCGTAACCTATGGAATCCTATTCGTATTATGACTACTCACGAAGTCCAAGGGCCTAATTTACCAGAAATGTTGACATTGTTGGATAAGAACACTGTTCTGAAGACAATGCGCGATGTGAAAGAAAAATATTTAGCATAGGTATCTAAACGTCGAGGAATGCTCGGCGTTTTTTATTATGATTTTGAGTATCCATTCGTACTGAGGAATAATGCAAAAATGTTTACAGCTCATGTATAATATTAAGTAATAATAATTTTTCTATTATAAAGGGAGCAAACCATGATCTACGTCTACAATACGTTATCACATGAAAAAGAAGTTTTTAAGCCAATTACTGCTGGCAAAATAAACATGTATGTTTGTGGACCTACAGTATATAACTATATTCATATTGGAAATGCTCGCTCAGCCATTGCTTTTGATACGATACGTCGTTATTTTGAATATCGTGGTTATGAAGTCAATTATGTTTCTAATTTTACTGATGTGGATGACAAGATTATTAATCGTGCGCAAGAAGAGGGTATTTCTGAACGAGAGGTTGCCAACAAGTATGCGGATGCTTTTGATGAAGATACGCTACCATTAAATATTAAACCTGCCACGGTGCGTTCACGTGCAACAGAAGTTATCCCAGAAATTATCGAGTTTGTAAAAGATCTTATTGATAAAGGCTATGCTTATGAGTCTGAAGGGGATGTTTACTTCCGTGCTAAGAAATTCAAAGGGTATGGTATTTTGGCTCACCAAGATTTAGCGGAAATGGAAGCCAATGCTGCTGGTCGCTTGAATGATGAGGAGACTATCCGCAAAGAGGATCCAATTGATTTTGCCGTTTGGAAAAATGAACCGCGAGAAGGTGTTATTTCATGGTCGTCTCCCTGGGGAAATGGTCGTCCGGGCTGGCACATAGAGTGTTCAGTTATGGCGCAAAAGTATTTGTCGAATACAATTGATATCCATGGTGGCGGTATTGATTTAGCATTTCCGCATCACACAAACGAAATCGCGCAGTCAGAGGCTAGAACGGGACAAAAGTTTGTGAACTATTGGATGCATAATGGATTTGTTAATGTTAATAATGAAAAAATGTCAAAATCTCTCGATAATTTTACAACGCTACATGACATGTTAGCGACTTATGACGATCCAATGGTCATTCGATACTTGCTGACCACAACACAGTATCGGCGCCCAATTAACTATGAGGCAAGCACTTTAGAACAAGCACGTTTAGAATTAGAGCGTATCCGTACAGCTTATAGGAATTTGATATTCCGAGCGAAAACATCGAAACCTGGTGGGGATGAAGATATTGAGATATTGATTGAAGTACAAAAGAAAGCGTTTGACCAGGCGATGGATGATGACTTTAATACACCCAATGCGCTAGCAGCTATTTTTGAACTTGTTGGTATAGGGAATACCTACACTGAGCGCAATACAGTAAAAGCTAATACTGTTCAGCGTTTATTAGGAACAATCTCTGATTTACTATCTGTATTTGGTATTGACGGATTGGATAGGAATGAAGAGCTTACAGCAAAGCAACGTGATTTATTAGATAAACGTGTACTAGCTCGTAAATCACGTGATTTTGAAAAATCAGACTTATTGCGTAATCAGTTAAAAGAGATAGGTATATTTGTAGAAGATACACCGCAAGGACAACGTTGGCATAAATAAAAAGCTATCAGCTTACTGATAGCTTTTTATTTATTACGTAAAGATAAAAAGAACAAAAAGGAGTCAAGGGACAAGAAAAGTGCGATTAAAGCGAATGTAAGCAAAAGGAAACGAGATAAAAAGGGTAAAAAACGAACGTAAAAAAGAAGTAAAGAAAGTAGTTGACTGAAAGGGATAAAGTTGGTATATTAGTATATGTTCCGACGGAGCGAAGCAACGAAAAGGTTGAGGCGTAGGGAAGGAACGAGCGCGAAAAGAGAGAGGAAGCGACGAAAAGAAGTAGTTGACAAATCGAAAAGAGCGTGATAAGATAATATAGTTGTCTCAGCGACAACAAGTAGCACATTGAAAACTGAACAAAACTTTGAACAAACGAATCTGTAGCTGTTACGTAAAGTAACAAAAACAAATTTGCGAAGTCAATTCGTAACAAACAATAAACGGATTACGTTATAGAGATATAGCGAAAAATAGTCAGTTTAATCGAAGAGCAATCTTCAAATTTTCAAATTGAGAGTTTGATCCTGGCTCAGGATGAACGCTGGCGGCGTGCCTAATACATGCAAGTCGAACGCACAGCGAAAGGTGCTTGCACCTTTCAAGTGAGTGGCGAACGGGTGAGTAACACGTGGACAACCTGCCTCAAGGCTGGGGATAACATTTGGAAACAGATGCTAATACCGAATAAAACTTAGTGTCGCATGATACAAAGTTAAAAGGCGCTTCGGCGTCACCTAGAGATGGATCCGCGGTGCATTAGTTAGTTGGTGGGGTAAAGGCCTACCAAGACGATGATGCATAGCCGAGTTGAGAGACTGATCGGCCACATTGGGACTGAGACACGGCCCAAACTCCTACGGGAGGCTGCAGTAGGGAATCTTCCACAATGGGCGAAAGCCTGATGGAGCAACGCCGCGTGTGTGATGAAGGCTTTCGGGTCGTAAAGCACTGTTGTATGGGAAGAACAGCTAGAATAGGAAATGATTTTAGTTTGACGGTACCATACCAGAAAGGGACGGCTAAATACGTGCCAGCAGCCGCGGTAATACGTATGTCCCGAGCGTTATCCGGATTTATTGGGCGTAAAGCGAGCGCAGACGGTTTATTAAGTCTGATGTGAAAGCCCGGAGCTCAACTCCGGAATTGCATTGGAAACTGGTTAACTTGAGTGCAGTAGAGGTAAGTGGAACTCCATGTGTAGCGGTGGAATGCGTAGATATATGGAAGAACACCAGTGGCGAAGGCGGCTTACTGGACTGCAACTGACGTTGAGGCTCGAAAGTGTGGGTAGCAAACAGGATTAGATACCCTGGTAGTCCACACCGTAAACGATGAACACTAGGTGTTAGGAGGTTTCCGCCTCTTAGTGCCGAAGCTAACGCATTAAGTGTTCCGCCTGGGGAGTACGACCGCAAGGTTGAAACTCAAAGGAATTGACGGGGACCCGCACAAGCGGTGGAGCATGTGGTTTAATTCGAAGCAACGCGAAGAACCTTACCAGGTCTTGACATCCTTTGAAGCTTTTAGAGATAAAAGTGTTCTCTTCGGAGACAAAGTGACAGGTGGTGCATGGTCGTCGTCAGCTCGTGTCGTGAGATGTTGGGTTAAGTCCCGCAACGAGCGCAACCCTTATTGTTAGTTGCCAGCATTCAGATGGGCACTCTAGCGAGACTGCCGGTGACAAACCGGAGGAAGGCGGGGACGACGTCAGATCATCATGCCCCTTATGACCTGGGCTACACACGTGCTACAATGGCGTATACAACGAGTTGCCAGCCCGCGAGGGTGAGCTAATCTCTTAAAGTACGTCTCAGTTCGGATTGTAGTCTGCAACTCGACTACATGAAGTCGGAATCGCTAGTAATCGCGGATCAGCACGCCGCGGTGAATACGTTCCCGGGTCTTGTACACACCGCCCGTCACACCATGGGAGTTTGTAATGCCCAAAGCCGGTGGCCTAACCTTCGGGAAGGAGC
>CP046063.1 GCA_009676745.1 Leuconostoc mesenteroides subsp. mesenteroides
CTACATTAATCACTACGGCTTACCCTATCTAGCTCACATACCAATAGAATTCTTTAATGGGAACAGTCACATTGCTCATTATTTAAATTAACGACCTTCTTTTGGCTAAGTTTTAGCAGCAAATCTATAAATTTTTCTTATAATAAATTAATATGAAAATACCCCTATACTATATTTATGGACCGAATAAAATAGCCCACCTTCTTAGTATAAGAGCAGATATTAATAAATGAAAAATTAGGTTAAGAATATACACCAACAATAGTATGGTTTTCAGGGTTGAAAATTTTTTCCACAAATGCATCTGCATAGTCTGAATAGCTGATAAAGCTTTTACCCTCAGCATTAACGCCTAACTTATTGCCAGAAAACGAGTGATTACCAGTATGAGGTGCGTCAAATTCCATAACTACAGGAGGTGCCATGTATGTCCAATCAAAATCTTTTACCTCAGCTAAAGCTTTAAAAGCAGTAACTTCAGCCTCAGCGATTGGCTTAAATTCAGCAGGTACTTCTGGTGTATCAACTAACATTGTATGCTCGTCCACTAATAATACACCTGCACCACCAGCAAATACTAACCGAGTCTTTGTTTCTTTTAAAATTGAAATTAAATGTTCAGTAGATGTAATAAATTGTTTTGGATCATCAAGGGGCGCGTTAAAAGTGTTTACTAGTACGTCAAATTCTTTAATATCTTCAGACGTTAGATCAAAGATATCCTTTTCAATTACGGGCACATTAGTTGTAAGTTTTGCTTTATTTCGTACGACTGCAGTAGGTTTTTCACCCTTAAGAGTTAATTTTTCAACCAATAAAGTTCCTAATTTTCCAGTTGCACCAATAATGCCGATATTCATAATAAATTCTCCTTTGAATTAATTTATTCTTTATATATTATATGCTAAGATATAAAGTTGTAAATGTAAATAAAATATTGATAAATCACCTAGTTACTCATCAGTAACTATAGAAAGGAAGCACATTATGACAGAATTAAAATACCTAGAACTTCCCCCTTGCCCAGTTGCCACGACCGCACTTTTAATTGGAGATCATTGGAAGATACTGATTATTCGTGAATTGTTGAATGGTACAAGGAGATTTAGTGAATTAATAAAAGGATTAGATGGTATTTCAAATAAAGTTTTGTCACAGCATTTGAAAATTATGGAAATCCGTGGATTAGTTGAGCGTAAAATATATGCAGAAGTACCAGTAAAAGTGGAGTATTCTTTAACTGATATTGGGTGGAAACTAAAACCAGTGATCCATGAAATGTGGCAGTGGGGTGAACTCTATAAAGCTACAGAGGGAGAAAAGTAAATACTTCAATATTACATCTAGAAAGGTATAAAATATGAACAGAATATTATTAGTTGGACTAATAGTGGTTTAATAGTGGCCAGGGTATATAGACTTCTGGCATTGTAATAATATTAGGAGTTAGTCCAGATGAGTAAAAATATAAGAAATTTAGCTATCATTGCACACATAGATCATGGTAAATCAACATTATCTGATCGTATTATAGAGGTTACAAATACAATTTCTAGCCGTGAAATGGAAGATCAAATACTTGATGATTTGCAGGTTGAAAGGGATCATGGCGTAACCGTAAAAGCAAGAGCCATTCAGAATACTTATCTTGCAGATAATAATGAAAAATACGAAATTAATTTAATTGATACACCTGGGCATGTTGATTTTCAAGATGAAGTTACTAAAAGTCTCACAGCTAGCGATAATGCAATTCTCTTAATCGATGCTACTCAAGGCATTGAAGCACAAACTTTAGCTAATTTAAGAATTGGTAAAAAACTTGGAGTAAAAATATTACCAGTGATTAACAAAGTAGATATAGCAGGTATAAATACTCATAAAATTGAAACAGAGATAAAGACGTTATGTCCAGAATATCAAAACAGAGATATTTTAAAAATATCTGCCAAGACAGGTGTTGGAATACATGAACTTATGGAAACAGTAGTTCTTAATCTTTTGCCTCCAGCAGGAAATGATAAAAAAAATTATCTGCTTTGGTTTTTGACTCTTATTATGATCCATTCCAAGGTGTTATTTTATATATTCGAATTGTCGATGGTATTCTAAAAAATAATCAGAAACTGATGTTTTTATCAAAAAATATCACATTTCAAATCCATGAACTTGGTATTTTCACGACAATACGTATGCCTAAATCACAGTTAAAATCTGGAGAAGTGGGATATTTGATTACAGGTATAAAAAATGTAGATACATCTTATGTTGGCGAAACGATAACAGATGCCAACGCACCAACTAACTCACTTTTACCCACTATTAAAATGAGTCAAGTGACAGTATTTGCTGGAATATATCCTTTGGGAGACTATAAGTTGTTAGCCAAAGCGTTAAAACAACTTAAACTTAATGATTCATCATTAAGCATCAAAGAGGAGTATTCAAATGCTTTAGGTATGGGATTTAGAGTAGGATTGTTAGGCATCTTTCATTTACAAATTATAAAAGAACGTTTAAAAAAAGAATTTTTGATTGATGTATTAATAACCTATCCAAATGTACCCTATCGCGTTTATCTTAAAAATAATGAAAATGTTACAATTGTTAATCCGGCTACTTTTCCAAATTTTGAGATGATTGATCATGTAGATGAAATAATCATTAAAGCAACTATCATTACACCACAAAAGACAATTAATGCAGTGATGAAATTACTTTCTGAAAATAGAGGCGAGTTTATAGGTATTGATAATCATAGTGATTTAGTTAGCTTATCTTATCGTGTGCCACTATCTAAGATTATTTATTCCTTTTTCAATAAATTAAAATCAATTTCACATGGTTACGCTTCTCTAGCAACAACATCTATAGGTTACTATCGTACGAATGTTGTTAGACTTGATATTTATATTAACTACGTCAGAGTAGACGAATTAACGTCCATCACTTACAAATCGGAATCAGAATCCATTGCGCAAAAAATAGTTCACCAATTAAAATATACTATTCCCAAAAGATTATACCCACTACCAGTGCAAGTAATGATGGAGGGGAAAGTTATTGCAAGGGTAGATGTCCCACCATTAAGAAAAAATGCGGCAGTTAGTGGAAAGAATAATAGTATTTCCAAGCAACAAGAACTCCTCAGAAGGCAAAATATTAATCAAAGAAAAGCTGCATCCAATGATATAGAATTACCTCAGAAAGTTTTTAGCACAATGTTTAAAATCGAGGATGAGGAGCTTTAAAATCAGATATATTGATGGTTTGATGAGCATATTGTATTAAAAAGGTTGTTGTCTACACTATTATGCCTAGACAACAACCTTTTTAGATCACATTATTAATTTTTGGATTTATCAAAAATACTTGTTAAATCTACTAAAATTATATTAGTCTCCAAAGTATATTTAGTACCTTGCGCCTATTAACGATAATTATTAAAGTACAAGACGTTCTCCATCATTCGGTATGATTAAACTATCAGCAAAATCATTTTCTTTTGCGACAGACAGCAATTCTGATTTAGAAGTTGTCCAATGATTCACAGCTTCCATATGACTTGCTATAAGCAGTGTCTTAGGAAGAGTTTTATGGATTTCAACAACATCCTGTGCATCTAATATTAATCTCCCAGATTCAACTCCATTCCCTCCAGAATTCATTACAACGACACCTGGTTCTAGTTTTTCCAGGTTACTTTTTAACCCTTCAAACCAAATTGTATCACCAGTAAATAAAATCGATTTTTCGTTTACGGATTCAAGAAAAAATCCCATAGTATGACTGGTATCGGTATAATTATCCAACAATTGCTTTACAGCGTCATTCTCATAGTGCTGACCTGTAATCTTTTTTATAATAACATCACCTAATTTTTCAGTAATACCTAAAATACGTACGTCATTAAAACCAGAGTTTGCAATACTAATTTGATCACCACGATCCTGGACAAAAATGGGCGTGTTTTTATTAATCACCTCCATTGCTCTTGAATCCCAATGATCTACGTGATTATGGGTAACAATCACAGCGGTAATACCTTCTAAAATAGAAGATATAGACTCAGTCAAATCTACAAGTGGATTTTTATTAGTGTTTCCATCCTTACTTGGAAATGGAGCCAGTGTTTCTTTTTTAGAAAGCATGGGATCCACTAAGAAGGTTTGATCACTATACTCTATTTTTACGGTGGCATTTCTAATTTGTTGAATTTTCATATTAAATTTTAATGTTCCTATCTATTTAGCTCTAACTAACAGTTCAAGTGCCTTTTGATATTGCTCAGATCCTGTTTCTGCTTCTGAACAATTTCTAATATTTTCAGCAATAACTAACTTTATTGCCTTATCAAGACTTGCTCTGACAGCAGATAACTGTGTGACGACCTCTTCACAAGGACGCTCTTCATCAATCATATTGACAATTCCATTTATTTGGCCTGCTGATCTCTTTAACCTATTTTGTATATTTTCATACTGATATGCTATTGTATTCATACCTGAACCTCATAAGTCAATTATTTTACAATGTTTTGTGGATACATCAACTGATACAGTGAAAACGCACCATCAAGATTTTTGACATTTCTGAATCCATTATTAATAAATATTCGTTCAGCTGTATAACTTCGTTGACCTGTAGCACACGATACAATGATACCAGTATCTTTTGGTATTTGATTAATATGGTCTCGTATTTTTTCTAACGGAATATTTATGAAACCATTAATTAATCCCATAGCTCTAATTTCCTGAGAAGATCGTACATCAATTAATAAGTAACCATCACGCCTGTAATTCTCTAATTCATTATATTGAATATTATGAGATCGACTATTAATAATATTTTCAGCCACATAACCGGAAATATGAACGGGATCTTTAGCTGCTCCGAAAGGAGGAGCATACGTTAATTCCAGTTCAGGTAAATCATCTACTTTCAGCCTAAATTTGATTGCCGTTGCAAGAAGATCAATACGCTTATCTACACCTTGATTTCCAACAGCTTGGGCACCTATAATATCACCAGTATTTGTAAAAATAAGTTTCATCATAACTTGTGTTGCGCCAGGATAATAGCTTGCGTGATGATAAGAAAAAGTATGAGTCACATGATAATTTAAACCAAGTTGCTTTGCTTGTTTTTCATTAATACCTGTACTTGCAGCTGATTTAGAAAAAACCTTAACGATTGATGTGCCAATCTCAGGTTTATTTTTAATAGATAAACCGTGAATAGCATCAGCAACTTGTCGCCCATGTCTGTTTGCTGGTCCCGCTAATGGAATTAGTGTTTCCTGTTCAGTAATTTGATGAATAACACTGATAACGTCACCAATTGCATAAATGTTAGAGTCACTTGTTTTAAAATCATGATCCACAACAATGCCTTTATTGGGCCCAACTTTTAGGCCTGCAGCTATGGCTATATCAGAATTTGGTCTAATTCCTGCAGCAATAATAACAGCATCAGCTTGTATTGACATACCATTATCTAAATAAAGAATGTCTCTGCTCACCTTATTTATAGTAGTTCCCGTATTGATACGAACGTCATTTTTTATGAGCTCATTCGTAATCGACTGTGCCATCTCAATATCAAGATTTGGCAATATTTGGTTAGAACGTTCAATAAGATTGACTGAAAAACCTCTCTTAATCAAATTTTCAGTAACTTCTATACCAATAAATCCAGCACCAAGTACCGCAACCGTTTTAATACTCTCATCTAAATGGCTCATAATGTTATCTAAATCAGGGATATTACGTAATTGAAAAATGTTTGATTGAGTATGAAGCCCCTCAATCTTAGGTATTACAGGACTAGATCCTAAAGATAATATTAATTTATCATAATATAGCTTCTCTTGTTGGTCATCATGATTGACAGATATCATCTTATTATCTCTATCAATATGGGTCACTTCACTGTTAACACGTACATCTATATTAAACCTACTTCTTAAATCATCAGCGGTTTGCACAATTAATTGGGAGCGATGTTTAATCGTTTTGCTAATGTGGTAAGGTAACCCACAATTTGCAAAAGAAACGAAAGGGCCTTTTTCGAAGACTATAATTTCATCTTTTTCAGATAGCCTTCGCAGTCTAGTAGCAGCTGACATACCGGCTGCTACCCCCCCCACTATAATAATCCTCATGTTATACCTCTTAGATATACTTTTTTAAAGTATTTTCGATTTCATCTTTAGGATGAAATCCAACAATTTTATCAATGACTTGACCATTTTTCTTAATAATTAACGTGGGGATACCTTGAATGCCTAGTTGGCTGGCAACCTGTTTATTTTCATCGATATTTACTGAGGTAAACTTTATTTTACCGCCTAATTGATTTTCTTCTGATAAGTGTTGTAGTATAGGGTCCATCATCTTGCATGGCGGGCACCAATCAGCACGAAAATCGGTCAAAGTAACCCCTTCTTGTGTTTCATTTTCAAATGTACTATCAGTAATTTCTTTGATTGTTGCACTCATTTCTGCTTTCCTCCAAATATTCTAGGTTTCTATGATTAAGAAAGAAGGTAATATATACCCCCTAGGGTATATATTACCTTCTTTCTTAGTTTTTAGCAATCTCATCAACATAAGATAATTACTTATTTCATACTTTTTTTAATCCATTTTCCAGTAACACTATGCGAATTAGAAATAATATCATCAACAGTACCTTCTGCTAATATTTCACCACCTCGAGTGCCACCCCCTGGTCCCATATCAATTATAAAATCAGCATTTCTTATCATATCTAAGTCATGCTCAATAGCAATAACAGTTGCGCCTTGCATAATTAACTTTTGTATTACTTTTATAAGTATCTGAACGTCTAACGGATGCAGCCCTATTGTTGGTTCATCAAAAATAAAAACACTGTTTTTTTGTGTTTTATTAATAAACTTTGATAACCTAAGTCTCTGGGACTCTCCACCTGAAAGAGCCATAGTACTTTCTCCTAATGTGAGATAACCTAATCCAATGTCCTCTAAGATCCTGAGAATCCTTAGTGTTTTGGGACGCTCACTAAATATTTTTTGAGAATCTTCAATATTTAATTTCAAAATATCGGCAATACTATATCCTTGCCATTTAATTTTCAGAACATCTTTGTTATATCTGTCTCCATGACAGGCGGGACAAATTTCTTGCATATCGGGCAGAAATTGAATATCTAAATTTACTTCTCCCGTACCATTACATGTGGGGCAGGCACCATCTTGTAGATTATAAGAAAAACTTTTTTTAGTTAATTTATTTCTTTTACTTTCAGCAAGGGAGGAAAAAATATCTCTCAGGTCATCAAGGATAGTTGTATATGTTGCCACCGTTGAGCGAATATTTTTTCCTATTGGTGCAGCGCTAATGGCAAAAGCATTTTTGATTTTTCCGGGATTAAATTTCGTGACAAAATTTGGGGTATTATTCTGCAGCGCTGGCATCAATGCATCAAACAATAAAGTTGATTTACCTGCTCCTGAAAAACCACTGATGACGGTAAATTTATTAACTGGGAAACCTGCAGATACATGTTTAATGTTGTGGTAATTGCTAATGGAAATATCAATTGAGCCCATGTCGTATAGAATCTTGTTATCTTCCCATATAGGTCGTTGGACAATCTGAGCAGTGCCATTTAAAAATGGTCTGATAAGAGAGTTTTTGTTTTCAATAGTTTCTGGTAACGTTCCTTGAGCAACAATTTCGCCACCTTCGGTTCCTGATTCAGGACCGATTTCCACGATGTAATCAGCAGAAGAAATAATTGAAGTGTCATGATCAACTACTACCACTGAATTACCCTGTCTAACTAATCCTCTAATTATTTTTATTAATCCATCAACGTTTGAAGGGTGTAAACCGATTGAGGGTTCATCCAATACATATAGCACACCAGTTGTTTCAGTTCGTAAGGTGCGGCTCAATTGAATACGTTGTAGCTCACCCGTTGATAAGCTACTTCCTGGTCTGGATAGTGTTAAATAATCAAGTCCTAAGTCTATTAAGGGCGTAATCAATTCTTTGAATTCATTTAACAATCTATTTCCAAGTGTAAAAACATCCTTTGGAAGCCATTGCTTAATTTTTTTTATAAATATTAGTAGCTGTGCTAGCTCCATATCACTTACTTCAGCAATATTCTTGTCGACTAATACTTGTGTAAATAATTCTGGGTTAAATCTAGATCCATGACATGTAGAACAGGTTGATGTGCTGTAGAATTTTTCTAAACGCTGTAACGTTTTGGGATTATCTGTACTTTCGAATGTACGTATAATAGCATTTTTTGCATTTTCATATATTGCATTGTCCATATGAAATACTTTTCCAGATTTGGTTGGAATATTTATTTCATATTTTTGCTCTTGACCGTTTAAGATAAATTCTTTATCTTTATCAGACAATTTTTCGTAAGGGGTATCAATGTTAATTCCTGCTTGTTCAACAACATAAGGCATGAAATTACGGCCAGGTACTTTCCATGATTCAACCGCGCCCTCTCTGATGGTTAGTTTAGGGTTGGAAATTAATTTTTCTATATCTAACTTTTTGGTTGTCCCAGAACCATTACATGTAGGACAAGCGCCATATGAATTGAAAGCAAAATCTTCAGCAGAATATGCGTTAAATGCGACATGGCAAGTAGGACAAGTAATCTCCCCCATATGGCTAACACCATCATTAGGTAGGTCCATAGCTCTTGCAATATCTATTGTGGGTTCCATACGGTGTCCATTTGGACACACGGGTGACCCTATTCTAGAAAATATTAAACGTAAGAGATTCAATGTTTCAGTCATCGTACCCACAGTAGAACGGACATCTGGGATTGAAGGGCGTTGTTTTAGCGCAATAGCGCTGGGAATGTTCTTAATACTTGAAACATTTGTTTTTTTAGCCTGAGCCAACCGTCTTCGCGTATATGTTGATAGTGAGCTAACATAGCGTCGCATACCTTCTGCATATAAGACACCCATAGCCAAGGAAGATTTTCCTGATCCGCTACGTCCCGAAATAACCACAAATTTATGCAGTGGAATATCTATATCAACGTTTTTTAAATTATTTACTTTTGCGCCTCGTACTTCAATGTTGGATGGTAATTTGATCATTGCACCATAACCTTTTTAGAATTTTTCATCGAGAATATCAATAACTTCATATTTTGCAAACACTTCTAATTTATCTAAAAATAAATTGAACTCATAGGTATTTCTAAATGAACCTTCAAGCATATAATTAAAATTCCCAGTAGTTCGGTAATGATGTAAAATATATTTTTGATTATTGTTAATAAAATGTAAATACTGTCTTTCTTGTAAGTATGCTGTGTTAATTCTAATAAAAAATGGTCTAGTATACCCGAGTTTTTCTGGATTTACCGTAATTGTGTAGCGTTTAATAACACCTTGCTCCTTTAGTCGCTTAATTCTTTCGGCAGTTGCTGGAGCGCTTAAGTGTATTTTTCTTGCCAAATGCCTGACAACTATTTTAGAGTTGTATTTCAAAAGACGTAATATTTTAATATCAATATCATCTACCATTTTATTCCCTCCTCTTTATTATACCCACTAATATTTATATAAAGAACTTATAAAGTAAGGTTTTCTTCATAAAAAACCTAATATTATGTATTTAATTATTGATCACTTTCACCCACAATTATAGTTATTAATTAAAGGAGGACTCAAAAAATGAATGAAAATCAATTTAATAAAGTAGCATGGTTTGAAATAGGTTCTTCTAATACTGAAGAAACACAGCAGTTTTTCAATAATGTTTTTGGCTGGGACTATAAAACGAATAATAACTTGAATGGTATTAATTATGGAAGATTGCAAGAATCATCCGAACACCACATGTTGCTGAAAGACTTTTCGCGGTGATTGCCAGTTGAGCGTTTTCATTGGTCTGGCATTAACCCAATGATTAATTTGATCTCATAATTATAGTTCATTTCATTAAGCTGTACAGACACAAAATGATAATTGGCACCAGCATGTAAGGCAACACGTTTAATTTCATCTAAGCTCATTTGTGGTAACTGCTTTTCGTTTTCCTGATGTTTCACAGCTTCACGATTAAACGCAGAAGTGTGATCACTTAGAAAAAAACCACGCCACTTTTTTATACCACGTTCCCTATAATCATGCTGAAAATAATTAGTGACCAGGGCACTAAACTCAGGTTCTATTTCTTTTACCATAATCAAATTCTCCTATTAATTAGTATTTGTAATTAACATTATGCGAACACTTGTTCCTTGAAGCAAATAAAAAAAGGTTAGCAACCACAATACTGTAATTACTAACCCTGTTTATTAATTTAAATTAGATAAAAATTCTACGAACCTGGCTTCATCATTTGCTGACAAATAACCAACAAATTTAATCACAACATACTGCTCATCTACTCGACGTATCTTAAATGTATCAATCCAGGACGGTTTTTTTAATCCAGCATACGCCCAATCTTTAATTTCAAAATACTTATTTTGAAAATAATCAGACTTATTATTAAATTGACTCGTGACTTTATAATACGTAATCTTTTGATTATCATATTTCACAACAAATGCTGGACGTACCTTAGATCCTGCTTCACGCCCTTCATCATAAGCTAAATCAGCGATCATGATACTATGCTCACGAATATCACTACTCATTGCATAAATTCCTCACGGTCTTCTTTCTTAGATAAATCTAAATCCTGAATTGGTGATTTTTCGAATGCTAAACGCGTAATTTCATCACGATTGGCAATACGTTGCTCACTAAACCAGTCATCAGGATAGGCATGTTTATTAGACTCTTGAACTGACAAAGGTATTTGCTGTTCGTAAGCTGTCTTAGTGATAAACATTTTAATGGCCGTCGCCATATCTAACCCTTGACGTTCAAATACTTTTTGAGCAGACTCTTTTATGCTTTGATCAACCCGTGCAGATACTTGAATAGCTTTCATAACCAATACCTCTCTTACTTTATTTAATACCATTATACCACTTTTTGTTAGATATTGGTATGTATTGTTATGATATGTTAATTCATTTAATTATGAACTTGTTTACGATAAACGGCATTATCAACGACTAATCGCAAAAATGTATTAAACTGATCAAATCCATAATCAATCCGTTTTTGAATAAACTCAATCTCAATATAGTGTCGAATATACTTAATTGTTTGATCGTGAATATTTTCCAATTGTGCAAAAAATAACGCTTTGTTTTGAACCTGTAATTTACGATATTGACCATGAATATGATCTATTGCTTGATTAACATGATCAATAACACTGCCGTCTAAGCCAACTTTTTCTAGCAATGCCTGATACTGTTTACGAATAGTTTTCATAGCGTCATTGATGACAGCTTCATCTTCATATTGATGTTCAATTAAACTAATGGTCTGATCTAAATTTTCTAATGCCTGGTCACACGTTGTTAATAATGCTACTAAACGTTCTACCTGCTTAATTTGCTCATATAAATCTTGCACTAAATAAGGTGTCATTTTATCGTCATACCGTTGATAGAAATGTGCCAATTCAATATAAACTGACTGCATAGCCTTGCTACTTAACTTGTTTGAACTCTGATAAGCCGTATATAAATGTAGATAATCATTTTTAACGGTTATAAAGATTTCTCTCACCAAATGATAGGCACTATCTGGCAAAATACTAATATCTGATCCCACTTGTACTGCTGTCATAATCTATTCCCTTTCTTTACCAATGTAATTTATACTTTGAATTGTCACCAGGATAAGCAAAAGTCATGTCACCATAACCAACGGCTTGACTGTCCTTAGCATACGATTTCTTAGGCACTAACGTAATTTCATAATCTTTACTAGTGCCTGCATTCTGTCCAGATTTGACCGCATTTTGATTAGCAATAATTAAGTCACCATTTGCCAAAACATGTAACACCACGCCCGTATGATTAGGACGATCAGAAGAAAAAACCGCCCCAGCCTTTGGTGTTGTGGTAACCTTAGCACCAGTCAATTTTGCCACTGCTTCTGCCGTAACATTACCATTTCCTCTAAAGGTAAAATTTGGTGACCAAATCTCATTCATATAGACTTGTGAAAAACCAGCACACTGATTGTAAGCGTCTGGTGTTGTTAAACTCCAGTCTAGTTTTTTGGACGTAATATTATGCACGTAGGGCTTAATGTCATCTGGAATGCTGTTTTTGTCCCAAAATGATAGCCCACTCTCTTTAATCTTGCCTGTACCGTCAGCCGAACCACTATCATCAGTATTACAATAAGCACTTTGATTATTGCTATCACTGTCTGCGCTATTACTTGCTGATGTATTACTATCACTAACAGCATTATTGCCACTGCTTAATGATCCCTCAAAATTAAGATCATACGTTTTTTTAATTGACTCCGCCCAAGCCTTAACTTCGGACACTTTACGCTGTGGATCACTTGCCCCAACACCCTCAAAACCTGTGTCCCAGGCTAAAGCTGAACTATCAATATCTTTAGCATTTGCTAACCCCAATCTAGCAACGGTATGGCTACTTGCCAATTCTTTAAATGCTAAATCGACCTGGGCTTCAACTGTATCTGCCGTATTTTGATAGCGATTACCGTTGATACCACCAGCACCCCATTGCCAGATACCTTTAACAGAGCCAGCAGGATTAACCGCTTTAGGGTTTAAGTTACTTTCACGCCAACCAATCGCAATGATTGCTGAAATATTGTCCCCTGAATAACCAGCTTTTTTAAAACGATCAATAATATAGCTAACTCTTTTGCCAATATCTGAATTTTTATCAGTTAAGGATCCATTACTGGAACCACTATCTGAACTTGTCGTAGTGGTGGTTGTATCAGTCTGACAGACAACACTAGGATTGTTCATTGTTAGCGCAATGATTAAAAGCACTGGTATTAAAATGACAAGTAGTGGCGCACAATACAAGGCAATTTTCATCACAACTGCTTGTTTAACTTTATTTTTCACATGATCTCCTTTCTGAATTTTGACTAACAAAAAAATCCTTAATGATTACTCATAAGGATTAAATGTGTTATAGTCTGTGCTTTGATTAACAGCTAATCGACCAATATAATCAAGACTAGTAATTTGATTATCACTGGCTTGATAGTCAATATTGAAATAGTAATAACGAGTCTCACCATTACCAACATCACTATCATGTTTCGCATTCACAGCCACACCAACGACACCACTAGTTTGATCATCATTAGTTGTCTTTGGATAATATGCCACTTGCACCACACTAGATTTCAAGCCATTATTATCAATGTAATCAGTCGTGCCACCAACCTCTGGGAATAAATAATCATTGGCTAAAACTTGACTGGTTACTAATTTAGCTTGCTTAATTTTCGTGATACGTTTTTTATAATCAGATCCAGATGACCAATTATAAGCAAGATCAAAGAATTGTTGACTAGTCTCACTAGCTTTCGTAATGGTACTTTTAGCAACCACCTGCTTCACTTTTTGCTGACTAATTCTAGCAATGGCTTGTTTATGTTTTAACTGCTTAGCTTGTTTCTGCAAATGTGATAAGGTTTGTTGTTGTTGCCACATCAATTGACCAAAGCGCAAACTACCAAGAATCAAAACCACTAGCAGGGCATAATAACCAATTTCTGTTTTACGTGTCATTATTGATCCCCCTTTGTGAGATTACCTAAAGTCAATGAGATGACCTCATTAGCTTTTGCATTCAATTGTCCCAATAATTGATAATTAACTGTCCGACCACCATTAGTTGCCGTTAAGGCACCAAAAAATAATATGCCGTCTTTTTGTTGGCTAAATTGCAATTGATTATCTGATACATGCCACTTTTTTGCTTGTGCTGGATCACTCTCTAATTGCCCTAGAAATTGTTTAACAAATTGCCTGACCTTATCATTTGCCACTTTTGATAACACCTGTTTATCTGACACATAGCCTGCATTAAACAAAGCATTAACCGTAGCTTTTGATTGGCTATTATCTGGCAATTGATTATCATTAGCAATCACTTTTGTGATCGTGCCACTATTGTTGATCAAGGTTTGTGTCGCTGACAATTTAGCAACGGTGACAGTCGCTTGTTTGATTTGTGATTTCTGAAATTGTGTATAAAAAAAAGCGCCAATCAGGAAGAACCCAATAGCACTTAACACTTTAATTCTAGTGTTTGTCATTTTTAAATTTTAATATTCCTTCCATACCACTCTTGTAGGATCATATAATCAGCGTTGAACTCAAAGGCGAATGGATATTTTTTATCCGTATCTTTGACAACAAAGTAGCCTTTAGCAACAAATGAATTGCCGTCTTTTTCCCACTTTGTTGTCAAATTTTCTATTTCATGTTCCTTGAAAAAAGTGCTATAACTTCCTGCTCCGTCACTAGGAATGTCCTTTTTAAGAGCACTAGAATAAACCATATCTGTTACAGACGCTTGCCTATTACCAAATTTTTCGCCGTCTATAAAAGTAGTATTATCTTCATTATCAACATTTTCTGTATAACGACCATCATTATTCATTGAAAATATTTCGTAATCAATACGTTTCATCACTTTAGCTTGATTGATTTTTGGTAATTTTGAACTACTAGATTGTGAGTTAGTTTTGTGTTGTCCCGTCATTACAAAGGCAATGATGATAATCAAAATGACTAACACGCCCCCAATAGATCCCAATGTCAACGCTGATTTTTTATTCATATCTCTCCAATCAATTGATTTATTCTCTCGCAATTTGTGCCATTTGTTCATGTGTTGGCTTCACAATTCGTTTGATGACTGCCCCTTTTTGTACCACTAAGACAGTTGGTGCCACTTGAACATGATACTGTTCAAAATATTGTCGTGTCACTAAATTCATGTAATCAACGACAATGGTTGCCTGATTATTTTGATCACGCATTTTTTGTAATTTATTGACATCACCCGTCAACTTCTCACAGGTTGAACACCCCTTTTTATGAAAAGCGATCACGGTTTTATGCTTACCCAGGGTTTGATGAAACGCCGTTTTTAATTGATCATTTGGTGTATCATGATACTTATTATTATACCGTAAAAACGCCGTAGTTACTACTGCCACAACGATTGTAGCGATTATTAAGCTCATTTTTTTCACGAGTTATCCTTTCCAAATTTATTTTTTAACTGACTGCCTTTTTCATCACGTAACTTTTGTTTTTGTTCCTTTTGCTTATCACGTTCGGCTAATAATTCACGAGCTATTTTGTCACGATTAACTGTTTTTTTCTGATCATTAGCGATTTCTTGACGTTTTGGTGTCTTTGATTGCTCAAAGTTATTATGATTATCAGGCACTTTATTAAGTGTCTTAGGTTGTGATTGTGTTGCTTGATCACCATATAATTGACGCTTAATCGCTTCACGCTTTTTAGCCACTTCCTGTTGACTATCTGAACCATTATCCTTACTTTTTGGATTATTGACACGACTATTAGGTTGTTTAGCTTCAAAGTTTGATTTTGGTAAATGAACACCGTCTTTTTCAACCGCTGACTGTTTTGGATCATCAGACTTTTTAGAATCCATTGGCTTTTTAAATTCATCAACCGTCAATGGTTTCTTATTTTTATCTGACAATTTTTGTGTTTTTGCCTGCTCTTTGCCTAACAACTGATCACGAACACGAGAAAGATTTTGTTGTCGTTTTTCATCTGCCTGTTTGTTTTTCATCTCATCACGTACATCACGCCTTTGTGACATACGTTGCATTGGTCCCATTTGACTTATTTTTTGACCAACGCTAGACTGCTTAATACTCTGCCCCTTTTCACGTAGATTAGATAAGCGCATGGCTTGTGGCATTTGTCCCTCAATTCGTGAGTAACTAACCCCAACAAATTCAAATAGCTTACCACGATACTTATAGACGATAAAGACTAAGAAAAAGAATAGGAATGCGTTAACTGCGTATGAGCCGAAATTAATCGCTGGGATAAAACTATCAGTGAACGCCTGTAAAGCCCCGACCAAAACAATTAAGAAACCAGCCCCAATTTTAGCAATACCCCACATAATTGTTGCGCCAACAATTTTATAACCGTTACGGGCAAATTGTGGGAATAACGCCATAACCAAAACAAACGGAGACAAGAGATACAAAGCCAATTCAATGACCATAACAAAGATATTAAACAAAGCCACTGCGCCATAAGGAATAGCATTCACAACTGATACCACGATTGCTACTAAGCTCATACCCGCTTTATTAAAGGAATTGTTTTTACCTAATGTAGGGAAGACTTGTTTTAATTTTGTTACCTGTGTCTGAACCTTATCATCATCTCTTTTTTCATTAGTTGAAATAAACTGATAAGGATTTTGACCTTTTTTTATAACACCATCAGCAATTGCCTTACCATAATTCATCAGGAAATAAGGGCGTTCAATTGATCTCTCAAAATACCCCACTCTTAACGTGTCCCCTGGTTTAACATTATCATTACTATTACCAATGACCTTTAAGACTTGCGCCTGTCCGGCATCACTGGCTTCATTGATTTGATTAAATAACTCATTACCATTGCCATACCAAAGCGTTGCGACTAATAAAATACCAACAAAATTAACCACCATTCGAACCGCTGATGACGTACGACCACTAGCAAAGTGCATGAACCCCGTAATTGCTAAGACAATAATAGCTAATCCACCAAACAACAACTTGCCTTGATCAAAAATAGATTTTACTTTACCTGAAACAGCGTTCTGGGCTTGTGTAAAGGCTTCTGATAAATTACCGTCATTTGATAAAGCACTTAATAACTCATCATTGATTTGATAAATCAAAGTATTCAAATACCAAAAAAACTTAGCTAAGCCCATACCCGTATTATTGGCTAAGTCCGTCACACCAATTTTTTCTGAATAGGGTTGCCATGAAAACAGTGAGTCATTCAACTTATTGATATTTTGTGCGTCACTGGCTTTAAATGAGGTATCAGTGGTACTAGTATCGCCTGACTTTTTTTCTGCGTCACGTGTAACCTCATCTACCGCTTTATCAGCTTGTTTTGAAGCGTCATCAATTGCATTAAGCGTATCTTGATTAACTAACGTACTACTTGAACTACTGCTATCATCTGCGGACACTTGCGTTTGTGCAAAGCCTAAAACAAACAAAAAAGAAGCCAAAATCATCAGCTTCCGACAAAATTTGATTTGCATGTGTTTTCCTTTCATCATTTCAATCATCATGTTATAATTGTGTATAGAAAAAGGAAGTAGCTCGAACTACTCCCTTTAACATCAATAGCCTGCTAAGCAGTGACTATTCACATATTAAGTGTTTAATAACCACAACCGTGCAAAGTTGAGTGGTTATTTTTTTTGTTGACTTTTAATCAACTCAACAACCAATGCTAGTAAGGCAACTATAAAAGTGCCAAACATAAACATGAGCTGTAAAGCGTCTGAAACAGACACCAGGCTTTTCCTTTCCTAGAGTTCGTGTTTATAGGTTTTACACCATAAGCACCACCTCTTTTCTGTTGAAAGAATAGCCACCACTTAACTTAACTATCGACTGTTCTATTTTAACATATTAGCGATAAGCTTTTTCGGCTTGTGCCGTGTCACCAGCTTTAACTGTCTGATAAGCACGTTGCATAGCAACCAATGGCTCATCAACCGTTATTTTTTCAACCCGTCCATAAATATCTTTCATGAAACACTGTCCCATGACCATATTACTTAATTCTTTGATGTTGTCATCATTAACTGGCAAACCAACATGTTGTAAAATATCTGGCTGTTCCTTATCCTCATCAAAGGCAAACAAAACACCAAAATTATCACTTTTAACATCATGAACTGATTGTGTCACTGGAATTAACAAGTTATTGGCAGAACGTCCAATACGTGCCATTTCATTAAAAATACGACTACCAATATCAGACGTTGTAAACGTCCAAGCTTCATCAAATATTTCAACCGTTTTTTCATCATAATCCCGTGTCGCAAACGCCCGACTAAAGACCCCTAACACCGTCATTACAATCATACTTGCCACCTCAAATTCGGTGTAATCCTGTTTGGCTTTGTCATGTTGTGGCAATGTCAATCCTGCTGTTTCAAGAATAGTAATCCGATTGTTTAACTTCAATCCCTCACTTTCACCATGTGAAAAGACTAGGGACAATGAGCTACGAGTAACCTTACCTGATAAAAACTTAGCTAAATGTTTCACGTCTTCATCTTCATTTTGGGCTAATTTTTCAATGACATCTAACATACCAACGGTTTCACCAGCTTGTCGCTTTTGAATAATTTTATTAATGGCAAGATCTAATTCTGTTTCGGCAATTAAGGAACCATAATCACGATAAATTTGTTTAAAAATTTCTTGTACCGTAGCCTTTAAGCTTTCTTCACCTGACTGTGTTTGTCCCATTGTATGCCGCACATCAATCACAATAAAGGGATCCAAAACACCATAATTTGTTTTATCAGAAACATCAAGCGTCACAAAACGCACATTATTCAATAATGTATATTCATCTGGATAATCTGTCTTAAAAGTCTGATCGTTCAATACCGCTGAATACCATTTACGCATTTCCTGCTTAGGATCAAAATAGATTGCTTTAGCATTTGAAAGTTGAATGATTTTCAAAATGATTTTAGTGAGGTAAGACTTTCCTCTACCTGTTTTACCCGTAATCATAATATTAGGGCTGGTGGTGCTGGTGGATCCGTCTAAAATTTCGTTGGTAATCAACGGATTAAAAAAGACCAAGCGCTTTGAACTGTCTAATGCGTCCTGGGTACTATTAGCAACTGTTTTCGGCGCACCACGTCCAATATAAAAGCCAATGTTACTACCAACTTGTTGATTGACGGCAAACAACAGCTCACCAATACCCTCACTGGTCAATAATTGCACCCAATAGCGGTTTTGGGACACATCAGAACCCATTAAATCATAATAGAAAAGACGTTTTTGTTCACCGATTGGTTTCACAATATTCACGTCAATACTCCTAAATGATTCTATTAAATTAGCAACACGATCATGTAGGGTTTCAATATCTTCCGCTGATACCGTAAACGTGACTATGGTGGAAAAGAAGTTTTTCTTTTCTGAAATATGATCATTTAGCACTTCGGCAATTTCAATCGTTTTATCATCTTTACTAGAAGAAAATCCCTCTGCCTGATAACGTTCTTCAACATTATTACTAGCTGTCTTTAACGATTGACTAGCACGAGTTGCTAAGCCATAGATACCCTCTGACTTATAATAATGGGCTTTCAAATTGATGTCGATTGGATAACTCATATTTTGTACTAGTCGGAATAAATGAAAGCCTGTGATGTTTTCTGGCGTTGTCGATAACACTAATTTGGCAACATAACGCACATTATCATCATTAACCAATTTAACGTAGCCACTCACTGCCCCATCATCAATCACAGTATCACTTAATTTGAAAATATCACGTTCTTGTCCGACTTTTCTAAAATCATGTAGCTGTCCCTGGATAAAGTTATTACGCATTAAATGAACTAATTCATCAGTGGTCAAACGCCTGGTATGATCCAAATAGCCAACTTTTTCATAAGCCTGTTTTTCACTAGTTCTAAAATCATCAAACAGTTTTTCGTCAAATGGCTTTTCATAATTAAACCAACCAGCCAACTCATCTACAAAGTTATTCATGGCATTAGTGGCTTGTTTAATCACTTTACCAGAATTTTGATTATGTAATTTGATACCCAAAACAAAACGTTCAATCGTCTGTGACACACCAGTAGCAGTGATTGCACTAATTTCATCTACAATCATTTGAACGGGTGTCTCACCCATATCTGTTGCTAAAGACGGTTGCAATTCTTTATAACGATTGACCAAATCCAAATCACGATTATAAAGACGTAATTCAAAATCTTCAAAATCAGCGAGCCGATCAAATAACAGACTCAATTGTGTTTGTCGTTTAGAAATACCGGCCTCATCATTATCTGAAATACTTAGTGCTTCAATATTGAAATATGCCCAGGCTTCATTGTCCTGGGTTAATAAAATATTATCTTTCACGGCTTTAAATGGTACTGCTAGTTTCATTGATGTCTCCTTATTTTTTTATTTGTTATGTACCTACAAAGTCTAGGCTTTGCAGATGATTGCTAATAAACAATCACTTTTTTTGTATCTTCCAACACAAAACCATTCTTAATGCGCCACCTGATTTGAATTAAGCCATTCGCATCAAAATAGCGCAATTCAAGGGTAGTTTTGAGATACGTCCACTTAATATCAGTGACATTAAGGTCATAGAGGTAAGCATTATAAATCGCTTTAAATTCCGCAACTAACACTACAACCCTACATAATCGCCATGAGGTAGCTTCGTGAAATCACCACCCAAAATCAGATCATGTCCGTATTTTTTGAAATCAAAATAATAATTGATGTCCTCATTCGATAGCTGACCAACACCACCACGCGTTGAGATCACTTCGTTGGCTAAGTCATCTTCATCTTCTGCTTTGATAATTGTTAAATTTTCAACTTGGCTGTCAATCTGATTATCAAGTAAAACTAACCCTTGATCATATAAATCAGCTAAAGTTTGCTCATCAACACCATTTTCAACCGCTCTTTTGGCACTCTCAACCATGTTATTTAGCTTAACAATCGACTCATAAGGATCTATTTTAAATGGTGCTTCATAATCACTAATCATGATTTCTTCGTTCCCAGTATCTGATCCAATCGCGCCTTTTTCAGTTAAAACTTGTGTTACCCGACTAGGTGACACAGGCAATGTAAACCATTGACCAAGAGACGGTACATTCACAGCGCCAACAAATATTTTAATTTCACTAAACTTAATCATTAAAAAAACACCCCCTTTAGGTGCGAACTCATCAATTTTTAAAACGTTTGAATATCAATGCGCCTGTCATTGCCAAAACGCCTGAAACAGCACTTAAAATGCCAATTGATGATTTTGCTTGTGTTGCATGTGTTTCTGGTAAGGCTTTGGCAACAGCGTCATCTAGCTTTTGCTTTGCTTCAACTACCTTAGCATTGCTAGCGTCCTTATCATTAGCTGTTAACGCTTGATTATAGGCTTCCATAGCACGGGCGACACTAGGAACACTAGCGACTTGTGTTGAGACTGAAACAACATTACCAGAGCTATCAGGCGTTACTTCAACTGGTTTAACAGGATTGATTTCACCCTGATCATTCTTATCAGGTGTTGTCGGTGTCAAAGGTACTGTGTTGGTGTCGTTTGATGAACTTGATCCACCAGCATTTGAGTTATCTGTTCCACCATTATTTGATGAGCCACCTTGATCACTTGATGAATTTGAACCACCATTGTCTGATGATGAACTTGATTCAACGTTACCTGATGATGAACCACCATTATCACTTGATGAACTCGATCCACCATTATCATCTGGCAATGTTGAACCATTATCGTCATCATCACCTGGTGTTGGTGTTGGCGTATCAGTATCACTATTATCATCTGATGAACTCGTTCCACCATTGTCTGATGATGAACTTGAACCTGTGTCACCACCTGGCAAATTGCTATCATCATTATCGCCAAAATCATCACTTGATGATGTCGCACTTGCCACTGGATCAACACTAGACGTTAAGGCGACTGCTTTTACTTGTGGCAATACAGTAGAAGTGGCTTGTATTGATTGTGCTGTACTAGTATCAGTTGTTGGTACAGTGCTTTTTTCATCCGTTGATGAAACGTTATCAGCCTTAGCCGTATCATCAGTTTTAGTCTGATCAGTTGATGAAGCAGTCAATTGCGCTTGCTTATCATCTTGTACTGTATCAGTCGTTTTCACGGCTTGTGCGTCAGTGTTTGAAACTGTGTCAGCATTGACTTGTGTGGTATTAGCACTCACAGCTACTCCAGCTACTGCAACGGCTCCGATTACCCACAACTTGCCTGATTTGTACAACTTGTACGTCTTTGAATTTTTCATAATTTTTTGTAAATAAAAAGCGCTAATTTGCGCTTATCCTTTCTGATTTTTAACGTCAATCACGACTTTTAGATTTTTCAACAATAATTGGCGTATCTGCCATGTGACTCTCTTCAAAATAACCAGTTGGCAAGACACGATCATGATAATAAACCGTTCGATTAAGTATTCTTTTAATACCAAATGTCACGATTGAAAGGGCATACTGCACTAATCCTAAGCCGTCAGGCTTCACTCTGTTTGCCAATGTGACTATCCCAAAAGGTATAACACCATAAGTACCCAAATAAGCTATTTTTCCTAAATCTGGATTGGCATGATAAAAAATTCGCAACGGATCGTGAAAAATAAAATAGAGCACGATAAAAGAAACTATAAATATAACCGCTGGTTTCAAACTAATCCCAACAGGTAAACTCTTATCTTCTGAAATTTTGCGAATAACAATATCTTGCTTCAAGGCTTTTTGATAGTTATAAACTTCTGCCATATTAACTAAATAGAGATTTGAAGATACCACCCACAGAGTTAAGGACACTATCTGGATTTTTAACCACAAAGTAGACTAAACCACCAATTGCAATCGTTACAACGATTTGACCAACAGAACCCTTAAAGAAATGTTGTCCTACTTTCCACATAATAATCATGGCAACAATGGCTGATACCCAACCTGCTACTTGACTTTGTAGCCCATTAAAACTAATCCCTAGTGTCGGAATTTGAAACATATAATTTGTGATGATTGCTTTCATCATAACCTCCTGTTAATTTAATAAACCGCCTTGTGTATGGATCATCTTAACCACATAATAGGTTGATCCCTTTGGCGAAACGGTCAAGGTAATCTGTTCTGAATGTTCCAGCTTTGTCTCTGTGTCCGTTAGCGTCAATAAGTATTTAATGTTCATGTTATCCTTAGAACCTGAAACGTTGACTTGATCAATACTCTTAACGGCGTATTGTCCCTCTAGTCCCTCTGGCTCTTTCATGATTAAGGACATATCACTAGCTTTTGAACTCACATACTTCTCACTAAAGGCTTTGACAAAGGCTTGAACTTTATCACTGCTTGCCAACGTGGCATTATTGGTGTCATCTTGATCAATCTTGCCAACATGTCCGACAATATCTTGTTCGGTTGTGGCATAAGGTAACGCCAAAACAGTGTACTGCCCTGCTTTTTGAGCAAAAGACAAATTAAAAACGCGAATAATTGTATTTTTATCGTTGCCAACTGTATAGCCAACTTGATACTGTGCAATCTTCACGTCATTTTTGGTAAACGTATTTAATAATCTGGATCCCACATACGTCTCTTTTTGTGAGTCCTGATTATCATAAATGGTGCTACTGATATTAGTGGCAAAATACTTTTTTAAGGCTTTCAAACGTTTTTGCTTATCATCATCATTATCTGACTGCGTGAAATAGGTTTGAAAAAAACCTTGCGCATAACGATTAAGACTTGGTGAATAAACACTTTGTCCCATGCTAGCCTTTTCTAGCTTGTCATCATACGTTTTCATCTTAGCAATTAGCTTATGATTAGTTTGGCTCACATTACTAGCTTTAATAAAAGCAACTGCACCACTCAAACCAACTAACACGAGGGCAATTTTAACAAAACGCCTAATCCATTTGCCCCGTTTTTGGACTTTGGCATAAGGTAATGATTGATCTGGTTTATCACGAGATTTGACATAACCTTTTTTGATTGACTTTAACTTATCAAACACAAATCTTACATACCCCCAAACCGATCTACTTTTTGCGTAATTTCTTCGGCTAAATTGATGACGTTGTCCGCCACCTTTGGCAATGACTTGTATTGTTTGTTCAAAACAGCCAAGTTACGACGTAAACTCGCTAGGTCATCACCAATTAAATCGCTCCACTTTGGATCATTTTCCATGATTTCCTTAGCTTTGTTCACAGCAGCATACAAATTACCGTCTTCAATTTTTGATAATGCCTTAAAATTAGCAACTTCGGTTGCAGTAGCGCTAAGTGCTTTTTTGAATTGTGTTCCTTGTTCTGACATCTGTGTGTCCTCCAAAATTTTCTAAAATGGTAAGTTGACCTTTTCGGCAACTGATAACAACTTCTTTTGACGTTGACTCAATTCCGTATCATCAAGAATTTCATCAATTTTTTCCTGACCATAATATTCAATCAAGCCTTTTAATGTCGGTGCCACTTGATTTATAAACCAAGCCAGTGATCGATCCATTGACACCTCTTTTGGCTCTGCTTGAAAATCAACGATACTGGCTTGTTCTAAAAATACTACCCAGGGTTGCCATTGATCTAATTTAGCAATTTCTTTTTTATCTAAACCAACTACGGGCTGATTGTAGAACTGTAAATAATCACGCAAATAGGCTAACAACTCACTAGCAACATCTTTGCCATTAGCGACATGTTCTGCCATAGTTTGCGCACGTTTTTGCTTCAACTCAATTTCATAACGATTTTTGACGGGAATAGCTTCTGGCTCAACAAAATGTTTTTTGGCTTGCTCTTTATCTTTTTCATAGAATCTAAAAAAGACTTCTGATGAACGTGAACCAAAATATATCGTTGAACCGCCATTTTTTCCGTCAGCATAATATTGTGGATCACTCTTAAACTTCTGCGTATACTCATCTGTCATAAGTTTTTGATATAATTCTGGGATCTCAAACATACGAGACATATCATTAAACGCAAAATCCATACGTGTTGCCTTACCACCATTTGCCAGGGCAATATTGATAAAGTGAGACCAAACCAACCCTTGCTCTATCAACAACATTTCCATTAAGCGAATACCACTACCCGAAAAGTCGATAAAACTTTCAGGGCTATCACGTTTACCGTAAATCGTAATGTAGGATAAGCCACCAAATGAATAAGCAACATTGTATCCGTATCGTCCACTGTCACGCTTAACAAATAGGTCAAGGCGATTATCAAAAAATAGCTTGATTAACGTTTCAGGCGTTCGCATTTTAAATGACATACCAAGATAATCCAACCAAAGTGACAAACCTTGACTACCGACATAGGTTTTCAAAACATATCGTTGATCAGCATTTAAAACTGTCATCAAACTATCCCCACTCATTTCCATACGCCCATAAGTACGCCTTGAAATCATCAAAAATGAAGCCATTTGGCTCTGCGTCAAATGATAATGAATACGAAATTGTACTAAATCGCAACCAGTCATCTGATCAAAATTTAAACTAGCGTAATTCTCTGACATATCTTAAACGTTCGGCAATATCATTCCAATAATCTAATCGTTCAATACGCTGGTTATTATCAATAGGTTTAAATGACATCACCCAATCGCCACCTCCCTCCTGATAAACTTTTTCAGGTACAACAATATCCATTATTTCTAATTTTGGCGGTAACTTATCTGCTTCAACTAAATATGTTTGGGCTTGTTCTACCTCATCTGTCTTCTCATCAAAACGACAAAATAAAAACGCATAACTAGAGTCATACGTTCTACCATTCGTCTCATGAGGTAACAGAGTTAAATACTTATACTTCATATCAGCTCCTTTAGGACTTTTATTACATTTTTTTAATATAAGGGGCAGATATTACAATTTTGCCCCTCAATACAAATGTGGTTTAAAAGTTACTCCCCCAGGCGTTGAGGAGGGGTTACCTGTCGGTTTATTTGTAAATTTACCCCCCCTATTAGTAATTTGGGGGGTTGGCGAATTTGATCAAGTGATTGTACGTTATCCAGCGCACAATCGGCTACAAAGACACAACGGCACGTAATCCCCTTTTCCAACGCCACCAGTCGCGCACCAGCAGAGCTGGGCGCTTCCTTTTTCACAGCAGAGCTGTTCCATGGCTGAAAAGGGTCAACGTGCCGTAAGTGCTTTGCTTAACGCCTCATGCACCCCGACTGCCTACAATCACTAAATCAAATTAGACCTGCCAAATAACTAATAGGGACTAACTAAAAGTTCATTTCTACATATTTAGCGCTTTTACTATCCAAAAATTCCTTAATCTCACCCATCGGCTCAACTGGAACGGCTGGATATTGCTGACCTAATTCATCAAAATATTTAAACGGGACAAAGTCTTTAGGAATAACAGGCGCAAAAAATGATCTGGCTTGCCCTGGTGTCATAGCTAAATAACCCCACCCCTTTAAATTCTTTGAGAGTTCCTTAAACTGCACTTCGTCAACATCATCAGGGAACATCATAGACAGTCCACTAGATTTCATCTTACCAAGTGCCACACGGAACTGAAATTGATCACGAGACGCACTACCAATCGTATCAGCCGTTGGTTTCTGCATAGCAATCGCTACAAAGTAACCTAATTGACGACCTAACATGGTAATTTGTCCCAAAATTTGCTGTATCGCTTCACTTTCGTTATATTTCAACCCAGAAACAAACGCACCAAATTCATCAAAAACAAAAAAATGTGGTTTTAAACCATACTTACGATAGTTCCCAACATTTTCTTCTAAATTATCATTCAATAGATCATGATATTCACGACCACGCTTAATCATTTCCAAATAAAAACGATAAAACGATTTTAAAATACGATCACGACCATAAGTCACACGATATTTTAGGGACGCTGTTTTGCCAAGCACTGATAAATCAGTCTCTTTAGGATCTGCAACATCAACAACCGCACCACTTTTAATCAGTCCATTCAATAGACTAAACAAAAAGAATGATTTACCAGAACCCGTGTCACCAGAAATAAGTGCCTGGGGATATTTTTCATAATCCCAAACCACCCCTTTCATAATTTCAATCGTATGATCTGTTATAGTCATATCAGCTAATCCCAAACGTAATCCCAACGGATTAGAAATAAAGTCAAATGACTTAAACCCAAATATATCATTTGTTCCCACACCGTCCGCAAACAACATAGCCGACATAGGTTGTGAAATACGTCGATCACGAAAACGATCTTGATACTTTTGTCCGTCCATTGGTAAATAGATTGAGAAACCAACCTTACCATTGTTCTTTAAACTGACTTTTGGTAGCTTAATTTTTTGTTTTACCAATGCCAACCACCTTTCTCACCACCCAAATCAAAACTCAAACGGTGTTCTTTTTCATCAACTTCCTTAAACAAATAATATTGATTAGCAATTAGCCAATTAGATAGCCTTTCTAAGCGGAAAACAGTCGCCCAAAAACCTTGAAATTGATAAGTCTTCCAATACCAATAACTTGTACCAAGCACTAGGACAACCATAGCAATCAAAGTCAAATAAAGACCTGGTAACAAACTATTGACGAAATCCAACCAATCAACTTGTGTGACTAATGCTTTGGTAAAGCTGACTAACCCTTTACTAGGTGGCATGATAGCAAGCAAACGAAAAACAATCGTGATCAAAAATATGACCACTGGCACAAGTCCAATCGCAATAAAAACATCACGTCTTAAATGCCTGTGCCAATAACGAACACGGAAACCACGGGGAAATAATTTACTCATTGATTAACCCCTTTCCTGCCATTACTTAGTTTTGGCTTCAGCAGGCTTAACAGTTGTTTGTGGCTTATTCTCAGCAGTTGCCTTTGAAATGCCACTAGCAGAGAAGAACAAAACATCTTGATCTGGATCATCATTGGTTGAACCGTCAAATAATGACACAACCAAATTTTCAAATTCAACCTTATCAAATGGCTTAAAGGCACCCTCTGGGAATACTTCAACAGGTACACGAACTGTTAATGCCTTACCATTTTCATCACTCACACGAACATCTTTAGCAATCAAATCACCAACACGGGAACCACGATCTTGTTGTTCCTGATAAGTCAAAGTCTCAAAGACACCACGAGTGGCACCATACATAAATGAACCAGTAAAGAAATCTGTATCAACAACAGGGAAATACTCACCCTTAACCACAACCATAGTACGGGCTGACTCATTCGCCCAGGTAGTCGCTACTGTTTCATTTTCTTTCTTAATAACAGCAGTCAAACCAGAAACTTTAGTACGTGAACCACCAATTGACACCAAATCAAGCGTCATATTTTCAAACTTCACAATATCTTTTGGCTTCAATCCCTCTGGCAACTTACCAACTGGTGTAACAGTCAAAGCATCAGCGTCAGAACCTTCAATCAAAAACTGTGGTCGCCCATTATCAGGTGTTCCTAAATACAAAAACTTCAAGTTACCTTTTTCAGGTAACAACTTCAACATCTTACTCATAAAAATCAAAACTCGCTTTCTTAATCAAAATAAAAAGAACACTTTAGATTAAACAATCAACATGTCCTTACCAACACTACATTAAATTTTAGTCTCAACCGACACATGGAACTCATATTTACCAGCCAATGGCTTTAAATCATCTAACAATTCTGCATGTTCCTCTGCCGTTAAAGGCTTTTCAAAATCACCACGCAAGAATATTTTCGTCTTGCCCTCATCATTAGTCATAATAACGTTTAAACCGCCTTTCATGATACGTTTGTTCATACTCACTAAGTGGGATATAATTTTCAGGTTTAATCAAACCTTTCAAAATTTGATTATTTTTTTCCTCAAACCACTTAATTAGTTCAATGTCGGTTGTTAATAGACACTCATCATCTAATGTAAACCCATCAGGATATTCGTCCATAACCACCACCCTACAATAAAACGCCCTGATCAACTAAATTAGCTAAAAAGAACGTGTTTTATAAAAACTATAATTCATCAACAATAAGTTAAGTTGTAAAAAAAACCTAAAAAACAACTTAACCTATCAATCCATATCTTTTTTGAACAACACCAGCGATAATCTCAAATGGATCATAACCAATAATTGCGAACGCTCACACTTTTAAAAAATGATCCTGGCATTCTTTATATCTACAATTTGTGTTCTGCCAAACGCCACTTGACGTTTAACTCCCCCACACTTTTCGCGCCTTTGAAACCGCTACGGGTTTGATTTCAGTAGTTAATGATTAATTGACATAACGCAGTTAATCATCACGAGCTAGATATGAAAGCTCGACCCCATGACTACTCGCCAGGTAGCAAAACAAAATAATAAGCACAAAAAACTTGCATTATTTTAATATCTCACATACAATTATCTTGTCTAGAGGTAATTGTAAAAATGAATATAATTGTTATCTAAATGACTGTATATTCAGTTTTTATAACTTCGTCTGGTGCCTTGTGCACCTTTTTTTATTCTCTCATAAGGATAGAAGATAAAAAATTAACTCAAATGGATAAAATTAAATGTCGCCCAATTGCATGGGCTTTTTTTATCAACTAACTTACAAATACTATTTTAATTGAAACTAGATTCAATGTCAATGTTTTTTTTGAAATTAAATTCAGGAAATTGAAAATATGGAAACTATACTAGATAGAACAAAAAAATTGGCAAAAGAAAAAGGTTTGTCATTATCCGAATTAGAGGAAAAAATTGGCATTGCCAAAACCTCAATATATAGTTGGAAAAGTAACATTCCAAAGGGTGAAACGATACAAAAAACAGCCGACGTACTAGATACTTCAACAGACTATCTTTTAGGACGTACTGACGATCCAACGCCAATTGATGTTTATTTTCGTATCGACATGAAAAATGTGCCAGAAGAAAAACGTGAAGATTTCAAAAAAGAACTCACAATGTTAAGGGATTTCGCCTTTAAGCGGTTACAAGAAGAAGAAAAGAAACTAGACGATCAGGAAAAAGATAACTAAATGAATACTGACGAGATAGAAAAATATACCGAACTTGAAAATCAGGCAAACCAATTAATTGAAACGGTTGCAACAGAAAATAATTGTGATCCACAAGACCTGAAATGGTGGCATATATCAAACTATTTTGAAAACAACCATAAAATTGTTCTCGTCCCACTCAATAAAAACGAATTTAGTACGATAATCGCAGATAACTATGGCATTTATGGATTAACTTTGAAAGATAGTCGTATGGCCATGATCTGTTACAACAATGAATGTACAGAAACCCGACAACATTTTACAATCATGCACGAAATCGGGCACTTTTTACTTCACAAAAATAATCAAACATACCCCTCTTTGATGCAGGAAAACGATTATACTGAAGAAGATCAAATCTTTGAAAAAGAAGCCAATAATATGGCTGGCATGTTATTGGCAAATAAAAAAGCCATTCAATCATTACTGAATGAAAGAAAGCCTTTTAATTATTTATGCAAATATTTCGGAATTAGTAACCAAGCTATGAGAATCCGATTATTTAACTTATTTTACTTTCAAACAGCTAAACAAGTCATTGAAGAAGAAAAACAAGTTAAGAATATTTTTATCTACTCACAGCAAACAATTGCCAACTATATTTATAAAAACTATCAATTAAATATCAAATAAAATCTGCCACCAAACACGGAAACCGCGCGACAGCCAACCGCCACCACAACAGATAAGCTCGCCCGTGGTTATTATTATCATCGTGGCTTTTTTTATTGTCTTTAAATCTATAAAAATACAGAAAACTAAAAAAAATTGTTGACACAAGCAAGTCAAAAATGCTTGATTGAGAGTGAGGGAAGTTTAGAGCTGAAGATAGTTTTTCCCTTGTTTTTAGGAAGAAAAAAACTTTAATCAAACAAACACTTGACCGATCGTTCAGTCGTCCGTCACCTTATCCATACAAGCTTTGGTTTTACCCACCTGCTTTAATCAATTACTTAGTCATTGAACCAATAAAAAAACGCCCTTATTGGCGCTGTATCACTATATTTATTCTCTTTGTCACGATACAGCTTAAATACAAGCTCTGTGTCCTTTAACACCGTTTTACCTGCCGAGCCGTTAATGGTCGCTCTCACCCTACTACACGCCCAGTATGGATTGTTTATGTAGCACCCAAATATTTTTGTACAGTAGTGTCTGGGAAAATGGCACTTGTCTATTTTTTCGTATACCTGATACAGCACTTTGGATCTACCGAGTTGTAAGAAACACAACTACCCCCTACCTGTCATATCAACCATACCCCTTAAAGTGTTTGGCTTCACTCTTTCTGAAATCATCCACATTTACAACACAAAGGTTATGTTGTATAATATATCTACGTTAACCAGAACAAATAAGATTTACGTAGCTATCAAGGACTGCAATCCTTGGTGGCTTTTCTTTTATTTTTTTTTCCTTAATTCAACTGTCATTGTATCATCAACAAAAACAGAATGTCAAAGCTTTTTTAATTAGCACTACTGCACTATTAGACTATTGAACTACTTGTTTCCTAGACTATCTATTACTAACACTAAATAGTCTAGGAACTACTTAGTGTTAGTATACTTGCACTGTTGCACTTTTATAAAATGCTGTTACAATAACATTATAAGAACTTATTTTTATTTATTTAGCACTATCGCACTATTATACTGTTTACCACTAGAACTACTAGACTATTGTGTGCATTAGTCTTAGTAATAAAGAACTACTGAACTACATTAAGAAAGGATTAACATGACACAGGTTATAACGTTCGGAAACTTTAAAGGTGGTGTTGGGAAAACTTCTAACTCCACAATGGTTGCACTAGAATTAAGTAAAAGGAACTTTAGAACTCTTTTAGTAGACTTAGACCCCCAAGGTAATGCAACAACTTTATATCTAAAAACAAAAGCAAATTTAACTGATAAAATGGTTACGTTTGATAAATCTTTAATGTCTAGTATAGAGGAAGGGGATTTATCTCATTCCATAATAAATATCATGGACAATTTGGATTTAATGGCTTCCGCTCCAGATTTCTCTTTATATCCAAGATATATGGAAAAATTTAAAGACTATAATGATCGAGTAAAACAATTTGATAAGCTATTAACTCCAATTAAAGAAAATTATGACTATATAATAGTCGATATTCCACCAACAATATCATTAATTACAGATAGTGCTCTGTATGCGTCAGATTATAGTTTAATTGTCATGCAAACACATGAAGCAAGTTTTACTGGAGCAGAAACATTTATTAAGTATATTCAAGACGAAGTAATAGACACTTACGAAGCACCTAGACTAGAACTAATTGGGATATTAGCTGTCCTAATGCAAGCTGGCGCGCCAGTTGATGAAGCAACTATTATCAATGCTACTGAAACATTTGGTGAAGGTAATATTCTTGATACTAAAATACACGCAATGCAACGAATAAAAAGATATGGTATCACCGGTATCACATTTAATAGTAAACACGACAAAAATGTCTTTGCTGTTTATGAAAAAGTAACAGACGAAATGCTAAAAAGAATAGAGGATATTGAACATGGCTAATTCGCTAATCCAATCAAACAGAAATAAAAAAAATATTACCCCTAAAGTAATTGCAAAAGCAGAAGACTTTACAACAGAAAAGAAATCAAATGTACCCGCTACTAGCGTATCATTCGATACAAACTTAAAAATCAGCAATCATTCAAGAAATAAACTACAAGCAATAGCCAACTTAGGATATGCGGATAGTCAAAAAAGCGCTTTAGATCTGGCTTTACAAGCGTTTGTAGACAATCTAAGTAGTAGTGAACAAAAGTCATTCGCTTTACAAACTAATACTTTAGAAGCGCGCGACGCACGCTTGAAAAATAAATAAAATAAATTAGTATAGACTTTGAAAAAGATGCAAAAATAATTTGTACTATGTGCAAAATGGGCAGGGACGCAAAAAACTCACAATGATGAAACCAATTTTAAAATATCGTGGTGGTAAATCTAAAGAAATACCGTATTTTGTTGAATACATACCAAAATTCAGTACTTATTTTGAACCATTTTTTGGTGGTGGTTCTACTTATTTTTATCTAGAACCAGAAGATGCATTTGTGGGTGATATCAATTACTCACTAATTGATTTTTATAAAGGAGTAAGTGGAAAGCATTTTTGTAAAATTAAAAAAGAATTAACAGACCTCCAAAATCAATATGAAGCCAACAGAAGTATTTTTATAAAGCGAAAAAAACTACAATTAGATACGATGAGAGTAGACGATCCAAATGAAACTCTCTATTATCAAATTAGAGATATGTTCAATGGTAAACAAAAGACAAAATATGAAAAAGCTACTCTGTATTTTTTTATTAACAAAACAGCTTATTCAGGAATGGTACGCTATAATTCTTTAGGTGAGTTCAATGTACCCTACGGAAGATATGCAAATTTTAATACTCAATTATTGACAAAACAGCATCATAATTTGTTGTCAAAAGCAGAAATATATAACTCATCTTATGAATTTGCATTTAACAAAGCTACTTCAAATGATTTTATTTTCTTGGACCCTCCATATGACACCGTTTTTTCCGAATACGGTAACGAAGCTTTTACTGGTGATTTTGGAGAACTAGAACATCGCAAGCTTGCTAGCGACTTTAAAAATTTATCTTCCCCTGCATTAATGATTATTGGAGAAACTGATTTGACAAAGGAGCTATACTCGGGTTTTATTAAAGATGAATATGTTAAAAGGTACTCTGTTAACATTAAAAATAGATTTAAATCAGAAGCAAATCATCTAATTATCACAAATTATTGAAAGGTAAAATTTATGGCAGTTTTTGGAGAAAGATTTATACTTGGATTTACAAGTCCAAGAAGTCCATATTTAATACAAGAATATATAAAAGTTATTGATAAAAATAAAATGGATGATATTCCGTACAATAAATCCTTCCAAGAAAAATTCTATAAATTTCTTTCGAAGGCCCAGGTAGCTGGTGAAATGGCTGGAAATGCAAAAGATAAAGCCTTAGCAGGACGTGATAAACTAACCCGAATGCCTCAAGCCCTGGGGTTTTTTATCACACAAAAGGGACAAAATTTTAAAGTTACTGAAGCCGGAAAATTATTAGAAGATAGTGCTTTGTTTGAAGACGTTTTGCTTCATCAAATGCTTAAATATCAGTTGCCCTCTTGCCTTCATAGAGAACGTAATACTAATAAAGGATATTTTAAGATAAAACCTTTTTTGGAGTTAATAAGATTGGTTAACGTTCTTGAATATTTAACATATAAAGAAATGCTTATATTTGGAATGACTCTGACCAATTATAATAGGTTTGAAGAGACTGTTAATAAAATTAAACAATACAGAGTTGATCGTAAAAAAATAAAAAAGCAAAAGAAATCATTAAAAAGATTTGATTATGAAACTCAACTTAATTTATTTACAAATTTGTACAAAGATATAATCGATTCAGGAAACATCGAAACACGTGAATCTAAAACTAAAACAGCGGAAGAATATATGAAAAAAAAGATGAGTAATTGGAACGATTATACAGACTCTATTTTTCGTATTTTAAGAGCTTCTGGTATCTTTGTGTTTACAAAAGGACGATCATTGTCAATTAGCCCTAATCGGCAGAATGAAGTTGACTATATGCTTACGCACATAAAACGTGATATTGAACCAGTTGATATGAGTCGAAAAGATTTTGATGAGTATATTTCAAATCCCTATATTCCTCAATTACTAAATGATAATAAAACAAACTTAATATCTAGTTTAAAAAAATTAGGCGGCTCCGGAAGTTTAGACGATACAATTTATATGTTAAAGCATAATCTTAGTCAAAAACGTGAAGAGAGCAGGCAGCTAAAATTAGCAAAAAAACAATCCTCCTTAAAAGTACGAAGTAGACAAGATATCGATGATATTATTGATGTGTTCAATGACATTACTAACAATAATATCGAGCCTGCAAGTATGAGACCAACACTATTTGAATGGAATGTTTGGCGAGCAATGACTATGATAAATCATGGAAACATTCGTGGAAACTTCATTGTAGATGATTCGGGTATGCCTGTATCTACAGCTAGTGGCGGTCAAAGTGATATTGTAGGCGAGTATAGCAACTTCAATATTGGCGTAGAAGTCACTCTTTCAAAAGGAAAAAAACAATATGAAATGGAAAGTGAACCCGTAACACGCCATATTGGAGAAATGCAGATAAAAAAACCGAGCTTTGGAATATTTATAGCTGACAAATTACAGGAATCAGTAATAAACCATTTTTACACCGTTTCACACCAAAATTCTCGTATTTATAATGGTATTGTCGATATTATACCAATGGACACAAAGACATTCATAGATTTCTTTAAACAAGCGATTCAAAAAGATTTACACCCTGAAGAATTATTTTCTATCCATGAATTTTCAAAATTAATATCCAAGCAAATGCTTTTAGACGAAAAAACTGAAGTTGATTGGCATGCAGCCGTCTTAAAAAAGGCTTTTAAAGTTACATCAATTGGAACAAACAATATAAAGTAAGTGGTTTAATAAAATTCAACTACGAAAAAATCTTATTCGAATTAGACTTAAATAAATTAATAGCATTCGTATTTTTATCTCTTGAAAATTTATAATATAATTTGTATAATTAAACTACCTAGAGTGGCCAGAAATAGCTTTAGACGAATTGATACAATGTTTCGAACATAAATGCAATAGCCTCCTGGTTTATAAATGTAATTGTGTTTGAATAATCAATTAGACTAAGAGTAATCAGCCCTATAAGTGTGAAACTAATACTGAATAAGTTTAGGTTCTCAATGCAGGACTTCTCAAGTCTATTATACTTTTAGACAGCATAAGCGTTTTACGCTTATAAAATAATAAAATATTTTATCAAGAATTACTGGCAATTACAATTGATAATTAAGAAAAGCACCCCTGGTAGGATTCGTTGTCATCCATATATTCTCGGGTGCTTTCGATATATTAAGGACTTTTATTTTGGATCCAGATTATTTTTTCTCTAAAGTTAATAAAAATTACCTACACATTGATTTTCCATTATCGAAAAAAGAAGCAAGATTATTCTATAATGAATTACTTGATGCCAAAAATATATTGTCCCACAGATTTCTTCCATTAATTCAATTTAAAATTCGCTTTAAAAAATACCCATCTAACCATAAACCTGTACTCAAAGAGAGAGAAATATCTCTAGTTTCACATCACGACTCAGGAATATACTCTTTTTTATCAAGTGTTATTAACGAAAAATATAATAGATATAGTAAAATTCACGGTATATCAGAATCATCAGTAGCCTATAGAACAATTAACCATCTTTCCAATATAACAGTTGCCAAAGAAGTTTTTGATTTCATAGACATGCAGAGCGAAGTATTTGTCATGAAAGGCGACTTTAAAGGTTTTTTCGATAATCTAGATCATACTATTCTAACCAAACATATTTTTGAAGTTCTAGAATTACATAAAGATACTTTAGACTATAATGTTTGGTTAAAAATTATCAATAATATTGAAAATTTTCGTAAGATAGATAGAGATATCTTCACCCAAACATTTGAAAATGAAAATCTTCATATTCAAAATAGGCATAATGTGAGCGCATACTTTAGTTCACGTAAAGATTTTGGAAGATTTATAAAAAAACATAAAGACTTAATAACTACCAATAAAAAAAATGGTATACCCCAAGGTACCGGAATAAGTGGCATTTTAGCGAATGTTTACATGGTAGAGTTTGACGAAATAATAGAAAAGTACTCATCTAAATATCAGGGTATATACAGGCGTTATTCTGATGATTTTATTATTGTTTTGCCAAAAAAATTACTAAATTACGAAACCTTCAAAATATTTGTCGACTATGTTATCAACCTAAGTCACAATATTGTTAATTTAACTATTGAAGAAAATAAAACAAAAATGTTTTCAGTGAGCAAAGGAAATGTTTTTGATATAAAAAGTAATAAGAATACTAGCTTAGATTACCTCGGATTTATTTTACAACAAAATACCATTGCTATTAGACCCAAAAGTATATACAAATTTTATTACCGTGGTCGTAGAGCTATTAAATACAGCACTATGGCCAGTAGACTTTACTCCATTTCAAAACAAAGAAGTAGAATAAGTAACCAAAAGATAAAAGATCTTCCTTTAAAAATCCGTTCTGATTATAATAAAATATATGGTGGTAAAAATATTTTCACTGAAAATATTCACGAACAAAAAGCTAAAAATAATCGTGTAGAGCGAATAATTCATCATCAAAGAAGTAAAGTAGGATTACCAGAAATTAAAAAAGTCAAAAAGTCATATTTACAGAAAGTAGATAGAGCAAAACCAAGAGAGTCATTCTTGTCTTATGTAAAATTAGCAAACAAAATATTTAGCGAGGGAAGTTTTGGATATAAACTAGCATTTACAAAGCAAGCTAAAAAAACTAGAAGGAAATTTTATAAACTACGTAGAGATTTAACATAAGTATTCATTTTCTAAAACCACCAGTTAATGTATAGTAATAGGACAACGCAAGGTACTTGTAAGAGGTTTGCACAATTTGAGTTTATTACCTAAAAAAATAATAGCCTTATTATGATTAAAACTATTTAGTCATAATAAGGCTATTTATGTTAAATAAGATGGGGTATAATTGTCCTGATTTTATATATACCACCCGATCTATTACCTATGACAAAAACATGTGTAGTAAAAATTTGTATAGCGAACCAGGTAGCGGGTCTTTACATTGGTTCAGAAGCATCACCTTATAAAAGCAACATTCCTCCGTTAAATATTTTTGTCAAAGAATTGGAAAAAATTGGAAGGAATGACATTGCTAATATAATTAGACAACATCTGTAAAACAATGCAAGATACTTTTAAGTATCTTGCGCTTTTTATATCCCTTGATATAATAGGTTTTATAATATGCAATTTAATTATGCAAATTAATGAGGTGGAAAATGACAGTTTATGGCTATGCACGCGTCTCAACAGCGGGACAATCGTTAAATGAACAAAAAGATACTTTGAAGAAGGCTGGTGCTGATATCATTATGAGTGAAAAATATTCTGGGACCACTACCACACGTCCCCAATTCGAAAAGTTAGTTCATTTAGTTGAACCAAATGATACTTTGATTGTCACAAAATTAGACCGTTTTGCCCGTAACACGCGAGAAGCGCTAAATTTAATTGACTCCCTATTAAAAGAAAAAATCGTTATCAAAGTTTTAAACTTAGGAACGATTGATAACACTCCTATGGGTCGTATGCTTGTTAGAACCTTATTGTCGGTTGCGGAGATGGAACGTGACATGATTATTGAACGTACACAAGCAGGAAAAATATTTGCTAAGCAACACAATCCTAACTATAAAGAAGGCAGACCCAAAAGAAAAAAAGATAGCCGAAATACTGCTATCTTTGAATATTCAAAAACACATACTGTTAAAGTAACTGCCGAAGCATTCAATATTTCACCTAGGACCGTGCAATATATTAAAAAACTATTCAGATAATCATGAATGCTAAACAACATTGTTGTTTAGGTAACGGGAGAACAAATTAATATAAATATTATCAATGACTCTGGTTCAAATTGGGATACACTTGTGGAGCAAACTAGCATTCAGACGATATACTTTAATAGGGGAGTTAAAGTAGTTTTCTGGCTAAAATGATAAAAACATGAAACTATTACTATTATTGGTAAATTACTCAATTTTTTAAAAATTGAGGTATAAATGATTTTATTGCAAAAATTTTATGTGCATAGAGCGAAGATATACAAAAAATATTCCCTTTCAAATGATTTTAGATTGAACGAATATAAATATATGAAATACGCTTATAGAAAAATCAATACAATTATCAGTCAAATAAAATACTAAACGAAAAAATTAAGAAATATATTGAATATTACACATGGATATTGATCACTATTTATTCAATGAACTATTTAACATACTTTTAACAGTATTCTTTGTTTGCAGACCTACTGATCTGTCAATAATTTCTCCATCCTTGTAAAATAAAAAAGTTGGAATCCCAGAAATAGAGTGACGAACATTCAGCTCCATATTTTTATCTACATTTACCTTACCAAATTTAACATTTTTGTATGATGGGTCTTCTGCTACCTTTTCTAGAACAGAATCCATCATTCTGCAGGGGGCACACCAATCCGCACGAAAATCAACTATGGTTATCCCCTTTGACACAATCTGTTCGTAATTTTCTGTTGTTAACTCAATTTCATTTACCATATTATTTTCTCCTTGTACTGGGATAAACTATCGCTACTGCATAAGCTTTGGTCACCTTTGAAAATTAATATTAAGAATATAAGTATTAAATTCATTTTAATTTAATGACGTAACTGCAAAATTTGAATTAGAACATTAGCAACCTAGAGAATGGAGCTGACTATTTATTGCACTAAAAATTACTCAGACATCCAATGAACCGGATTATTCCCATTCTGTTACTTTGTTATCATTTAAACTGCGCTTGTAGTTAAAAAAATTTTTATATCAACAAATCGTTGTTTAAAATTATATTAACGTACGGTATTTCTTTCAGTGAACTGCTACACGATTCAAATTTAGATGAAAGATTTCTAAGTGGCTGTTATCATGATGCCTACAGACTAGATATTAATAAAATTAACCGTAGCCCATGCTGAACTTGATATGAAAACTATTATCTCTGGATCCAACACTGTTCAATTACTAGTAATCTTACACGACAAATTTTCATTTTTACCTACTAGGATAACAGGAAACTTCTCTAGATGCTTGACATCCTTTACTATCTTGGAT
>CP046064.1 GCA_009676745.1 Leuconostoc mesenteroides subsp. mesenteroides
TTTATCGGATTAGTTTGAAGATAATTTGGAGGAGATTTGTAGCAGTGCTTAGTAAAAAAGAAATAAGAAAAATGACCTTGGATAAACTAAAATTATATGATTACCATAGCAAGATTACTGAAGAAGAGCGATTACAGGCAATTCTGTTTTCTAAGGCATATTGGAATAACTCTAATTCAGTGGCTGTAACTATAAGTATGGAACACGAATTGAGTACTGATGTCATTATTCAGGAGGCATTGAGAAGCCATAAGAAAGTAGTAGTACCTAGGGTGAGTAGTGGAAAATTATTATGGTTTGACTATATAGAAAGTTTAATGAGTAAATCAAAATTCGGAATTCTAGAACCAACACAAGATGAAAATCAAGCACAAAATTTGAAGGGAATAGATCTAATGGTGGTTCCCGGTGTAGCCTTTAGCGAAGATAATTATCGGATAGGTTACGGTGCAGGTTTCTTTGACGCAACGTTGGCAGAGTATAATGGTATAACGGTTTCGCTAGTGTTGCCTCCTCAATCAATCCATAAATTTTCAAAGGATACGTGGGATAGACCGGTGAGGTATCTTATAAAATAGGATTTATGCTAAATAAACTTATAATGAATATGTTAGTTTTTCATTATGAGTTTATTTTTTTAATTACTTTATGTTAAACAATCTCATTTAGGTAATTATGATTATTCTAAAATTCTGTGTTAGCTCCTCTCAAATAGATATTTCTAGTAGCCCAGTCTATTGCTTAGAAGTCAATAAATTGGACCATTTTTATTCAGTTAATTAGGCGACATTTGAGATACGACTGCGATTATAAAAATTGATATACCAACCAATGGCTGCTTGGACCTCAGTTAATGTTTGGTATGCCTTCAAATAAACTTCTTCACGCTTCAATATTGAATGAAACGCTTCCATACAGTCATTATCGTATGGATGTCCTTTGAGTGAATATGAATGTTTCAAGCCATAATTTTGACCCTTGGTATTAAATTCAGCACTCGTGTATTGTGACCCCATATCCGAATGAACTATTAGTGGCTTTTGATGATTATCTAACGCCATCTGTAAGGCACTTGTAGCTAGTTCGGCTGTCCTTGTATTGCCAATTTTATAGCCTAATACTTTTCTCTTCTCAGGATCCAAAACGGTTGCTAAATAGGCCCATCTGTGATTAGTCAACTGAATATAAGTGATATCTGTTTGCCAAATACCGCTCAAATCATGCTAGTGCCTAATCAGATTAGTTTTTTGAGAAACCGTCACAACGGTTTTGTGTTTGCGATAACGTTTTGCATGCTTGATCTAATCCTTAATTCACGCATCAATTTGAGTGTCATATACTCAGATATTTTCGGGCAGTCATTGGTTAGTTGACTATAAGTAGCAATACGACGATAGCCATAAAATTTAAAGGTTTTCCAAACGTCCAAAATATAAGGTTTTAGGCATTCTCTACGCTTTTCTTGTCGACTGAACTGCCAATGGTGCCAGTTGTAATAGGTACTAGGTCTGATTTTAAGTGGACTTAAAATACGCACAAGCGCGTAGCCTTGTGCTAAAAATTGATTAACTAGCGGCAATCCCACATTACGAACTATTTTTTGACTAGTCAAATATCCGCTCGCTGCCTGTCAGGCTATGCGTGATAAAATTTCGTTTTCTTCCTCCAAAATAGTGAGGCGCTTCTCTAGTTCCTTGACGTATTTTAAAGTCTTTGACTGACCCTTGATCAAGATTGGAGTAGCTTGTTTAACCCAAATATCCATAGAATCGTTCGACGGTCCGAATCCTTCTGCTAGTGATTTAAGTGAACGGCCTTCTTGGTGAAGTTTAACCAAGAAATCTTTGACATCTTGTGAATAACGGACTGAATAAAAATAGTCCATTTTTTAGTATATTAGCATCGGATTATGCCCTAGAAATAAAGCAGTCCTGATTTTCAGTATACGAGCATTGTAAATCTAGGTAAAATTGGTTGATTATAATAAAGTGTGAGTCTGGTATAAGCGTTTGTCCATGTTACTGAACTGATATCATATATGCATATCAATTGGAAGACGTATATTTTTGTCATCTGCCATTAATTTAATATAACTAATCTTGAATAAACAATTTTTTAATGTATTGTACTGTTCTAACAGAAATATTGAAAGCTTCTGCTGTAGATTTTATTGTGTGCGTTTGAGAATACTCAAAGATAGCTGTGTTTCGGCTATCTTTTTTTCTTTTGGGTCTACCTTCTTTATAGTTGGGATTGTGTTGCCTTGCAAATATCTTACCAGCCTGCGTACGTTCGATAATCATGTCGCGTTCCATTTCCGCAACCGAAAGTAATGTTCTTACAATCATGCGACCCATTGGGGTATTGTCAATTGTTCCTAAGTTTAGAACTTTAATCACAATTTTTTGTTTCAGAAGATCATCAATTAAATTTAATGCTTCACGTGTATTTCGAGCAAAGCGATCTAACTTGGTGACGATCAATGTGTCATTAGGTTCAATTAGATTGACAAGTTTTTTAAACTGTGGTCGTGATGTAGTTGTACCTGAATATTTTTCACTGAAAATCATTTCAGCCCCGGCATTTTTCAAAGTCTCTTTTTGTTCATATAAAGATTGTCCAGCTGTTGAAACCCGTGCATAACCATAAACTGTCATTTTATACCTCTTTAAAATTGCATAACTAAGTTGCAGTATATAAAGCCAAGTATAGCATGACTTTGAAAAAGCGCAAAATACTTAAAAGTTTATTGCACTAATAACTGTAAAGCTGTCATATTTTTTTGTGAAGATTAGGTTATGATATAATTTTATTTGCAAGCAAGTTAAGGAGTGGTGGAATCTGATAGTTGGGGGTGATGCTTATTGTTGAAACTCAAGGCTACCTGAAAGGATAACACCAAATGGTCTGTTAGACCGCGGTAATTGTGTTGATCACATTTCTGGTTGTTTTAGCTACGAAAGTAGTCGAACTACTAAAAGAAATTAAAAAGTCTAAAAAATAGGTAAACAAAAACCCCTTAACTTTGGCCGGTTCTAGGGGTTTTCGTGAAATGACTATTTTAGTTTATTAACAAAATAACAACTACCAACGCTGAAGCACGCTTGTGACTTAAAAGGTCATGTACCTAACATGGGTCTTTTTGTTTATATTTATACTATACCACTTTCACTGTTTTTGCCAATTATTTCTATTTCATAGATCATTTTGCTTGTTTTTATTTAGCATTTTTAAACTAATTTTCAGGTGTGTTGTTTAATAATCCATTAATACTAAATGGGGTTAGTAATGAAATGGTCGTACTAAGCGATACTTCATCGGGTGTATGGCGTTCTTGATATATTAAGTATACGAAATTCGGAATCTTATTTGATATTGTTGACTCAACGTATATACGTTGCTTAAGGGCGGTATTGTCATCAGAAAGCGTTATATTTGCAATTTTTGGTGCTAAGTTATTTTCAATGTTATCTATTTTGTAGCCATTTTCCGCAAGAATCATTTTTAAAAAAAAACGAATTCCTTACTTGCAATGCAGTCTTTGTTTGATAGGTTTGAATAACATTTTGTGTTTTCAAATTGTACTGAACTGATCATAATTATCTCTTTTCTATTTTCATGTAGTATCCCAATTTAGGTTGGTATAACGTGCATTTTAGATACATGATGATATCAGTAAATTATTTTCCACATCTGTAATTTTTACTTTTGAAGAGACACTATAAAATATAAATATTTGATTTTTATACTTTTTAAAGTGTTAACAAGTATTGTTTAGGAGAAAACATGAAATATTTAAAAGATAGTACCCTGCTGACTAGTTGTCTTGTAGTATTTTTTGGTGGGTCATTAGGTAGCTTGTTCAGGCTACTAATTACCGAAATTCCACATATTGGGAGTAGTCCTTGGGTTATAGTAGTCATCAATGTTTTAGGATCATTCTTCCTTGCTTATATCGGAGCAGTCATTCCTGACAGCTATGACTATTCTTTAATTTTAAAAAATTTTATAGGGACGGGTATCATGGGTGGCTTTACAACATTCAGCACATTTATACTTCAAATTAATCAATTAGGTAGAGAAAATTTTTTAATTAGTATTATTTATACATTAATTAGTTTTATACTGGCTTACATTGCAGTTGTTTTTGGGAAAAATGTAGGAAAAAATCGGAGATTAAATCAGTGAATTTTTTTAACTTTTATTTGTATTTCTGTTTAGCTGCTGGGCTAGGTGCTGTTATTCGATATCTAGTTATAAGTTTTATGCCAAGGATTACAAATTTTTTCACAGGTGTTTTTTATGTTAATATTATTGGTGCTTTTTTGATGGGTGTATTATCAGTTAATATGAACAGCAACGTCTGGCATATTATTATTGGAACGGGTTTTATTGGCGGCTTGACGACATTCAGCACCATGATGACACAGGGAGAGCAGTTTAATAGTTTTAAACGGAGTATGGTATATTTTGCATTGACATTAGTCTTAGGAATTTTTTTATTTATTGTAGCTATACACATACACGTTTAACGAAATACTTTGAATGTGAAACACGCAGTTTTAAATGTCTTTGATGTTTTGTTAATACATACACAAAACGAATTCGCTTGATTCTGTTTTAATCAAAGAATGAGAATATATAAAGAAAATCGTTAAATTTTCCTGTATTTGGAATCAACCCCCTTTTTGTTGTAAACTGATTTTATGTTTAAAAAAAGAATTAGACTCAATACATCAAAGCTGTCAGTAGTATTATATGGCACACTTATAGGTTTTTTAACAGGAATAGTTGTTAGTGTCTTCCGCTGGACAATTGAAAAATTGCTTCAATTTGTGCAAACGCTGTATCTCGATATTTCACATGGCAATATAGCGTTAATATTTTTAGTGATAACTGCTAATTTAATTTGTTTTTTAATTGTTTCATGGATGTTAAACAAAGAACCTAATATATCCGGTTCCGGCATTCCACAGGTTGAAGGTCTATTATTGGGTGAACTAAAAATAAACTGGTGGTCGACATTGTGGCGGAAATTTATATCAGGAATTTTGGCTATTGGTAGTGGTTTAATGCTGGGGCGGGAAGGTCCTTCAATTCAACTGGGTGCATCAATTGGTCAGGGTGTGGCATCATATAAACGTCTTAGTCATAATCAATCGAAAGGGCTTATAGCCAGTGGTGCCGCTGCAGGTTTATCATCTGCATTTAATGCACCTTTAGCCGGCGTTATGTTTGTATTGGAGGAAGTCTATCACAGTATTTCTCCCTTTGTCTGGGTTGGTGCATTGACAGGCGCAAGCGTTTCGGATTTTGTCTCTACGGTTTTGTTTGGCCAAACACCAGTTTTATCTATTGGACACTTAAGCGTTTTCCCGGTACAGTTATATGGTTTATTGTTGGTATTTGGTATTATATTAGGCTTATTTGGCTTTTTATATCAAAAATTTTTACTATTCAGCTTAAATTGTTACAGTAAAATTAGGGTTCCTAAATATTTATACGGTATCGTGCCGTTTATCTTGGTGATACCGATTGGAATTTTATGGCCAAATCTTTTAGGTGGGGGAAATAATTTAATTTTATCACTGAAAGAAGCACCTATGACAATGAAAATGATCATCGTAATTTTGTTAATTCGATTTGTTTTCTCAATGATTAGTTACGGTTCCGGTCTGCCAGGGGGAATATTTTTACCTATTTTGACTCTAGGTGCACTAAGTGGCGCATTGATGGCTCATATATTTGTCTATTTACATCTCATGAGTGCAAATTATGCTTTAAACTTTATTGTGATCGGTATGGCAGGTTATTTCGCATGTATTGGTAAGGCACCATTTACTGCAATTATTCTTATCTTTGAGATGGTTGGGAGTGTGACCCACATTTTACCTTTAGCACTTGTAAGTTTAGTAGCCTACTTAGTAGTTGATCTATTAAATGGTGCACCAATATATGAATCTTTATTAGAACGTTTGTTGAAAAGAAAACCAGCGCATTTAGCGACGTCCTCCATGATAACTATGGAAGTCACTGTTCTTGCTGGTGGTATGCTAGAAGATCAACAAATAAGAGACTTACAACTGGAATCAAATAGTTTGATTACACTGGTCAGAAGATCTGAAAATGTACTGATTCCCAAAGGAGACTTAGTATTACGTGCTGGTGATATTATTTATATTAGAATGAACCAAAAAGATGCAAAAATTACTAGAAATCAACTATCACTTAACAACTAAATAAATTTCAAAAACACGATTTTAGAGTTTTTGCGTCGAAAAGATAAATTCGTTATCAATTAAATTACAATTACAGAAATAATTACCAGGAGATTCTTTTTTACAAATAATTGGAACCAGCTTTAGTTTCAAATTCAATTGAGATAACATCACTTTATCGTAATTTAGAGTGTTTTGATTGAGTGAGCACATCGTAATAGTGAAATTATATTCAACATAATTGTATCAAAATAAAAATTTGCCTAAGAAGAGATGGAGTATGATGATATAAAAATTAGTTTTGTACTAACCATCAGCTTTTTTTGGTGTAAGTTCTTTGTTTAAACAATTTCTATATATTCCTTTTTTGCTAATAAAAAATCATATTTTTTTAATTAGAGACAGAAAATGTCTTTTTAAAAATTATATCGTAGGATCAGGACAATAATATATAGCGAAATTTGATTTGAATAATAAAACTATGGTATATTTAACTTAATTTAATTTAAACGGTTGGGCGCAAGCTTCAAGAATTGTTAGTCGGGGAACTAGCATTTTTTGGAGCTTTTTAAATATTAGGAGAAATAATGGAATATCTATTAATCATGTTCTTAGTCATAGTTACTATTTTTCTGGGAAAGGTAGGCACCTGGTTTGGTTTTTCTGAAGTTGTTGGGCAACTATTTTCAGGTATCATTTTAGGATCCAGCATATTTAATATAGTACAGTCAAGTAATTTAATCCACTTGATAGCTGAGATAGGTATTTTTTTACTGATGTTAAATTCGGGACTAGAGTCGGATTTAAAGGAAATGAAAAGATACATTAAAGCATCGTCACTCATTGCAGTTATGGGGGTACTACTACCCTTAATTACTTTCCCGATTGCATTTTTATTGCTTGGATATAATATACAGACTTCCATATTTGCCGGTGTTGTGTTCTCTGCAACTTCAATCTCTATAACGTTAGCTGTACTATCGGAACAAAAAAAATTAGCCACTGCAATAGGAGCAATCATACTTTCGGCGGCTGTAATAGATGACATAATTGCTTTGTTTGCGGTGACTTTATTTTCTGTTTTAGTAGGTGGAGGTGCACTGGGGATAAACAGTATTTTACCATTACTCGCTTTTGCGTTAGGTATACTACTCAGGAAGTATAATTTTTCTGATAAAATTGGTGTTATCAGTACGAAAATGGGTAATTCTTTCTTTTACCCTGTATTTTTCGGGTCCATCGGTCTTGAAATCGTAATCCAGGGACTGGGAGATAAGATAACAGCTATTATAATTTTTAGTATTTTAGCTATTGTCACAAAATTTGTTGGCTCGTTATGGGGAGCAAAAATTTCTGGTCTAGATACCAGAGTTTCAAGTGCAATTGGGGCAGGCATGATTTCTAGAGGTGAGATGGCCCTTGTGATTATTCAAATAGGTATATCATCACATATTATTGATGATTATACTTCAGCGGAGTTTATTGTTGCTGTCATCGTTTCAACAATAGTAGCTCCGATAATCATGAAACCACTGTTCAAAAAGATTTGATATTACAATTATAAAAGTTGCTATATTAGCAGATGGCTGATTGGTTTCTGTCAGGTTATGCGTTATAAAATTTCATTTTGCTACTTAAATAGGGTTCCAAGCCAATAAGTGAAGGCCATTGTGAGCACTCCTGTGAATATGTTGCGCAAAATAGCTGGAATTATTGGTGCTCGTCCCGCCCAAGCGCTTAGCCAACCAGTTAAAAAAAGTGCCCAAAGCGTTGCCAAAATTGTTCCTATAACTTTCAGATTGTCGGGTAGTAATATCACGGATAGTAATGGCCAGATACCACTGCTCTTATACTAAAAAAATGGACTATTTTTATTCAGTCCGTAAAATGAAAGTATAGGAGTATTTTTATGTCAATTCGTTATTCACAAGATTTCAAAGACTCATTGGTTAAACTTCACCAAGAAGGCCGTTCACTTAAATCATTAGCAGAAGAATTTGGTCCGTCGAAAGATTCTATTGCTATTTGGCTTAAACAAGCTACCCCAATCATGATCAAGGGTCAGTCAAAGACTTTAAAAGACGTCAAGCAACTAGAGAAGCGCCTCGCTATTTTGGAGGAAGAAAACGAAATTTTATCACACATAGCCTGACAGGCATTGAGCGGCCATCTTACTAGCCAAAAAATAGTCCGTAATGTGGTATTGCCGCTCGTTAACCAATTTTTAGCACAAGGCTACGCGCTTGTGCGTATTTTAAGTGCACTTAAAATCAAACCTAGTACCTATTACAACTGGCGCCATTGGCAGCCCAGTCGACAAGAAAAGCGTAGAGAATCTCTAAAACCTTATATTTTAGACGTTTGGAAAACCTTTAAATTTTATGGTTATCGCCGTATTGCTGCTTATAGTCAACAAACCGACGGTCCGAAAGTATCTGGGTATATGACACTCAAATTGATGCGTGAATTAGGGATTAAATCCCGCATGCAAAAACGTTATCGCAAGCCAAAAACTGTGGTGACTGTTGATCAAAAGCCCAATTTGATTAGACACTTGCATGATTTGAGCGGTGTTTGGCAAACAGATATCACTTATATTCAGTTGACTAATCACAGATGGGTCTATTTAGCGACCGTTTTGGATCCTGAGAAGAGAAAAGTATTGGGCTATAAAATTGGCGATACAATGACAGCCGAGCTAGCCACAAGTGCCTTACAGATGGCTTTAGATAAGCATCGAAAGCCATTAATTATTCATTCAGATATGGGGTCACATACACGAGTGCTGAATTTAATATTAAATGTCAAAATTATGGCTTGAAACATTCATATTCACTCAAAGGACATCCATACGATAATGGCCGTATGGAAGCATTTCATTCAATATTGAAACGTGAAGAGGTGTATTTGAAGGCATACGAAACATTAACGCAAGTCCAAGCAGCCATTGGTTGGTATATCAATTTTTATAATCGCAATCGTATCTCAAATGTTGCCTAAGTAACTGAATAAAAATAGTCCAATTTATTGACTTCTGAGCAATCAGGTTGATGTTCCAATTTGGAATATTATTAATTGCCCTGTTGGCATATCTAGACAAAAAAAAATAACTGCTTAACTTTGGTGAGTCGCAGTTACTTTTTTAAAGTTTAATCTGTGATAGTCACTATTTGATATAGTAACGTTGTAGAGTCACGTGTTAGAGCACGTGGCTTTTTCTATACTTAAATTGTATAACAACATGTGTGCTTAATGCAACAATTGAAAATATTAATTATATTATTTAATTACTAAACTCTATATCATCTGTACCATCGCTAGTAGCGATAATTGTTCCATTAGGTAATTGGACATTGATTGCAGGATTATTCATATCGAAAACCACAGCTTGTCTGTTTGCAATAGTTTCAAGTATGTCCATTGCGTCACGTAAATCGGAATTAGAATAGTTAGCCCAGTCATCATACCCAACGTAAGTTAATGTGTTAGTGCTCTTATCATAGGTTGCATATTGAGCAGTGCCTTTTAATAATGAATTTACTTTATCCTCATAGTCTTTTGAGTTATCAGTACTTGAAGAGCTACTAGATTCAATTTCATCAGAACTTGATGATTCATCGTCGCTAAAGCTTTCAGAACTATCTTCCTCTGAACTAGAAGACTGTTTATGGCTGACCGAAGAAGATGACTCTGATTCTGAATTGCCAGAATTATCACTAAAAATTGATAATCCAATAACGGCAACAATAATTACGGCGCAGATTATAAAAGGCAATGGATGTTTTTGTATAAAGTCTTGTTTCTTTGGTGGGCGTCTCATGAAATTATGTTTCTCTCTATTAATCTATTGTTATATCCACATCTAAATATATACCAATAATTAAAATATGCAAGTTTACATAAGGGCGGTTATCGGCACTAGCCGGTACGACGCCGTTTATAAGCCGTCACTTGTGAATTTCAAAAATTCGCCTTGTGAAGGCTTATTTGTTGCACGATACAACTTGTGAAATCCGGCTGGTTCACAATCTATACCACCTGTTTTCTCTCACCGGCAGGGCTCGGCCCTGTTCCACCTACAAAAACACCCAGAAATCACGCCGTTTTAAGCTGAAATCCGGGTTTTGAAAAATTTTCGGAGTCCGGCAACTCTCGGTACCGAAAAAACCTGTCCATAATCTTGACATCAGCGCCCCCCATAAAAGACTCTAACGTCTTAAAAATGTTGCTTTTTAAAACTATACAGTAAAAAAAAACGGATACCAAGTATAAAATTAGGTATTTGTTTTTTGTGAGCTACATAAATTCACAAAAATCGTACCTCTCTCGAATAACGAGATACTTTTTTAGTTAAAATGCTTGATAATTGGCTATAGTTTTATTCATACTAATAGAAAAAGAAAATACGGAGGTATGTTATGACCTTTTCAAAGAGTTTAAAAGAATTACGTTTGCTACATGAGTTATCACAGACACAATTAGCTAGAAAATTAAATGTTTCCCCTAAAACTATTTCAAACTGGGAAAATGAAAGAAATTTACCGGATATTGAATTGATTATTAAAATATCTAAAGTCTTAGACGTAACACTGGATGAACTAATTACTGGTAATATTCAGTTAGAGAATAAACTAATCAAAGATAGTCATAAAGTTTTTCGTGATAATGTAATGTCTATCGTGGTGAGTTTATATTCGATGTTAACCGGTATGTTAGCAATGGTGTGGTTTTTAAATATTCAACCCCCACTTCGTACCATTGTTTTTTCAACTTGGTTATTTGTTGGCTTCATTTTTGGATATATGATAGAGCCTACTGATAATAAAAATCCTTTTGATTCTATATCGCCAATAATTCGATATAGCTTCATAGCACTGTTCATTGTTTTAGGCTTATCAATAATAATTGGCTCTTCTTGGTTGATCGTAAACTATCCACAAAAAATTATTTACTTCGTTACTATGATAGTTGGAGTTGTCATAATAATTATGACTAAACCCATTTGGCCCACAAAAAATAGAAATGCTGAATAATTCAGAAATGATTGAGTTAAGGGGCTATAACTATCAATTGTCTCTGTTAAATACTATAAAAAAAGCCTCTAACAAATCAACTTGGCTTGTTAGAGGCTTTTTTTATTTAGATAATATAATAGCCCTTGAAATGTAAGGCTAAATTGAATGGCTAAGCGTTGCTATATAGAGGCGCATAAATACTTTGTTTCTCAATTTTGGCTAGGCATGTTATAATGAATACAGAAAAAGGAAGCCTTGCGCTAACAAGACTTCCCATTATAGAGCCGTATAAGACGGTGGCAAACTTAAAACGATTAAATAACCGCTAGCTTGGCAGAGCTAAGGCGGTTATTTTTTTTGTTGGTTTTTAATCAACTCAACAACTAATGCTAGTAAGGTAACTATGAAAGTACCAAACATTAGCATAAGCTGTAAAGCGTCCGATACGGACACTTGGGCTACTCCTTTCCTAGAATGTGAGTTTATAGTTTTTACACCATAAGCACCACCCCCCTTAAGGAAATAGCCACCGCCTTAACTTCTCTACTTGAACTATTATACAGGATAAAGCGTGATTTACCTATTGATGATTAATGCTCTAATATCCTGAACGGCTAGTTTTCTATTTTCAATATAAATATAATTATCCGACATGTTTTCAATGAACCCAGATATATTTTTTTTTGGTTTCATGATTGAAGTTAGTTTCATCTAATTGAATAGTCACAGTATAATAATTTGCTAATGCGTGCATTGCATTATGAAATATTTTATCCGTAGTCATTTTGGGTAACTTTTTTTCACTATATACATTTTCCTTAATGCAGAAGTATGGTCGCTTAAAAAGAAGCCACGCCACTTTTTAATGCCCCTATCTCTATAATCATACTGAAAGTAATTATTGATTAAAGCGCTAAAATCTTGATCCATTTCATTTCTCATTTCAAATTTTTTATTCCTCAATTATACGAACGTTAGTTCCCTTATGCAAGCGGCTCGATTTTAAACTTTTGTTATATTATATATGTAGTTCAAAAATATAGACTAAAAGGAAAATTTTGTTATGCTTAAAATACTAAGTGAATCCATATACCAAATTTACAAGTTTACATCAGGGATAGTATCATGGGGATTAATTAATATACCTGTTAGCTGGTTATCTTTTTTTATAGCCATCATAGGTTTGGCTAGGAATAATCATAATAAATTACGACAAAGATTTGATTATTCATCAGTAACCCACCCATGTAATACAGTTATTACTGTTTACAACGACAGTTTAGTAACAGAAACTTCACGATTTAATGGAATAATAGTCACTGCAAAAAAGCCAAACTTACTACGGAAAAAAGTAATTAAATGGAATTTGAAAAATAAAAAATTTGGACATAATAAACAGCTTTTATTCCCTTTTCATCAAATGGTAAATATTCAGAATAACGAAGAAATAAAACAATCTGATTTTTTTGCTGTTAAGAGCCATGAAATGAGAGAAATTATAATCAATAAAAAAAATTTTTTAAATTCAATAAAAAATAAGCTATACAGTAATATTAAGGCACTTACAAAGTTTACTAATAAGAAAGCATTTTATGTATATTTTGTTTATGAAACGGTTACTGGTAAAACAAGAATGTTTGCTGTTAAAATTATTTTTGATGACCCTATTGGTCAGGATCTAAATATTGACGATTGTAATAAAGTGCTACAAGCTAAATTAAAGTACAATAACTAACAAGTTAAGGGTAAAATACAACTAATATTTAAAAAAAGGGATAGCATTAATAGATGGATTACACTGAATTCTACAAACATGTTAAAAACGAATTGAAAGTTACCGGAACAGATAACCAGTTTCATCTGTATTATGATGAAACAAATAACTTTAGATCTTTTAAAGTAGACGATAAAGGTTTTAATGCTGACGAACATGCCTATTTCATACTTGGAGGAATTGGCATAAAAACCGACTCGCATGACATTGTTGAAGGTGTTGATAGCCTCTTCTCAAAATTTGGTATGCAAGCAAATGCTCAAGAAATAAAGTTTAAGCATATCAAGAATGGTGCCAATAATTTTATTGAGTTAATGGATAAAAAAAGAGTAAAAGTTTTTTTGAATTGGCTTTATGAAAATGACAATGTTTTTATCCACTATAATTATGTAGATAATTTTTATTTCTCTATTGTTGACTCTTTACCCAATTCAATGCTTCTCGGCATAGAATTTAATCGTGACCTAAAAGATTGTTTGTATCAAATTATGAAAACTGATAAAGAATATTTTACAAACCTTTTCGTTTTATTAGGCTATCCAAATGTTAACAACCCTAAATTACTAATAAATAAAATTATAGAAAAGATAAATGAAATTACCCCATACGGAGATGATTTTTGTTTAGAGTATTTACGACAGATCTTAAAATCAGCAATTAGGTCCAAACTTCCTCTTTTAGAAAATAATGTCGAGGGTGAATTGATAGATAACTACTCTGATCTATACGCACAGAGTATTTATTCTTTTCCAAATTCTCATCACAAATTTGATCATGAATATAATATTGAGCCATTTTTAGCGAATAACCCTATTTATGTAAATGACAAACTAGTAGACTATATTTTTGATGATTCTAAACATTCTCGATTATTACAATTATCTGATTTAACAGTTGGCATTTTAAGACATTGGATGAGTTTCCTTGAAAAAAATTCGGAATCGAAAATTTCAGATATTTTAAACAGTTTATCTAGCAATCAAGAAACAAACATTCGAAAATTACAACAAGTTATGAACAATTCACTATCTGAAAGTCAGGGTTTCAAAATTGGTTCTGGGAGTAATACGTTTGAAAATAAAGTTTCCGATTTCTTAACTTATAAATTTTAACTAGAATAATTCAGATACTCGCTTATTACTGACTATAAAAGATCCAGAACATATCAACTTAAGGACGGTAAGAAATTATATTAAATTTAATTTGCGATACAAGATAATGTGCATTAAAAGGTGACATATCTTAACAATTGTGTCGCTTTTTTTTTGTGCCTTATAATTAAAGGTGTTAAAATAAGTCATAACTTACCACCATAAAGCAGTCCAATTAATTTATTGACTTCTAAGTAAAATACCAGGAGTTTTGCTATGAGTTAACTATGATCCTAGGTGGTCACTAAAACATTCCTTAATTCAGGGTCTATAATTATAATAATGGCACTTTAAAGCGCCACAAAGTACATAGAAGACCTTGATACTTATACACCTATGTTGATGGAAGCATTGCATTTAAGTTTATGGTGTATCATGTTGTTATACAAATTAAAATTATAGGTGGTTTAGAATGAAAAAAATTTATTTTTTATGTACAGGAAATTCTTGTCGCAGTCAAATGGCTGAAGGATATGCAAAAAAAATATTGCCGGCAAATGAGTTTCAAATCGAGAGTGCAGGGATTGAAACTCATGGGTTAAATCTAAATGCTGTTAAAGTTATGGCTGAAGATGGAGTAGATATTAGTAGCCACTACTCTAAATTAATTGATCTAAATTATTTGAACACTTCAGATTTAGTTATTACTTTATGTGGTGATGCCAAGGATAAATGTCCTATGCTTCCCCCTCAAACCAAGAGTTTACACTGGCCTTTATCTGACCCAGCGCAAGCCACAGGAACTTTAGAAGAACAACTACAAGAATTCCGTAAGGTTCGTGACGAAATTAAAAAATTAGTTACAAGTTTGAATAACTACGTTCATTAATAAAAAAACGCCATATAGTGCCGCAGCAAAACAGTCCAATTAATTTATTGACTTCTAAGTAAAATACCAGGAGTTTTGCTATGAGTTAACTATGATCCTAGGTAGTCACTAAAACATTCCTTAATTTAGGGGCTATAATTATATAATGACCCCTAGGAAAGACTATTAAAACAGCCCCCATTATCTAATAGTTAGATAACGGGAGTTGTTTTTTTATAAAATGATATAATACTCCCTATATAGGAGAAAACGTATGTCTAGACAAAAACGATCGATCAAGGAAAATAATGATAAATTAAAAGTTCAATTAGAACTCCTCCGTAGTTATACGGAACACTTTGACTCAGGTATGATTCATATGGCTTTGCCAATGGCTACACAGGTTCGTGTATTAATACATCAAACAGATAAGTCCAATTTATTGACTTCTGAGCACTTTTTCATCCGGCTGTTGTCGGCGCCGATCATTGTGCGATCGGGGGTGGGCATATGAATTCATTGATTAGTTTAGAAAAAGTTAATTATCAAATCGCTGATCAACATATTTTACATGATGTTGATTGGCAGATTCCAGCTGGGGCTCATATTACATTGACGGGACCATCCGGTGGTGGGAAAAGTACGTTATTACGGATCATTGCGGCCATGATTTCTAAAACAAGTGGGACCTTGATTTTTGATGGGCAGCCGCTTGAAAGTTACGACCCAATCATGTATCGGCGGCAAGTCTCATATTGTTTCCAACAACCGACGTTATTTGGTGAGACGGTGGCAGATAACTTAGCTTTCCCGTACCAAATTCGTAAGCAAGTCATGGATACGCAACGAGTGGTAACGGCGTTAAATAATGTTGGGCTGTCCGAACGAACCCTGCATCAGCCGATTATCGAGCTTTCCGGTGGTGAACGGCAGCGGGTCGCGCTGATTCGCAACATCTTATTCTTACCAAAAGTGTTGTTATTAGATGAGGTGACAGCTGGTTTGGATGAAAATAATAAGCAAATCGTGCACGCCTGGTTACGACAGTTAAATGAGCAGGATCACGTGACAACGATCATGATTACTCATGACGCGACAGAGATTGCTGCGGCAGATCAATTAGCGAAAGTGGTTGCTGGCAGATTGGAGGTACACGCATGAATTTAGCAGTTAATAATACGTCGCTATTTTTGGCGGCAATGTTAGTGCTCGTCGCGTTAGGAATTAGTTTGTGGCAGAAACTTGGCTTGGATAGGGACATCGTCATTGGTGTCGTGCGGGCTGTTGTACAACTATTTATCGTGGGTTACTTGCTAAAGTATATTTTCCGAGTCAACAATTTGTGGCTAACGCTGGCGATGATAGGCTTCATTATCTTCAATGCGGCTTGGAATGCGAAAAAACGGGGGCCGGGGATTGACCATGCATTAGCCATTTCGTTATTAGCCATTTTTGTTAGTACGGGGGTAACACTCGGCGTCCTCGTGCTATCTGGTGCGATTAAGTTTGTGCCATCGCAAATGATTCCCATTTCTGGTATGATTGCGTCGAATTCAATGGTCGCAATTGGGCTGGCTTATCGCAGCCTCAATAGTCAGTTTCATGACCAGCGGCAAGGTGTGCTTGAACGGTTGGCGTTAGGGGCTGGTCTACTTGATGCTTCGATTGCCATCGTGCGTGAGGCGATTCGTACGGGGATGTCACCAACCATTGATTCGGCAAAGACTGTGGGTCTAGTCAGTCTGCCAGGGATGATGTCCGGTTTGATCTTTGCAGGGGTCGATCCAGTACGGGCCATTAGGTATCAAATTATGGTCACGTTCATGCTCTTATCAGCGACTAGTTTGGGGTCAATCATTGCGTGCTATTTAGCTTACCGTAATTTCTATAATGAACAAAAACAGTTGAAGTAATGACTCCTGATTGCAGTCCCGCGGGGAGTCCTTTATGATGGAAGCTGAAATAAAACTTAATGCGGGGGTATTGATGTGAATGACGCAGCGGTTTGGGTTCCAGTTCCAGCAATGTTTTACTGGGGCTGGTTAGTACCACTCATATTTGGAACCATTTTTGGTTGGCGTTATCATCGCGATAAGGTTCGCCTAGGTAACGGTATTTGGTTTTCGCTATTTTTCTATTCGTTTTTAACCATGCTGGCGATTACAATTTTAGGTAGCAATATCCACTGGTTGATCATTATCAGTGGGACGTTGTTTGTGTTGCTGATCCTGTTGTTTGTGCTAATTCAGCCTGATAAGGTTGACATCGAGATAATTCATAAGAAATTGTTGACGGTGATCGGTTCAGCCGAACGCCCATTTGGATATTGGACAGCCCTAGTTCACAAAAGGTTTCGATTTTAATTCGTTCGGAATAGGTTATACTAGACAAAAGTGAACCAATTATAGGCAAGGACTGTTCTATTATTGAGGTTAAATAGATATGCAACAAATCGTACTCCCAATCAAAGACTCTAACGTCTTAAAAATGGTGCAAGACACCTTACTAGATAGTTTTCGGGCAGGTCGCCGTAACTACACCATCTTTCAAGTTGGCAAAGCCACCCTGCTGCGGGTGAGTGATGTGATGACGTTAAAGAAATCCGATGTCTATAATCCAGATGGCTCTGTTAAACACACGGCCTTTATTCATGATAAAAAGACCGGTAAAGCAAATACACTATATTTAAAGCCCGTGCAATAAGACTTGTTGCAATATCATGATTGGCTAGTCCAACAGAATATCAATTCGGACTGGTTATTTCCTTCAACGGCCCATCCAGACCGGCATATCACTGAGAAGCAGTTTTATAAGGTCATGTCACGTGTTGGTGATCTATTAGGTATCAACTATCTAGGCACACACACCATGCGTAAAACAGGCGCTTACCGCGTCTATACACAGTCAAACTACAATATTGGTTTAGTCATGCACTTACTGAATCATTCAAGTGAGGCTATGACGCTTACTTATCTTGGCCTGGATCAAGCAAGTCGCGAAACAATGTTAGATCAAATTGATTTTGGGTAATAACGCCAACTAATCTCCCTAAATTAGTACGTATTTGTTCATTTTGACGCCACTATGGAGGTATTTTTAATGACTAGGATTACTAAGGCACAATTAGACAACATCATTACACGTTGCCACCATCCGAGGTAATTGGTGCCCCATTGTCTGAAACTGCAACTAAAGGGTTGCTAGGTAATACTTTTTGAGTCATAATTTTAGACGCTCCAATTTTTGAGTATTTGGTTTGTTTTTCACTAACAAAATATCATAACAAAGAGCTCCTATGGTTTTCACCCAACGGGTGAAAGCGCAAAACCCGCTGAAACGGTATTAACTTGCTGTTTCAGCGGGTTTTTGTTTGTCTTGATGAATAATCCGGGTATTAAGTTCTACACCATCTCACTTTTCTCGACCATAGAGCGTCTTTCTAGATATCCCCGAACAGATTTACTCACCTGTTTGGGGTTTTCTTTACAAAAAAGTGTTTTTTGTCAGCAGGCGTGTTGGTAACCACTAAAAGTAACTCCCTAAGGACACCATTTTCGATGACGTAATATAACATATCGTTTCTTTGTATACATGGTTAGCTATTACAGGTCGACTCAATTAAAGGTGTTCTAAAAATATGATTTAAAATTTTACCCGGATTATTTCTAACGAATCGACAGGCAAGCACCCTGATGCGCTATACTCTGCTGATTTAATGAACGCAGCTAAAGAAGAAGCTAAGCATCGAGGATTGTTTGACTTAAATAATCTATAACTGATTACCATATAACTAAATATCTAAAAAGAAAAACGTCTTGAATATTCAAGGTGTTTTTTTGTCTACAAATAATAATTCAGTAAGATACCAACGCCATAAGCAACAATTGCAGCGACGTACCCGACAGAAAGTGTGCGTAGAATTTCTGTTCTTACTTTCTGCTCTGACAGGTTGGCCTTCACCCAGCCTAGCAACGCCAAAGAGACACCGACGATGACAAAGGCGATTGGAAAGGCGATGTCTTTGTCGTGAATGAGCGCATTTGTAATTAAGTAGGCACCTAGTGGAATTAAACCGAAGACGTTAAACGAAATGAATGTCGCGATACCAGCTGCCAATGCTTTACTTTTTGATTGATTGTTATCCGATGTTGCTGACAGGTAGGCACCGGCCCCCATTGAAAAGCCATCGGCTAATAAGTTTGAGAATCCCAAAATGATGATAACGATGTTTGAAACGTTACCACCGACCGATCCAGCAACGACTGCGAACGTCGTGATAATGCCATCTAAGCCACCGTAGACGATGGCTGAAACGTGTTTTTTCATTTATTTTCTCCAGTTTCTCTCAGTGGTGATAAAACCAATATATAAGAAAAAAGTGACCAATTATCGGTAATTTCACATCGGATTAAAAATGTTTCAAAAACGAAACAAATAAAACCCGGATTATTCATGCACTAAATTTTTAACCACAGCTAAATCAGTAAAATACGATAAAACACCTTGAAACTGCCAGTACCTTGGCACAGTTTCAGGGTTTTTTTTCGATTGAGCGTTTTTTGAGAAAAATAGGAACACTAAAACCAGCCAGATTTTGCTATTTTTTTGAAAATCTACTTCGTTGTTTTATTGCTACAAAGCATTTAGTCGTTCCCAAGCTCGCCAGAACAGACCATCGAATTGTTCTTGGGTGCGGCTATCTAACGTCAAAATCACCTTGCGGGCGTGCTTAGTGACACACGTCCACCGATTTTTAACAAACGGTCTCGAAAGGTATTGATTGTCCACGATTGTTGCTGGTCGTCCAACGCAATACTCTTCATCAACCGCATCAAGTTTGATACAATTACTGAGATCCACATGCGCGCTTTGTTGGCGAAAAATGAACTGCTATCAGTTTTGCCAAAGGCAAATCCACCTTTAAGCTCGCGAATAATATCTTCAATCGCCGCACGCTTGCGGTAAACACGGACGATGTCTTTTTGTGGAAGACTTAGGTTAGTGACGATGAACTGTGTACCGCCATGTTCATCATTTAAAACGATATCCTTATTTTTAAGTATAAATCGACTTAACTTGATACAAATAATAATTCATCTAAATCAAATATCTCAACACATTTTTGGGTATGCCGTTTAATTAGACCTCTCTCTTCCAATGATGAGAACTTACGGCTTATTGTTTCTGGAGTTGTCCCCAGGTAAGTAGCCAAATCTTTTTTTGACATGGGTAAAGTCACATAAGTATGGTTTTTTTCATCTTCAACATTTTCTGATAGAAAATCAATAATTCGAGCTTCAACAGGTTCAGTACTGACTTGCACAGTTTGTTTTTCTGATAACTGTAGCCGTTTTGTAATATCCGATAATATTCGTCGCATGATTTCTGGATAGAGATCTAAATATTGATCTAAATTCTTTTTATGAATCCTACAAATACTTGTTTCCGATATTGCTTCAGCATAATTCGAATGATAACTTTCAGTCTGTAAAATAGCAACTTCCCCCATAAAATCACCAGGATGTAGGATGCGTATAGTTTGCTCACGACCAGACTCACTTAGGCTATAAATACGTACACGTCCATTGTTTATGATATATAATGTGTCATCTTTATCACCAAACCTAAATAATAGCTCATTCTTTACGTATTGTACTTCATTCGCTGATTGAGCAATTAGACGCATTTGTTCATCATTGAGATGATTGAAAATCGGCACTAAACGTATACAATCTACATGACTATGATGATTATGGTTTGCCATACCGTTTTCCTCCTAATTAATCGTTATCTATATAGTCATCGTCTTCTAAGGCATCCTTATTAATAAATGCTTGAAGTTGCCAAATATTTACGTCTAAATAAGCTTTATAACTAATTAGTGAATCTTCCAAAGCATCATTTCCTTCTTCTTGTGCTAAGCGAATTGCACGAATAGTAAATTCACGATTAGATCTAAAATCTTCTACTATCTGTAGGACCATCTCATCAGCAGTGTAATATTTTTCCGAAGAATCTTCAGAAATCGTTGTAAATTCTTGAAATTCAGTAGTTGTTGATGCTGGCTTAAATCCTGAAGCTAGTAAACGTTCTGCAATTTTATCAAACCATGCCTCATTCTCGTTATATAAATTTTCAAAAACATTATGCAATGCATAGAAATTTTTGCCTTTTACATACCAATGATATTGATGTAATTTTACATGTAATGTATGAATATTAGCAAGTATATGATCTGTAACAGCTGCAGAATTAATCTTAGTATGATGAATGTGTTCTTTATATGCTTGTTCGGCAGCTAATTTTTCTTGCCTTTCATTTATCGTTGTCATTTTATGCACCTTCCTTTACTTTTGAACTAATTACTGGGTATCCTAAGTCTTCAATTGCTTTTTCAATTGTATTCAAATTGACCTGATTTTCATCAAAATCCACTTTTACCTTACTCGCATTGAAAAGTACTTTTACAGAATCTTTTTTTACACCAGCAGTCTGTTTTAAACCATGTTCGATTTTTTGTAAACATGATGGACAAGTTAATGTTTCTAATTTTAATGTTGCTTTAGTCATATCTATCACTCCTTTAAGTAAATTATATAGGCCATTCTTTTTAAAATACTTGATATAGATCAATTATCTTAATTGATAACCTCTTAATCTCATTGCATTTAAAATAACTACTAAAATACTGGCCTCATGAACCAACATCCCAATTGACATAGACATCCATTCACTAAATATTAAACTAACCAATAGTATTATTACGACTCCAACAGCAATTAGAATATTTTGTCGCATATTCGCATATGTTCCTTTTGCTAGGCCTAAGGCATGAGGAAGGCGGTTAAAGTTAGAATTCATTAAAACAATATCTGAACTTTCAATTGCGACATCTGTTCCATTCCCCATAGCTATACCTACCTCTGCAGTAGCCAGAGAGGGACTGTCATTAACGCCGTCACCGATAAAAACAACTATTTCACCTGAGTCCTGTCGTCTTTTTAGAAATGCTTGCTTGTCCTCTGGTAGCATATCACCATGGGCTTCGGTTAAACCTAGTTCCTTTTTAACTGAATTAACTGTACCTTGATTATCACCTGATAATACAATGAGATTTTTAATACCAAGTGATTTTAATTTTTGTAAGTCCTGCTTAACACCTGGTCGAACTTTGTCGCGGATACCCATTAACATGATTAACTTATGATCAACTGCCGTTAATACAATTGAATTACCGGTTCTTTCTAATTTATTCAATTTTTTAAGAACATCATCAGATAGCGGTATACTTTCTTGTTTCATTAAGGCTTTATTCCCTACTGAAACAATGTGCCCATCTACGTGAGCAATTACGCCCCCACCTTTTACAACCTGTGTATTTTCTATAGGTTTTAATTTATATTGTGCTAATTTATTTGCAATAGCAACGGCTAATGGATGATCAGACTCATTTTCAACTGAAAACAATAGCGATAAATCCTCCTCCTGATTATTCCCGTAGTGAATCATCTCGCTCACTTCAGGCTTTCCTTCAGTTAAGGTACCTGTTTTATCGAATAACACTGTATCTGCATTGGCAAAATGACTAATCACTTCAGAACCCTTAAATAAAATACCATTTTTTGCACCATTTCCTATACCCGCAACATTTGAAACAGGTACACCAATTACCAAGGCCCCTGGGCACCCAAGTACTAATACAGTAATCGCAAGTTCTGTATCTTTGGTTAATACCCAAACCAACAGCCCAATTGTAAGTACTGCAGGTGTATACCAGCGAGAAAACTGGTCAATGAATCGTTCTGCTTCTGATTTAGAATCCTGTGCTTCTTCTACCAACTCAATAATTTTTCCAAATGTAGAATCTTCCCCTACTCTATCAGCCACTATTTGAATAGTACCATTGTCCATAATAGTACCGGCAAATACTTCATCGTCTTTTTCTTTCTTTAAAGGTAAAGATTCACCTGTGATATTAGCCTCATTTACATATCCTTTTCCAGTAGTTACTTGACCATCTACGGGAATCTTGGCACCAGTCTTTACTAGGAGAATATCCCCTTCTTCTACTTCATCAATATCTACTTCTGCAAATTGTCCCCCTGTCAATTGCTTAAAAGCAGTTTCTGGAGCCATTTCCGTCAACTCTTTAATAGCTGATCGTGTTCGGTTAAGTGTTCGTTGTTCTAAATATGATCCAAATAAAAATAAAAAAGTAACAATTGCTGATTCTTCATAATTTTGAATAAAGAGAGCACCAATGACCGCTATCGTTACTAAAATATCAATACTTACTACTTTTACTTTCATAGCCTGATAAGCCTGTAAAGAAATGGGGGTAACGCCTAATATCGAAGCTATAATAAAAGCACTATTAGAAATTGTTGTATTGGCAAAAATAAAGTGTGCGATTAGTCCTAAAGCAATGAGTAAGCCACTGATACTCATAATTTTATTTTTATGTTTAAGAATATTATGTTGCATATGATTTCTCCCTTAATTTTAGTTCAACTAAAGTGTATTAACTTTTGGGAGATATAAACTTGACGTCCATCAAGTTTATGAAATAGTTCTAAATAAGTAAAAATATTATAATATTGGCTTAGTCATGCACTTATTGAATCATTCTAGTGCGGCCATGACACTGGCTTACCTTGGTTTAGATCAAGCCAGCCGTGAGACTATGTTGAATCAAATTGATTTTGGTTAAACTCATTAGCTATAACTACAGTTATAGTTGTAGTTATAGCTAATGCTCATAAGTCAATAATTCGGAATATTTTTTATCTAGGGCTGAACTGATTAGGCAACTTTTATTTTTTGATTGGCAAGACTGATTCTTTCGTTGTTGAACCAATGAATATACTTGGACACATCTAAAATTAGATGTGCAATCGATGGAAACCGGAATTGATAAATCATTTCACGCTTTAATAGGGAGTGAAAACTTTCAATTTTGGCATTATCATATGGATGTCCTACTTTTGAATACGAATGATCAATTTTATGTCGCTTTAACAAATTTTCAAAGCCAAAACTAGTGAACTGACTGCCCATATCAGTATGTAAATAATTTGGTTTTTTATCAGTTGACAGCGATCTTTGTAGTGTTGTAACTACCAATTTGGTATCCATCGTGGCACTGATTTGATGGGCTAATATCTTACGCGTTTGTAACTCTAAAACTGACGCTAAATAGACCCACTGACCATTACTCAACTTTAAATAAGTGATGTCCATGCTCCAAGCGTTGGCTTCGGGTAAATGCCTGATTAAGTTGGGACGTTGACGATAATCAACAGTTGTCGTTGGTTTGTTAAATCGACGACTCATGACAGAGTATATGCCAGCTTCTCGCATTAAACGACGAACTCGGTTGGTTCCATGATGCAAATTCAGATCAGCTAATGCTAATCGCAGACGTGGCGCGCCATAAGCTTTATAGTTATTTTGCCAAATTTCACGCAACAAAGCTTTTAAGATCGTGTCTTCTCGTTGTCGTTGGCTCTCAGTATAGTGAACCCAATCAAAGTAGGTGCTTTTGGGTATTTTGAGTAGGCGAAGCACCATCATGAGTTTAAAATGCTGTTTTAGCAATGATTGGACAATAGGAAAATGGGTCTTACGTGTTACTTGCGATGTTCGCCCAGCAAAACGGCCGCAATTTTTAAAATTTCGTTTTCTTCTTTGAGTCTTGCGACTTCTTTCTGCATTGCATTAAATTGGGCGCGAGTCACTGGCTGTCCATTAACATCAGTCCCAATGATTTGGGCTTTTTTAACCCAACTAGTGACGGTTTGCATAGCCAAATGGGTATTCATTGGCTAGAGAATTAGCAGAACGGCCCTCGTTATGCAAGGCAACAATAGATGATTTAAATTCTGTTGAGTATCGCTTAGCTTTCATAATATAAAAAAACTCCTATACTTGATTATCTCGGATTATGCCCTAGAAATAAAGCGGTCCGGATTTTCAGTATACGAGCAGCCAGTGTTTCTTTTTTAGAAAGCATGGGATCCACTAAGAAGGTTTGATCACTATACTCTATTTTTACGGTGGCATTTCTAATTTGTTAAATTTTCATATTAAATTTTAATGTTCCTATCTATTTAACTCTGACTAACAGTTCAAGTGCCTTTTGATATTGCTCAGATCCTGTTTCTGCTTCTGAACAATTTCTAATATTTTCAGCAATAACTAACTTTATTGCCTTATCAAGACTTGCTCTGACAGCAGATAACTGTATGACGACCTCTTCACAAGGACGCTCTTCATCAATCATATTGACAATTCCATTTATTTGGCCTGCTGATCTCTTTAACCTATTTTGTATATTTTCATACTGATATGCTATTGTATTCATACCTGAACCTCATAAGTCAATTATTTTACAATGTTTTGTGGATACATCAACTGATACAGTGAAAACGCACCATCAAGATTTTTGACATTTCTGAATCCATTATTAATAAATATTCGTTCAGCTGTATAACTTCGTTGACCTGTAGCACACGATACAATGATACCAGTATCTTTTGGTATTTGATTAATACGGTCTCGTATTTTTTCTAACGGAATATTTATGAAACCATTAATTAATCCCATAGCTCTAATTTCCTGAGAAGATCGTACATCAATTAATAAGTAACCATCACGCCTGTAATTCTCTAATTCATTATATTGAATATTATGAGATCGACTATTAATAATATTTTCAGCCACATAACCGGAAATATGAACGGGATCTTTAGCTGCTCCGAAAGGAGGAGCATACGTTAATTCCAGTTCAGGTAAATCATCTACTTTCAGCCTAAATTTGATTGCCGTTGCAAGAAGATCAATACGCTTATCTACCCCTTCATTTCCAACAGCTTGGGCACCTATAATATCACCAGTATTTGTAAAAATAAGTTTCATCATAACTTGTGTTGCGCCAGGATAATAGCTTGCGTGATGATAAGAAAAAGTATGAGTCACATGATAATTTAAACCAAGTTGCTTTGCTTGTTTTTCATTAATACCTGTACTTGCAGCTGATTTAGAAAAAACCTTAACGATTGATGTGCCAATCTCAGGTTTATTTTTAATAGATAAACCGTGAATAGCATCAGCAACTTGTCGCCCATGTCTGTTTGCTGGTCCCGCTAATGGAATTAGTGTTTCCTGTTCAGTAATTTGATGAATAACACTGATAACGTCACCAATTGCATAAATGTTAGAGTCACTTGTTTTAAAATCATGATCCACAACAATGCCTTTATTGGGCCCAACTTTTAGGCCTGCAGCTATGGCTATATCAGAATTTGGTCGAATTCCTGCAGCAATAATAACAGCATCAGCTTGTATTGACATACCATTATCTAAATAAAGAATGTCTCTGCTCACCTTATTTATAGTAGTTCCCGTATTGATACGAACGTCATTTTTTATGAGCTCATTCGTAATCGACTGTGCCATCTCAATATCAAGATTTGGCAATATTTGGTTAGAACGTTCAATAAGATTGACTGAAAAACCTCTCTTAATCAAATTTTCAGTAACTTCTATACCAATAAATCCAGCACCAAGTACCGCAACCGTTTTAATACTCTCATCTAAATGGCTCATAATGTTATCTAAATCAGGGATATTACGTAATTGAAAAATGTTTGATTGAGTATGAAGCCCCTCAATCTTAGGTATTACAGGACTAGATCCTAAAGATAATATTAATTTATCATAATATAGCTTCTCTTGTTGGTCATCATGATTGACAGATATCATCTTATTATCTCTATCAATATGGGTCACTTCACTGTTAACACGTACATCTATATTAAACCTACTTCTTAAATCATCAGCGGTTTGCACAATTAATTGGGAGCGATGTTTAATCGTTTTGCTAATGTGGTAAGGTAACCCACAATTTGCAAAAGAAACGAAAGGGCCTTTTTCGAAGACTATAATTTCATCTTTTTCAGATAGCCTTCGCAGTCTAGTAGCAGCTGACATACCGGCTGCTACCCCCCCCACTATAATAATCCTCATGTTATACCTCTTAGATATACTTTTTTAAAGTATTTTCGATTTCATCTTTAGGATGAAATCCAACAATTTTATCAATGACTTGACCATTTTTCTTAATAATTAACGTGGGGATACCTTGAATGCCTAGTTGGCTGGCAACCTGTTTATTTTCATCGATATTTACTGAGGTAAACTTTATTTTACCGCCTAATTGATTTTCTTCTGATAAGTGTTGTAGTATAGGGTCCATCATCTTGCATGGCGGGCACCAATCAGCACGAAAATCGGTCAAAGTAACCCCTTCTTGTGTTTCATTTTCAAATGTACTATCAGTAATTTCTTTGATTGTTGCACTCATTTCTGCTTTCCTCCAAATATTCTAGGTTTCTATGATTAAGAAAGAAGGTAATATATACCCCCTAGGGTATATATTACCTTCTTTCTTAGTTTTTAGCAATCTCATCAACATGCTCAGAAGTCAATAAATTGGACTATTTTTATTCAGTTACTTAGGCAACATTTGAGATACGATTGCGATTATAAAAATTGATATACCAACCAATGGCTGCTTGGACTTGCGTTAATGTTTCGTATGCCTTCAAATACACCTCTTCACGTTTCAATATTGAATGAAATGCTTCCATACGGCCATTATCGTATGGATGTCCTTTGAGTGAATATGAATGTTTCAAGCCATAATTTTGACATTTAATATTAAATTCAGCACTCGTGTATGTGACCCCATATCTGAATGAATAATTAATGGCTTTCGATGCTTATCTAAAGCCATCTGTAAGGCACTTGTGGCTAGCTCGGCTGTCATTGTATCGCCAATTTTATAGCCCAATACTTTTCTCTTCTCAGGATCCAAAACGGTCGCTAAATAGACCCATCTGTGATTAGTCAACTGAATATAAGTGATATCTGTTTGCCAAACACCGCTCAAATCATGCAAGTGTCTAATCAAATTGGGCTTTTGATCAACAGTCACCACAGTTTTTGGCTTGCGATAACGTTTTTGCATGCGGGATTTAATCCCTAATTCACGCATCAATTTGAGTGTCATATACCCAGATACTTTCGGACCGTCGGTTTGTTGACTATAAGCAGCAATACGGCGATAACCATAAAATTTAAAGGTTTTCCAAACGTCTAAAATATAAGGTTTTAGAGATTCTCTACGCTTTTCTTGTCGACTGGGCTGCCAATGGCGCCAGTTGTAATAGGTACTAGGTTTGATTTTAAGTGCACTTAAAATACGCACAAGCGCGTAGCCTTGTGCTAAAAATTGGTTAACGAGCGGCAATACCACATTACGGACTATTTTTTGGCTAGTAAGATGGCCGCTCAATGCTTGTCAGGCTATGCGTGATAAAATTTCGTTTTCTTCCTCCAAAATAGCGAGACGCTTTTCTAATTGCTTGACATCCTTTAACGTCTTTGACTGACCCTTGATCATGATTGGGGTAGCTTGTTTAACCCAAATAGCAATAGAATCTTTCGACGGACCAAATTCTTCTGCTAATGATTTAAGTGAACGGCCTTCTTGGTGAAGTTTAACCAATGAGTCTTTGAAATCTTGTGAATAACGAATTGACATAAAAATACTCCTATACTTTCATTTTACGGACTGAATAAAAATAGTCCATTTTTTTAGTATAAGAGCAAACTGTAGTGTAGTTAAAGTGATGTTTTGTTTTTAAATATGTTGTTCCCTTAATCTTAACATACCAATAGTTTAACAGCGAATATGATTGATCAACCATTTTTCATCGGAAGTATTCTAGCAAAATCTTACATTTTCATTCCCATTTTTTCGTACGACTCCATACCTGCCATCCAAAGATTAGATAACTCAATACCACGCTCCTCAGCTAACGCGTTCATTAAAGTATTCATATCCATTAACTGATACTTCTGATGCGGCTTTTTTGGATCTACTATCTCTATTTGTGCCATCATACCACCATCTTCATGTTCTAAAATATGGCAATGATACATATATATACCAGGTAAATCAAACTTAACTAGTATTCGAACAGTTTCTCCTGGGTTAACTCCAATGGTGTCTTTGAAACCGTTCTCATTTGGATATGGATCTTTTCCATTACGTGTTAGTACTAAAAAGCGAGTGCCGTGTATGTGAAATGGGTGAACCATTCCCGGTTTTTCGTTACTATTCGTGACATCCCAATACTGATACTCTCCAACTATTTGCTCGGCATCAATGCGTTCCATAGCAAATTTCTTGTCATCTATGGCAACACTTTCATCCATTCCTTGCATGACGACATGTCGAATGGGTAATGACGGTTCAACTGACGGTTTCTTTAAATTAATTAAATGATCGGGAATTTTTGTAGTATCTTTTGCGAAATTGTGAATGCGGAACTTTAATAGTGGCACTTGATCAGTATATAAGGTTACCTCATCACCTTCATGATATTGGCTAAAATCAATAATGACTTCTGCACGTTCAGCACAGCTCAACATTAAACCTGTCAGCTTGATTGGCTTGGGTAATAGAGAACAATCCCCCGCAATCTGATCAAATGGCAAATCATCGGAAAAATGCAAACGCCATTCCCGACGGTTAGCACCATTTAGAAAACGTAACCTTATTTTTTGTGTTGTGACATCGAAGTATGGGTTGACTGTTCCATTGATAACAGCCGTGGGACCTGCAACACCATCAGGATCATAATCGGCACGATAATCAAACTGATTATCTTTGTGAAAATGTCTATCTTGTAAAATAATTGGAATATCATCTACTCCATAATTTCTTGGTATTGATAATTGGGATTCATGCTCATCTTGAACAATAACCATTGTAGCTAATCCTTGCCACACCTGTTCTGCTGTGGATGGACATGGGTGAGCATGCAACCATAATGTCGCAGCGGGCTGATTCAACGTAAAATTAATATGTTTGATTTCCCCTGGGTAAACAGGCGCGTGACAACCCCCATCAACATAAGGGCCACTAACATCAGCTCCATGCCAATGAAAAGTAGTTAATTCTGGCAGGTCATTCTTCAAAGTGATATGATTTTTTTGACCGCGGTGAAATATAATAGTCTTACCTAAAAAATTAGCATTATAACCCCATGCCTGTGTCTTTTCCCCTGGCAATATTTGCGATTTCCCTGATTTTGCAGTGACGGTATAGTAGATATCATTTTTAGACTCTCTATCTGCTTTTAAAATAGGTGGTATATTTAAAGGCATTTCCGGGGCATTATTTACTATGAGAGGTACATATCCGCCATCATGTAGATCAAAAGCTGGCTCATCAAAGAAATATTTTTTATTGGACTGTTCCATTTTAATTTTCCTCTATATTTTTAGCAGTGTACTTACTGAAAATTGAAATTACAGGATATGAATGATCACTCCTCATCTCAAATTCTAGCACTTTTTAGTAATTATGAATAATATTAGCATTCTGAAGAGTGTAATTATCTTAACTATTTAATCATGTTACGCTCATAGTCGATATTATGAAAAGCTATTTAAGTAACTATAAAAAGTTATCTAATTCAGAGTGCAACAAAATTAGCGGATGACATTGGATTGGCGACGTTTTAGGGGCAATTGGACATGTATACCATCCAGCCGACCCTCAAAAGGTTCTAGATCAATTGAATGGCAAGACGCAACCTAAACCTGGACACCAATATAGTCCATATGGGTATTATTAATTTAACGAATTAACATAATGCAGCTTATACCAAGTTAAAAGCGCCAAGCCTTAATTTCATAGGGTTTGGCGCTTTTTCTGTGATCTGTTCTTGTGAATTGAGCTTAAAATAATTGGTCTAGCTCTCATAATCCCCAAAACTAGCCTTTTGTTATTTGTGAAATTTTAGTCCGTGAGCGGTTTATGAGACGGCTGTTTGTGCTTTTTGCGGAGGCGTAAACGGACCATTAATTTGTGTTGGGTGACTTCTTCGTCAGACAACGTTAACTTCTCATCAATTGAGAAAGAGGTCGTTTTATAATTTTTGGCCAGGACAACCGCATAAACCGCCTGGTCAATCTGTTCACTTTGTTCTGGTGTTAAGGCAAACGTATAAGGCTTATCACCGTACACTATCGATTTATCGGGCGCAACGTGTGTAAAGCGTCCTTTAATCGCATTGTATGTCATATAATCCTCCTTAATCGTAAATAGCTTGATAGCAACCTAAAAATGATTTATCTAATAAAAAAGCCATTTAACGGCCGATTTTTATTATCAAATTTTCATTATTACATTAATTTATACACGAATATTATTTCGCTGTAACCCTACGCCCCGTAAGCATGAGGGTTGTTTGCCTGTTGGCTTTTTTGTAAATTTAACCCCCCTATTAGTGATTTGGGGGTTAAAGAAATTTTTTGAAGCGTCTTTAATTGTCAAAAATAACAGTCCAGCCATCATACTATCAGCGTCACTGTATTTTAAAGTGGGCCACCAGGCTTGACCAGCGTACTGGCCCAAGCCTTTGAAACAGCAGAGCTGTTTCATGGCAGTTATTGTTTATAATTATACACTGTCTTGCCCTGAAAGGAAACTTGCTTCAAAAAAAAAAGACAAACAAAAAGAGCTGGTGTTCCTACGCACTAGCCCTTTTTACTAGAGAGGTTAGTCTCCATGTACTTTCTTCTATTAACATTATAACATTATATTATTGGTATTTCAAAACATGATATACTTAAAAAGCTGTTGTTTCCTACTATAACTGCAACGGCAAGGAGGTTTAGACTCCATGATTTACTTTTTTCAAGAACTCACACAATTGTTTAACGCAATCTGTGTTGCTGTTGTGACGTTCGCAATCAAACGTTATTTTGATGATCTTAATGATCGTTAAAATAATGTGGGCACCTTAAGGGTGCCTTTTTGTTTGCTTTTATTGTATAACACCTATTAATTGCGATAGTCCACTACAATTTTTTTGTTATTATACACTTACGTTTACCGATTATTTTAATGTGGTTAAGCTGACATCAGCTTGCCCCACGCGGGTAACGTTCTGCATGACATGCTCTCACTGAAAGTGATCCTGCAATGATAAATTGCCCTGTCACGGCGTGACCCGCCGGAGGTTTTACAAGCCGGATAAGTGGCGCTGTAAAATAGCAGTTTCCCCAGCAGGAAGGGGAAACGCTACGGTCATCGCTTGTCGATGACGCGCCTCGCAGAGCCTGTCCAAAATAGAATTTTGGTATAACAGGCTATACCAGATTTTTAACGGTGTTATACTGGTCTTGGAAAACCTTTTTCGAGGAGGCATTTTTGATGGCGCATTTAAAGAAAAATACGCGTGGCGCAGTCCCTGGTTTAGCAGTCCATTTTGAACGTAAAACTGACCATCACACTAACAAAGAAATTGATGTGTCGAAAACCTATCTGAATCAAGAGCTCATGGCGGATGGTTCAGATATGCTGTCACGTTTCAATGCGCGTTTAAATGACGTTTATTGCATGAAAAGAGACGATGTGAAGGCGTTAGCCACTTGGATTGTTACTTTTACCTGAAGAACTTGCAGAAGCGCCCTACGAGCAACAGAGCGCCTTTTTTTGCTCAGAAGTCAATAAATTGGACTATTTTTATTCAGTTACTTAGGCAACATTTGAGATACGATTGCGATTATAAAAATTGATATACCAACCAATGGCTGCTTGGACTTGCGTTAATGTTTCGTATGCCTTCAAATACACCTCTTCACGTTTCAATATTGAATGAAATGCTTCCATACGGCCATTATCGTATGGATGTCCTTTGAGTGAATATGAATGTTTCAAGCCATAATTTTGACATTTAATATTAAATTCAGCACTCGTGTATGTGACCCCATATCTGAATGAATAATTAATGGCTTTCGATGCTTATCTAAAGCCATCTGTAAGGCACTTGTGGCTAGCTCGGCTGTCATTGTATCGCCAATTTTATAGCCCAATACTTTTCTCTTCTCAGGATCCAAAACGGTCGCTAAATAGACCCATCTGTGATTAGTCAACTGAATATAAGTGATATCTGTTTGCCAAACACCGCTCAAATCATGCAAGTGTCTAATCAAATTGGGCTTTTGATCAACAGTCACCACAGTTTTTGGCTTGCGATAACGTTTTTGCATGCGGGATTTAATCCCTAATTCACGCATCAATTTGAGTGTCATATACCCAGATACTTTCGGACCGTCGGTTTGTTGACTATAAGCAGCAATACGGCGATAACCATAAAATTTAAAGGTTTTCCAAACGTCTAAAATATAAGGTTTTAGAGATTCTCTACGCTTTTCTTGTCGACTGGGCTGCCAATGGCGCCAGTTGTAATAGGTACTAGGTTTGATTTTAAGTGCACTTAAAATACGCACAAGCGCGTAGCCTTGTGCTAAAAATTGGTTAACGAGCGGCAATACCACATTACGGACTATTTTTTGGCTAGTAAGATGGCCGCTCAATGCTTGTCAGGCTATGTGTGATAAAATTTCGTTTTCTTCCTCCAAAATAGCGAGGCGCTTCTCTAGTTGCTTGACGTCTTTTAAAGTCTTTGACTGACCCTTGATCATGATTGGGGTAGCTTGTTTAAGCCAAATAGCAATAGAATCTTTCGACGGACCAAATTCTTCTGCTAATGATTTAAGTGAACGGCCTTCTTGGTGAAGTTTAACCAATGAATCTTTGAAATCTTGTGAATAACGAATTGACATAAAAATACTCCTATACTTTCATTTTACGGACTGAATAAAAATAGTCCATTTTTTTAGTATAAGAGCAACTTTTTGTTTTCTGCTCCTTTTAGAAACATTACAAAGTTAGTTTTCTTTTGTTAAAAATATAAACCAGTTTAATTAATGATTATTGTTTACGGTTTCAATACTTGAACGAATAATCTTCTTTTCACTCGCAGGTAAGTTACTAATATATTCTTCCACAATATCATTAATTACCTCGTAAATTTTTTTACTTTGCAAAGTGGCAATTGTGCTAATGGCTGTGTGTGTGTTTAATGGGAGCCTAATCGATTTTGGTAAGTCTTTACTTGTAAGCCTACTTTGTGGAAGCTTTAGCAAGTCTTCTGGCATTGTGCGGTTAATATCTTCTGATAGTTCTGGTGTAATATTTTCTGGGCGCTCTGTTTTCTTTTTTCGGAATGAGCTTAGTCCAATATTGTCAGTCATGATAAATGCTCCTTATTTTTGATCAAATATATTTATGCGCTCGAGCGTTTCTTTGATGAGATCGCCATATATTGCATGTATACGTTTGTCGTGGATATCCTTAGTATTATCGGTAATACCAGTTCTATCAAATCTCTTTAGTCTGTTCATCTGTTTAATATGAGTTTTGAAGATATTGTTATCACCAAAGCTTTCTGTGGCATCTTGCAAGACATCTAAATCAAGTTCTGATCCATTTTGTTGTAGTACGGGAAGTATTCCTAAAAGATCTATATTCAGACCATAGTCATCTTGTAACTCTAATAAGTGCTCTATATATTTTTCAGCACCTTTTAGAGCCCGTTCTTGTGTTTGTAGTATAACGATTACAAAATCACTGGCTACCAGTGCATTGTCTGTAAATTTGTTCAGTTGTGGTGGAATATCTAAAAATACAAAGTCATATTCATTTTTGAATTCATTAATGAAATTTGTTAAGTGATGATCTTGTGAGTAATCATCAGAAAAATTATCATAAAGGTAACGTTCATAGTTTTGTAAGTCTGAGTAAGATGGTAACAAATCTAGATTATCTTTTACATTTATTAACGCTTCCTGTGGATTATTATTTTTGATGGCTTCAAACAGTGTTTCTTTAAAGTCAGGTTTCTTTTTATAAATATTAGTCATTGTTGTTAGCAATAAATCTGTTGCATTAGCTTGGGGATCTAAGTCAATTAGTAATACTTTCTTGTCCATTTTAGACAATGTATAAGACAGCATTACGGAGTTTGTTGTCTTCCCCACCCCACCTTTGAAGTTTCCAGTTGTGATAACTTTAGTCATTCTTAACTCCTTTATAAAATTATAAAATTATGTATTTATAAAAGTATAAAAGTATAAAAGTATATTTTTATAAAAATATATTTTTATACTCAATACATGCTAATAACTGATACGTAAACACTTTTTTTAATTTATAAATTTATACTATCATAAAAATATAAAAGTAGCAAAATATAAAAGTATAAATTTATAATAATATAACTTTATAAATATATACATATCACAATAACTTTATAAAATTATTGACATAGCGGTAGCTATTACGTTATATTATGTGCATAAACATAAATTGAGATAATTAATTTATTACAAAAAGAAAAGCCACCAAGGACGGCAATCCTTGATAGCTACATGATTCTTATATGTACTAGAATGTGTATCTATATTATATAACATAACCTTTGTGTTGTAAATGTGGGTGATTTCAAAAAGAGTGAAGCCAAACACTTTAAGGGGTATGGCATATATGACGTGTAGGGGGTAGTTACCTAGTGTGACTCGGAAGATCCAAATCGCTGTATATGGTATACGAAAAAATAGACAAGTGCCATTTTCCCAGACACTACTGTACAAAAATATGTGGGTGCTACACAAACAATCCATACTGGGCGTGTAGTAGGGTGAGAGCGGCCACAAACGGCTCGGCAGGTAAAACGGTGTCTACGGACACAGGGCTTGTATTTAAGCTGTATAACGCGAAAAAGATAATAAATATAGTGATACAGCGCCAATAAGGGCGTTTTTTTATTGGTTTAATGAATAAAGTAGTTAATTAAAGCAGGCGGGTAAAACCAAGGCTTGTATGGATAAGGTGACGGACGACTGAACGATCGGTCAAGTGTTTGTTAACAGTAAAGTTTTCTTCTTCCCAAAACAAGGGGAAAACTATCTTCAGCTCAAAACTTCCCTCACTCTCAATCAAGCATTTGTAACTTCCTGTGTCAACAACTTCTTTTAGTTTTCTCTATTGATTTAGATTTAAAGACAATAAAAAAAGTCACAATCATAATAATAACCACGGGCGATCTTAACTGTTGTGGTGGCGGTTGGCTGTCGCGCGGTTTCCGTGTTTGGTGGCAGATTTTATTTGATATTTAATTGATAATTTTTATAAATATAGTTGGCAATTGTTTATTGTGAGAAGATAAAAATATTCTTAACTTGTTTTTCTTCTTCAAAGACCTGTTTAGCTGTTTGAAAATAGAATAGGTTAAATAAGCGGATGCACATAGCTTGATTACTAATTCCGAAAGAGTTGCGCAAATAATTAAAAGGTTTTCTATCATCTAGTAATAATTGAGTGGATTTTTTATTTGCTAATAATATGCTAGCCATATTATTAGCCTCTTTTTCAAGGATTCGATCTTTTTCGGTATAATCGTTTTCTGCATTAGAGACGGATACGTTTGCTTATTCTCGTGAAGTAAGAAGTGCTCGTATACTGAAAATCCGGACTGCTTTATTTCTAGGGCATAATCCGAGATAATCAAGTATAGGAGTTTTTTATTATGAAAGCTAAGCGATACTCAACTGAATTTAAATCACCAATTGTTGCCTTGCACAATGAGGGCCATTCTGCTAATTCCCTAGCCAATGAATGTCATTTGGCTGTAAAACCGTCACGGGTTGGGTCAAAAAGGCTCAGATCGTTATGACTGATGTGAGTGGTAAGCCAGTGACTCGTGCCGAATTTAATGCGATGCAGAAAGAAGTTGCACGACTCTTGGTAGACTTTTATAGTTTAGTTGTGAACTAATAAATCAATATAAGTTTGATAAAGTAGCTTATAATAATTATTATACATTGGTTAGGAGGGGGAATATGAGTATTATTGATGATATAGCAGCAGATCAAATGAATATGGAGTTTACTAAAAAAGGATTAAGGCCAATATTTCACGTATCGGAAAAAGCAAAATTAGTCATTATTGGTCAAGCACCGGGATTACGAGTTCAAAACTCGGGTATAATGTGGGATGATGCATCGGGAGATCGATTAAGAGAGTGGATCGGGGTTGGTAAAGATACCTTTTATAATTCAGGAAAAATTGGCGTAATTCCCATGGACTTTTACTATCCAGGAAAAGGAAAATGGGGTGACTTACCGCCCAGACGAGGAGTAGCTAACAAATGGCACCCAAAATTATTGGAGCTTATGCCCGATGTTCAGTTAATTATATTGGTGGGATCATATGCTCAGAAATATTATCTGAATCTTGGTTATCAAAGCAAGATAACCGATGTAATAAAGAACTACAAAAATTACTTGCCTCTTTATTTTCCGATAGTTCATCCTTCACCAAGAAATAATATATGGATTAAAAAAAATCCGTGGTTTGAACAAGAGGTTGTGCCAGAATTAAAAGAGATAATTAGTAAGAT